>NZ_JBQFPJ010000026.1:0-51720 GCF_056534475.1 Ruegeria sp. D4
AGCCGCGACCCGATAAAACCCGCGCCCCCCGTGATCAGAATCTTCATTAAGCTATCCACCATGTCTACAGATGGCGCGTCACTAGTTCATTCAGGCGAATTTCGCAATGTAGCCCGGATGTGCCGGGTGCAACCGGCCTGAAAATTCAACGTCTCAGGCGTTGTCCTGGAGCCGGCAGGTGCCGGCATTTATTGGGGCAGGTGAGCCCAAATACTAGCTACACGGCCAGTGCATTTAGGTTTCAACCGCCTCGCATGACCGGAGCACGTCCGCCACAAAAAGTTCAACTGCCTGTCTGTGCAGGCTGGAAGATCGCGTTGCGAGGTAGAATGTCGAGGTCCAGTGCAGTCTTTCAGGCGCAAGTTCTCTCAGACGGCCGTTTTGCCCAAGGCCTTCCACAAAGTGAACAGGCAGCGGCCCCAGAAAATGGCCGGTTTCAATCAATGTCGCCATCGCCTCCATATTCGCCACGACCGCTTTGGATTCCTGGGATTGCAGTTCTGGCGATACCAGCATTCCGTAGGACCGCTGGCAAATCTGATGTTGCGAGATGACGTCGAAATCGATTTTGTTGTCGGGCAGACCGAACAACGGATGGTCGCGTCCGCAGTAGAGCCGATGTTCTTCCTGACACAGTTCATTATAGGTCAGTTCGGCAACCTGATTGCGAAAGGGCGCAATTGCCACATGCAGTTCCCCGGTCAGCAACCGTTGCGTCAATTCTGTTGGTGAGGCAACGACGACTTCCAGCTGCACCTCGTTTGGCCGATCCAGAAATCGCTTGAGGGCTTCTGCCAGGTTCAGCTCGGCCAACGAGTTGACAGCGTCCACGACGCCGATCCTCAAATCGCCGGCTATCGTGTTTCGAAGCCCCAGCAGTTCGGCATCAAAATCACGCGCGCTCCGCAATATGTCTTTGGCCTTTTTGTACGCAATCTCGCCGCGTTCCGTCAGCCAGAAACCGCCGCGCCCCCGTTCGCAGACCCGGTAACCAAGCGCAGCTTCCAGGTCGCGGATTCGGATGCTGATGGCTGATTGGGTGATACCCAGCGCATATTGCGCATCGGTGAATCCACCGGAATCGACCACGGCAACAAAAGTCTCCAGAAGTGTATTTCTCAGCAGTTTCAACGATCAGCCCTCACTGAGGTCATTACATGAAGAATCCTTATGTCAACATTTACAGTATGATATTTTTTAATGAAAGGAACCGTGATGTGATCTCCCTCAGAAGCAACTGACTAAGCGAAACGGGAGGATATTCGCGTGGCTTTTACTCTGAGTACCCTAAGAACAACTGCGACCGCCGCGCTGCTCGGGCTGGCGCCCATTGGTGTGCTGGCGGAAGACTGGAAATTCGCCATCGAGGAAATTCCGGGCTCGATCATGGACGCCTATGCGCAGGAGTTCAAATCCCGCATCGAAACCGCGACGAATGGTGACGTGACCGTGACCGTCTATCCGATGGGCGCGCTGGGCACGCCGACAGAAACAGTCGAGCAGGCCGCCGATGGCATCATCCAGTTCACCAATGTCTCGATCGGCAACCTGGGCACTGTTGTGCCGGAAAGCCAGGTGTTCCTGCTGCCCTACCTGCTGCCGTCCGACCCGGCTGCAATCTCGAACATCCTGAGCAGTTCGGAAACCATATACGGCCCGATGAATGATGATTTTCGCCAGCGCGGTCTGGAAGTTCTGACGATGTATTCCGAAGGCCCGCAGGTCTGGACCACCAACCGCGAGATCCGCACGCCTGAAGATTTCGACAACTTCAAGATGCGCGTGATGGTGTCGCCGATCCTGTTGGAAACCTACAAGAACATGGGTGCAAGCCCGACACCGCTGCCGTTTGGCGAAGTGTTCGGGGCGCTGCAACTGGGTGCTGTTGATGGTCAGGTCAACCCGATCCCGACCATCGAAGAGATGAAGTTCTATGAAATCACCAGCCACCTGATCTGGGCTGGCGAGCAGGAGCTTGTCACCACTGTCGTGGCCGGCTCGGATTGGTTTGAAACCCTCAGTCCTGACCGTCAGCAACTGGTGCGTGACACCATGGCGGACATGACCGGTTTCATCGACGGTGTCGTTGCCGACTTTAACCAGCAGCGTCTGGACATCATCAAGGAAGCCAAGCCCGACATCGGTCTGGTTGTTCTGACCGAAGAAGAGCGTGACGTGTTCCGTGCACGCAGCACCGACACTTCGGCGGCCTATGTCGATACCGTCGGTTCCCGCGGTCAGGAATTGCTTGACGCACTGCAGGCGGAGCTTGCGGGTAACTGATCTCCCCACCACTCACACAAAACTTCCTCACGCCCCCCGCGCGTGAGGGCATTCAAAGGGAGGACATCATGCAAAGCGGCACTGCCACTCCCTTCGGCTTTCTGGGAAAGATCGACACCGTCATCGGACGGATCGAAGTCTGCATCCTGGGCTGGGGGATCATCCTGATGGCCGTGAACACAATTGCCAATGTTTTTGGTCGCTATGTGTTCAACCAGTCCATCTATTTCTCTGAAGAACTGAACGAGTTCCTGATCGTCATCGTCACCTTCATGGGACTGGGTTATGCCACCCGCAAAGGCATCCATATCCGCATGTCGGCGATCTATGACGCATTGCCGATCAAACTGCGCAAGGCTCTGATGGTGGTGATTGCCGCCACCACCGCAGCCGTCATGGCGGTTTTGGCCTGGTACGCGCTTGAATATGTTCAGAAAGCCGCCTCGCGCGGGCGGATAACTCCGGCGCTGCAGCTGCCGCTGTACCTAACTTACGTCTGGGTGGTGATCGGACTTGCGCTGGCCTCGTTCCAATACCTGCTGACCGCGATCCGCAACCTGAATTTCGCCGAGGAAGAGGTCTACGTCTCGTACCTAGAGGTCGACAGCTACGAAGATCCCGAGACTGCGGCGGCCATCAAGAAATTCGAAGATTCCAAGGAGGCAGGCAAATGACCGAGTTGATGCTGGTCGTCATGATCGTCCTGCTGCTGGCAGGCTTCCCGATGAAAATGCCGCTGATCTCGGCGGCGGTGCTGGGGTTCCTTGTCTACTTCCCAGACATGAACATGCAGATCCTGATCCAACAGATGATCGGGGGTGTGAAACCGGCTGCGCTGATCGCGGTGCCGATGTTCATTCTGGCCGCTGACATCATCACACGTGGTCACTCTGCCAACCGGCTGATCGACCTTGTCATGAGCTTCATGGGCCATATCAAGGGCGGATTGGCGATCTCTGTCACCTCGGCCTGCGCCTTGTTCGGCGCGGTTTGCGGTTCGACCCAGGCGACGGTTGTGGCCATCGGCGGCGCGATGCGCCCCCGGATGCTTAAATCGGGCTACAGCGACAGTTTCTCGATCGGTCTGATCGTGAACGCCGCCGACCTCGCCTATCTGATCCCGCCGTCGATCGGCATGATCATCTATGGCGTCGTGTCGGGCACTTCGATCTCGCAACTGTTCATCGCGGGTATCCTGCCGGGTCTGCTGATCGTGGCGCTGTTCTCGGCCTATTGCATGGTCTACGCCTATCGCCGTGACATCCCCGTGCTGCCGCGCGAGGGCTGGGCACAGCGTTTTACCGCCCTGCGTAAAGCGCTATGGCCGATGGGTTTTCCAGCGATCATCGTGGGCGGTATTTATGGCGGTGTCTTCTCTCCGACCGAGGCGGCGGCGATCTGTGTGCTCTATGCGGTCGTGCTGGAGGTCGTGATCTTCCGCTCGATCAAGGTCGGTGATCTGTTCGATATCGCGTTGTCCACCGGTGCCATCACTTCGGTCGTTTTCATCCTGATTGCGGCAGGCGCGGCATTCAGCTGGACGCTGAGTTTTGCCCAAGTGCCGCAGACCATCATCGCCGCACTGGGTCTGGAAAACGCCAGCCCGCTAATGGTGTTGCTGGCAATCAACGTGGCCTTCTTCGTCGGCTGCATGTTCGTGGACTCGATCGTGGTGATCCTGATTCTGGTTCCGATCTTTGCGCCGATGATCAAATCCAGCGGCCTCGACCCGGTATTGGTCGGTGTTCTGATCACGCTTCAGGTTGCCATCGGCGCGGCCACGCCACCCTTCGGCTGCAACCTGTTCACTGCCATCGCGGTCTTCCGCCGCCCCTTTGTTGAGGTGGTACGCGGAGTACCCCCGTTCCTGATCATCCTTTTGATCGTGACGGGCTTGCTGATAACCTTCCCTCAAATCGCCCTGTTCCTGCCGGAACTGGCCTATCGCTAAACCATAAGAAACGGAGAAAATCATGTCGGGACATGGTTATGAAGCTGGTCGTCTGAATCTGCCTTTTGTCGGCATCTCGACCTTTGGCAAGAAGCCTTATGTCGAGAACTGGGACGAAATCGACGCGGATGTGGCGATCCTTGGCGCGCCATTCGATTTCGGCTGTCAGTTCCGCTCGGGCGCACGGTTCGGGCCACGCTCGGTGCGCGAGGCATCGACCCTGTTCAGCTTTGGTCACGCGGGAGCTTATGATCACGAGGATGACGCCACCTATCTGGGCAGCGACGTTCGCATCGTCGATCTGGGGGACGCCGACATCATCCACACCAAGACCGAGGAGAGCCACGCCAACATCGAATACGGCGTCAGGAAAATCCTCGATGCCGGCGCGATCCCTGTCACCATCGGCGGCGACCATTCGGTCAATATTCCCTGCATCAATGCATATAAGGACGACTGCGCCAAAAACGGACCGATCCACGTGATCCAGATCGATGCGCATCTGGATTTCGTCGATGAACGGCACGGTGTCACCGTTGGCCATGGCAACCCGATGCGCCGCGCCATCGAAAAGGACTATGTCTCGGGCATGACCCAACTGGGCATCCGTAACGTGTCCTCGACCGCGAAAGAAGGTTATGACGATGCGCGGGCGCGCGGATCGGACATCCTGTCGGTGCGGCAGGTTCGCAAGCTGGGCGTCGAAGGCGTTCTGGATCGCATCCCGGAAGGCAGCCGGTACTATGTCACGATCGATATCGACGCTTTCTGCCCGTCGATTGCGCCGGGTACAGGAACACCCAGCCATGGCGGGTTTCAGTATTATGACGTGCTGGAAATCCTGCAGGGCCTCAGCAAACGCGGCGACGTGGTCGGCATCGATCTGGTCGAGGTCGCGCCTGCTTATGACCCCTCGGAAAGCACACAAATCCTGGCGGCCCAATTGTTGCTGAACTTTATCGGGTTCATTTTCCACAACAGGAAATAAGCTCCCTCCCATGGCGTTTTCTGATGCCGTGAGATGCCGGCGCGCTGACAACAAACGTCGCGTGCCGGTTTGGACTGTTCCCATGATGCATTGACGGTTGCGAGGCTTGAACCAAGGCCCCTTTGCATCCTCGGACGATCGGTTCGGGAAGTGGCGCGAATCTCAAGATGTGCGACTCTAAGGGCGTGCAGTGTTTGTTCAATCCCCGGGAAAGCTATGGCCTGACTTACGAAACGTTTCGTTCATCAAGAAACTTCATCGTATTTTCCAGGCCTTGTTGCATGTGGTCTTCAAGGTGATCCAGCATGTCATCCAAGCTGTCCCCGTAGGCTAGCTGAATATACTTGTCGTGGGACTCATGGAGCGGGCCGCCACGCCCATGCGCCTTTTGATGCATGGCAAAGTAGAACTGCAGGTTGGGTTTCAGACGTTCCCAGCTTTGCAACAGCAGGGTATGCCCCGACAGCTCGTAGCACCAAGAATGAAGATGCATTTCGGCCATGATCGCACCGTATGGATCATTGTTCGAGATGCAATCGCATAGCTTGTTGTTTCGCATCTGCAGGTCGGCGAGGCTGATCAGATCGCGCTTGTCCCAGCAGAACCGGAAGGCCATCTTCTCGAGCCCGGTGCGAAACGAATAGATTTCATCCAGATCAACCGGATCCAATGTACGCAGGAACGTTCCGCGGAAAGGCAGATAGACCAGAAGCCCGATCTCGCTCAATTGAACCATGGCCTCGCGAAGCGTTGCGCGGCTTACGTCCAATTGGGCGGCAACTTGTGTTTCAAGCAGCTTTGCACCCGGATTCAGATTGCCGGTCAGGATCAGTTTCTGGAGACGCTCCAATGTTCTGTCTTTCAGCGTATCGCCGGATTTCTCTGGTGAGGATGCTTGCCGTGTCATTTCGATCCCGTTGGTGGAACACCCGATGGGTGGAAGGCGAGATTACTTCTTTAAGCCAGGATAGCCAGAAAAATGACCGAAGCTGAACTTTCTATTCCGGTTCGATGGCTGGCTGCGGTGTTTGGAAACTTGAGTTAGTTCGAATATGCAATATTGTCGACAATAATACAAATTGTCGACAATATAAAAATCCTGCTGTAGTGTCATGCCAGGTGGGGATTCGAAAAGCGCGAAACCTGGCTGCGATTGCCCACCCCATCGGCAGGAACAGTTCATCCGGTCCGGAACCGGAATGACGCAACAGGTGAAAAGGGAGAAATTCATGTTGTCGACCGGCGTTCTTAAACGGAAAATGCACTCGGGGCTCGCGGTGATTGGCGCCGCTGCGCTGCTGTCGGGCGCTCCGGCAAAAGCCGAAGAGTTCCTGACCATCGGCACGGGCGGTGTTACCGGCATCTATTACGCCGTTGGCGGCGGCATCTGCCGACTGGTCAATCAGGGACGGAAAGAGCACGGCATTCGCTGTTCGGTCGAGAGCACCGGCGGTTCGGTCTACAATCTGCGCACGATGCGTGAAGGTGAACTGGAGATGGGCATTGTGCAATCGGACTGGCAGTTCCACGCCCTGAACGGAACCAGCTTATTCGAAGAGGACGGTCCGGATTCGGAGCTTCGCAGCCTGTTTTCGCTGCATCCGGATACGGTCATCATCGCCGCGCGCAAGGATACGGGAATCGAGTCGCTGGACGATCTTGGCGGTCGGACCATCAACTTGGGCAATCCCGGCTCTGGTACGCGAGGGACGGCAGAGGTTCTGGTAGACGCGTTGGGTTGGGACATGGATCACTTCGGGCTGGTGACCGAATTGAAGTCCGCAGAACAATCCGCAGCGCTGTGCGACAATACTATCGAGGCGTTTCTGATGGTCGCTGGGAACCCGGTGGCCAACGTTCTGGAAGCCGCTACAACCTGCGACATCAACATCATTCCGGTTGAAGGCGAAGCCGTGCAGGCTCTGGTCGAGAGCAAACCCTATTACGGTAACGTCACAATTCCGGGTGGTCTGTACCGCGGCGTAGATGGAGACGTTCCGTCCTTCGGTCTTCCGTCCACCTTCGTGACATCCTCGGACGTGCCGGAAGAAACCGTATACGTGATGGTCAAGGCGGTCTTTGACAACTTTGATGCCTTCAAGTCGTTTCACCCGGCCTTTGCCAACCTCAAGAAAGAGGAGATGGTCGTAAACGGACTGTCCGCTCCGATGCACCCCGGTGCAGAGCGCTATTTCCGCGAAGTCGGGTTGTTAAACTAACCACCTTTACCGGGGCGGCGGCCATCGCCGCCTCTGCACCACCTAAACCCAGCGTCCAGCTACGAGCGAAGATATGAGCGAGCAATCCCTGAGCCATTCCACCCATGACGCGCAGGAAGACCTGCGCAATCGGGACATCAAGATCTTTCTCAACGGCAGGATCGTACCGCGCAGCGAAGCCATGGTGTCCGTCTACGATTCCGGCTTCATGCTGGGTGATGGAATGTGGGAGGGGCTACGGCTTTATGACGGTGTATGGGCGTTTTTTGACGAACACATGGATCGGTTTTTTAACAGCTGCAAGGCCGTCTCGATTGATGTTGGCATGACCAAGGCCGAGGTCCTGCAGGCGCTGAACGACACCGCCAAGGCCAACGGTATGACAACGGACGCGCATTGCCGGTTCATGGTGACTCGTGGTCCAAAGGACAAGCCGTTTCAGCATCCGGGGTTGTCACGTTCCGGGCCAACGGTAGTTGCGATCGTCGAGCACTCGAAGCCGGTGGACAGCCTGATGAGCCAGGGCATCCGGCTGGCCACCGTGCCTCAGGTGCGTGGCCTGCCGATGAGCCAGGACGCCAAGTATAACAGCCACTCGAAACTGAACTGCGTTATCGCATGTTTGCAGGCCGAGCAGGCGGGTGCCGACGAAGCCCTGATGCTGGACCCTCATGGCTTTGTGAACACCACGAATGCATGCAACTTTTTCATTGTGCGCCGTGGCGAGGTTTGGACATCCAACGGAGACTACTGCATGAATGGGGTGACGCGCCAAAAGGTCATCGACCTGTGCCATGCTAACGACATCCCTGTGTTCGAAAAGAACTACTCGCTCTACGAAGCCTATGGTGCCGACGAGGCATTCCTGACAGGTACTTTCGGCGCCCAGACACCCGTCGCGTCAATTGACGGGAAAAAGATCGGTGAACATGAAGGTGCCGGTCCAATAACACATCGCATCCGAGAGCTTTACAAGGAGCTTGTGCAGCGAAATGTCCACCATCAAGGCGGTTGCCCCTACTAAGCGGAGAGCATTGAGCGCGACCTGGCCAAACTGTTGCTTTTTTTCGGTCTGCTATGTGCGCGCCGTCTTCC
This sequence comes from Ruegeria sp. D4, assembly GCF_056534475.1. Classification (NCBI taxonomy): domain Bacteria; kingdom Pseudomonadati; phylum Pseudomonadota; class Alphaproteobacteria; order Rhodobacterales; family Roseobacteraceae; genus Ruegeria; species Ruegeria sp. D4. Next base: position 8,537 of record NZ_JBQFPJ010000026.1, read on the forward strand.
AAAATGAGTGATGTTGAGGAAGGGGAACCTGCAAAATCACAGCGGACATTGTCCGCCCACATGGCCTCCAGAGTGAGAGAGGCATGTTCTTCCAACAGCAACTTGGCGTTATCCGCATCTTTGACCAGAGCAGCGTCGAACATGCCTATGGGATCAGAACCCTCAGTCCGGTTATCGCAAGCAACGACGGCTCGTAAACACCTGACTGTTCAAAGTAGGGTAACTAGAGCATCCACTCGACCGGCAGCCACCTTACGACCGCCGTCATCGCGCGCTGGAAGCTGCTGGTTTCCGGTTCCGTCGTGTGAACAGTGACTGTCCCGTCTTTTTCTTCTTGCAGCCAGATCACCTCACCGTTGTCGGCCAGTTCAACACGGTACGCGAATTCGGGCCTGTTCAGTTGATCGGCAAGCGACGCTGCAATCGCGGGGCTTTCGACCAGCAATCCCATTTCGGTATTGAGACGCGCAGATCTAGGGTCAAGGTTATAGGAACCGATAAAGACCCGCTTTCCATCCGACCCAAAGACCTTCGCGTGTAATCCCGATGCTGAACCGGCCAGTATCTCGGGCAGGCTTCGGTCGCGATGTTCCTGCCGTAACGCCCGAAGTTCCAGCAACTCGACACCGCTGTTCAGCAGGCCATCCCTGTATCGCATATAGGCCGCATGAACCGGCATGACGTCCGTGGCGTCCAGCGAGTTGGTCAGAACGCGGACCTTAACGCCGGACTTCGCCAACCCTTCCAGAATGTCAGCGCCTCTTTCGCCGGGAATAAAATACGCCGACACAAGGTCCAGTGAGGTTTCAGAGCCTTGCGCGAATTCGATCAGCCGTTCCACGATCAGGTCTTCGCCTTTGACTTCGCCAAGGCCTTTTGCCGGGTCGTCAGCAAAAAGGGTGATTTCGCTCCATTCGAACTTCAGATCATGTGCGGCTATTTGGTCGGTCAGCGCATTTTCCTGGATTGCCTTTTGATAGCCCGCGCCAACGGCAGTCTGTCGCGCAGCGTCGGCCGTGGATTGAAGGCTTTGTTCCGCCGGAGGCCCAAGAAAGAGGTCGGCGTCGTAGGATGAACCGCTGTTCCAGTATGAGTCGAAGGATTGCGAAACCTCGTCCACGATCGGACCAATGGCTATCGCGTCCACGTCCAGGTAGTGGGTTCCAGCGCCGTAATCGAAGTATATGTCGCCGACATTGCGGCCCCCGACAATCGTTGCCACACCGTCCACTGTCATTGATTTGTTGTGCATGCGTCGATTCAGGCGGCCGAAGTCAAAAGCATATGACAGGAGTTTTGGGTTTCTCAGCGTGAACGGATTGAAAATACGCACATTTGCGGTCGGTAGGGCATCGAGTTCGGCAAGATAACTGTCCATTCCGGATATGCCGTTATCGTCGACCAGCAATCTGACCCGCACGCCGCGCTCGGCCGCCGACCTAAGCTCATCCAGCAGCATCAGGCCCGTGACGTCATCTTGCCAGATGTAGTACTGAGCATCGATTGAGGAAACCGCCTCTCTCGCGAGGATGGCCCGGGCCGCGAAAGCCACGCGCCCATTGCCCAAAGGCCGAATTCCGTCCCGCCCGGGATTCCGTTCGAGAGCGTTTTTGATCGTCTCCCCCAAGGGTCCGGTCCAGTCCGCATCTTGCTTCAGCGTTCGCTCTGAGAAGTTCTCTTCAGGAAGCGGAAACGCCAGTCTTAACCCGACTACGGCGATTGCGATCACCGCCACTGCAATCAAACAAATCCTGATCAGCCGCATTCAGGGTCCCTTGTTGTGTGCGCCGGATTGGCCTTGTTGCCGAGATTGACCTATTGGAACTTGGATTTTCAAGAGAATAGATCGAAGCAAGTGGTCTAGCGACATGCTGTGATTGCCTTTGGGCGGAATCAGACCATCGCGCTAAGTTCCGGACTCTGAGGTAGGGTGCGGATCTCAGGCAAAGTGAGGATCAGCGCATCGAACAACAGGATCGTTCACTCGAATTTCGGCTGGGATTGGGCTTGACGCTTTGCAGAGCGAACGGACGGTCACTGGCGGGCTTTGCGCTACATGAAACAGGTTTTTAACGCGGCCAATGCCGAATCCATTTCTTCCTCGGAATATCCGCAAAAGCCAAGGATCAGGCCATTGTGGGCCGAACCTTTGACTGAGAACCGTGATAGCGGCTGCGCTGTGACGCCCATCTCTGATGCGCGCATGGAAATCTCGGTATCTTCGAAGCCATCGTTGAGGTGCAACACTACCTGCATACCCGCCTGGTGGTTGATGAAGTGCCCATAATCCGAGAAATCGTGCCTGAGCCGTTCCAGAAGATATTTCCGCCGATCATCGTATATCCGACGCACCCGGCGCAAGTGTCGGTAAAATTCCCCTGACTTCATGAACTCGGCCAGCGCCTGTTGGGGCATATAGCTCGCTTTCAGCCCGAAGCGCCTCAACGTTGTTCGGAAACGGTCGATCAGGACCTCGGGGACGATGACATATCCCAACCGCAATGAATTAGAGAATACCTTGGAGAAACTGCCGACATAGATTGCTCGGTTCAGACTATCAAATCCCGCCATGGCAGGGATCGGACGGCCCGCATACCGGAATTCGCTGTCGTAGTCGTCTTCGAGAACCCACGCGTCATTTCTTTGCGCCCATGCCAGGAAGTCCAGCCGACGGCTTGGCGACATGGCCCCACCAAGCGGGTATTGATGTGACGGCGTCAAAACGGCAAGCTTTGGCACGGTGCCCTGTTCGGGCAAACGGGCGCCGCTTTCATCCACGTCCAGATAGGTCGGCGCAAGCCCCTGGGCGTCGGCAAGCTGGCGAACGGGCAGATAGCCCGGGTTTTCCAGGCCGACGATCTCGCCTTTGCCAACCAGACTGCGCAAACAAATCTCGATTGCATCGATTGAGCCGGCGGTCACGATGATCTGATGCGGCGAGGCATCGATCCCACGCCACTCTGATACATGTGCGGCGATGGCTTCGCGCAGATCGCTATTTCCAAAACCGGAACTCCCGACCAGCATGGCCTCGGGATTTGTTCGGCAGACGCGGGCAACCGCCTTGGCCCACTGCCGGTGCGGGAACAATCGCATGTCCGGATAGCTGGCCTCGAAAGGGATCGGGGTTTTGATTTGTTTATCGGCGGATCGGGTCCCTGTGCGATTGCCTGACTTGGTCAATTCAACTTCACCCAAGGCACAAATAGTGTAGCCCGACCCTTGCAGGCTGTTCAGGTAGCCTTCGGCAACCAGTTGTTCATAGGCTGTCACGATGGTCGAACGCGACACACCAAGTTCGGTGGCAAACACGCGGGTTGGCGGCAGTTTCGAACCCTCGGCCAGATCGCCGGAAATGGCGCGGTCTCGGATAGCGGCACAGATCTGCTCGAAGACCGGTGTCTTCGCGGACCGGTCGATGGAAAAGGCAAGCCAGGGTGTTTGCTTCATATTGGTATGCTCATTTTTGTCCATTTTGGACATTAATGAACATCCAAAATCATGACAATCGATTCCCGACCAAAAACACCTTGAGGACGCCGCCATGACAGTGCGTAGAAATGAACACGGCCAGCTGATCGGCATGGCCTTGCCCAACTGGGCAGGCGCCGAGCACCCCGGACACAAGGGAATGGCCGGGCGCTATGCGCGCTTGATCTCTCTGGATCCGTTGACGCACACAAAAGAACTGTTCGAGGCGTTCAGCCAGGATCGTTCGGGAAAAATCTGGACCTACAACTTCATTGGACCGTTCAACACGGCTTCGAGTCTCAGGGCCTGGACCGAAGGCGCCAGCGGCGTTGACGCGCAACCCTATTTTGCTGTGATCGATCAGGAAACCGGCAAGGCGTCGGGGATTGCCAGCTTTATGCGCATCCAGCCCGAACATGGCGTGATCGAGATCGGCGGCATCACTTTCGCACCCGGCTTGCAACGCACAAGGGTTGCGACCGAGGCGATATACCTGATGATGCAGCGCGCCATGACCGAACTGGGCTATCGCCGCCTGGAATGGAAATGCGACGAGTTGAACACACCCTCTCGGGCAGCGGCAGAGCGTTTCGGTTTTCGGTTCGAAGGCGTGTTCCAACAGGCAGCCACTTACAAGGGCCGCAACCGTGACACCGCTTGGTATGCGCTTTTGGATCGGGAATGGGAACCCGTCCAGCGTGCTTTCCAGACGTGGCTTGCACCGGAAAACTTCGATGAAGGTGGCCGACAGCACCAGAAGCTCTCGGACCTGATCGCGCTGGAACGCTCCAAATTCTACAAAACGGAGGACGTCGCATGAACCGACTGACCATGTTCGCCCTGTTTTACACCGCCAGTTTCCTTCAGGCGGGTGCCTATGGCCTCACGTTCATGTTGCCGCGCCTGTTCGAAACCTTTGGGGCCAATGAGAAAGTGGTGGGCGTAACGTTGTTCGTCACCACCATCGCCACGCTGATCACTGTCTATTATGCCGGTCATCTGTCAGACAGGTTCGGGCGCCTGCGCACGCTTGGTGTGGCCTGTTTGTCCATCGCGGCCGCGCTGACCGCCTATGGCCTCGCCGAAGGTGTCGGGGCGCTTCTGATCTTTGCCAGCATCGCGATCGGCTTTGGCTGGGGACTGACCTACGCGCTGTCGCCCATCGTTCTGACCCGCTTGGTCACGACCGCTGAACGGGTTCGTTATTTTGCCATTCTGTCGGTCGCCTTGATGGCCGGGTTCGGCCTGTCGCCGGTCATGGCGTCGATGATGGAAAAAGCCGGCATGACGGTGAACACCGCATTCTTTGTCACGGCCGCACTGTGCGCACTGGCCGGCGCTATCTTCTTTGCCCTCATCAAGCCTGTTCGCGCTCATTCCGAGGGCTCCGGCCCCGAGCTGCGCTCCTCCCTCTCGCTGGCCGGCGTCGCCGCTATCATGCGCTCGCGTGCGCGACTGCCGGTGATCATGGTCTGCCTTGGCGCGTCGGTCTTTGCCGGGATGAACAACTTTCAGACCGTCTTTGCGGATGAGCGTGGACTGGATTACGCCGATTATTTCCTGATCTACACGGTCACTGTCGTGCTGTTCCGGGTGGTGCTGGCGCGGTTCAAAGGCGGGCGCAATCCCTACATGACGATCGCCGCCCTGCAATACGTGATGTTCGGGTCCGTTGTGCTGTTCATGGGGATCGGCGGCAATGTCCAGATGTATCTGGTCGTCGCCTTCCTGTTCGGCATCGGTTACGGGGTAAGCTATCCGATCCTGGCAGCGATGGCAGCCAATGATGCCGACCAGGACCTTTTGCCCCAGACACTTCAGTTCTTCGCTCTTTCTTACTTCATTGGCATCTTCGGCTTCCCGCTGGTGGCGGGATGGATGATCGTCGAATTGGGCAACTTAGCACTTCTGATCCTGGTGGCCGCCCTGGCCGGGATCGAGGCAACCATGGCGGCATTACGCGGCGCGCAGCAACGCAAGGCTGTTCCGGTCAGCACATGACCCGGATTGCCGAGAACCTTGCGGCGGTGCAAGCCCGGATCACCTGCGCTTGTATCGCCTGCAACCGAAACTCGGCGGAGGTGACGCTGCTGCTGGCGACCAAGACGCAACCGGCAGCACGGATCCTGGAAGCCATGGCGCACGGCCCCTTCCTGACCGGCGAGAACCGCGTGCAGGAACTTGTCGAGAAATCACCGGCTCTGGCCGGGCACAGGATACAACGGCATCTGATAGGGCACCTGCAATCGAACAAGGCGGGTAAGGCATTGGAACATGTCACTTGCGTGCAATCCGTCGACCGGCTGTCGATCGCCGAAAAGCTGAATCGCCTGTGCGAGGTTCGAGAACGGGAGTTAGATGTTTTCCTGCAATTCAACACATCGGGCGAGGCCAGCAAGTTCGGCATGGATCCAGCCGACGCCATATCATTCGCCCGTGCCGTGGCTGCACTGCCCAACCTGCGGGTGCGGGGCTTGATGACGGTTGGTTTGCTGGCCCCGCACCCGGTTCTGTCCCGCGATAGTCTGCGCGACTTGCGCCTGTTGCGGGACAAGATCACATCCGAAGATATAGACGACGTGGACCTGCGCCACCTGTCGATGGGCATGAGCACGGATCTTGAGATTGCTATTCAGGAAGGATCAACCATGCTTCGCATCGGGACTGACGTTTTCGGAAAACGAAACCTGCCGCCGGGAACCTTTTGGCCCGAAAAAGAATGGGAGTATCTGGCATGATTGCAGTCATCTTCGAGGTTGAAATCGCCGACGGGCGAAAACAGGACTATCTGGACGTTGCCGCAGACCTGAAGCCGCTGCTGGAGCAGGTGGATGGGTTCATATCCGTCGAACGCTTTCAAAGCCTGACCAATCCCGGAAAACTGCTGTCGCTTTCATTCTTTAGGGATGAGAAGGCTGTTGAAGCTTGGCGCAATCTGCCGCGTCACCGGGCCGGACAGGCCATGGGCCGAGACGGAATTTTCGAAGGTTATCGCCTGCGCGTTGCCGGTGTGATCCGGGACTACGGAATGAACGACCGGGAACAGGCCCCGAAGGACAGCCGGGAAACGCACAGTTGAAGGTTGGGTGCCTCGCTGCCGTCGATCCGCATCTGGAATTGCCTGATGACTAAGCAAGGTTCAGATTGCTCACAGCGCGAACAGATGCTTGCCGGAACAGACTTGCCAATGGGGACATTTCACTGTCCGCCCGGGCCATTATGCCAATTGGCCCCGCAGTCAGACTTGTATCGATCGGTAGCGCCTTTAGCCGTCCGCTTTGGATGTCTGCGGCGACCACGCCCGTTGAAATGATCCATACGGCACCGCCGGCAAGCGCAACCTGCCGCCCGAACGCTGCGGAGACGGATTCGATCATTCTTGGAAAACTGCTCAGACCGTTGGCGATCATCATCCGGTCGACCAGCGGTCGGATCGCCGAGTCATCCGGCGGATAGATAACGGGATAGTCTGACAACTCGCTCAGGTTCTGGGCATGGACCAATGGGTGATCGGGCGCACAAACGATTGCGACGCGTTCGATATACATTTGAGTGAACGAGATATCCTTCATCGTCGTTGGTTTTCCCAGCCGACCGATGACAAGCTCCAACTGCCCCGCGTGCAAGCGATCGATCAAATATCCATGGGGGCCGTCCTCGACCCGGGGAATGGTGTCGGGCGAAAGCTGGGAAAAGATCTCGAGCGCATGCGGCAGTAACCGGGCGGCAACGCTGGGCAGGGCGCCAATGGAAATCGAACCGGCATCTCCCTTGCGGATCGCGGCGACGCTGTTCATCGCCATGTCCAAGGCTGTCATTCCACTTGTTGCGTGTCGCAAGAACACGTCCCCGGCCACGGTCAGTGTAATGCCACCCCTGTTGCGCTCCAGAAGGGTGGTGCCGGTGATGTCCTCCAGTTCTTTCAGGGTTTTCGAGATTGCAGGCTGACTGAGATTCAGGTTCTCGGCCGCAAGTTTCATGCTTTGTCGCCGCACGATTTCAACGAAGGCTTCGATGTGCCTGACTTTTAGCCTGCGATCGATCATCACTTTCCATTTTTGGAAACTAAATGGGACATAACGTCATTTTACATAACGGAAACCGTAGTGCAATCTGGTCGAAGTTGGAGGAGGGGACAGATGCGCACACAAGTCGTGGTCATCGGTGGCGGACCGTCAGGCTTGCTTTTGTCGCAGCTTCTGCATGTCCACGGCATAGACAGCATCGTTTTGGAGAGAAAGACCAAGGAATATGTCCTCGGTCGCATCCGCGCAGGAGTATTGGAAAAGGGATTTGTCGGCCTGATGGAAGAGGCCGGTGTCGCCGACCGCCTTCATGCCGAAGGTTTCGAACATGACGGCACGCTGATTGCTTATGATGACGAGTGCTTTCGCGTCGATTTTCGCGAACACACCGACACGCCTGTCGTCATCTATGGCCAGACGGAAGTGACGCGCGATTTATACGCTGCCCGCGAAGCCGCAGGCGGCAGGATTGTTTTCAACGTGGAAGATGTCACGATCCATGATGCCGACACCGACACGCCGTTTGTAACATTCACGGTCGACGGTAAGGAGCAGCGTGTGGATACCGATTTCGTGGCTGGCTGCGACGGGTTCCACGGCGTCAGTCGCCAGACCATTCCTTTGGATGTGCGCCGCGAATACGAAAAAGTCTATCCATTCGGTTGGCTTGGCGTTTTATCTGAGACGCCCCCTGTCCACGAAGAACTGATTTATTCTTCATCGAGCCGTGGTTTTGCGCTGTGCTCCATGCGCAACGAGTCTCTTAGCCGCTATTACTTTCAGTGTTCGTTGTCCGACAAACCCGAAGATTGGTCTGACGCGTCTTTCTGGGCCGAGCTCAAGCGTCGTATCCCGTGCGAATTCGCCGAAGCGTTGGTGACGGGACCGTCGATCGAGAAATCGATTGCGCCGCTACGCTCGTTCGTGACGGAACCGATGCGCTGGGGGCGGCTGTTTCTTTGTGGCGATGCCGCGCATATCGTGCCGCCGACCGGAGCGAAGGGGCTGAACACCGCGTCTTCGGACGTACACTACTTGTACAACGCCCTCAGGGACTTCTACGAAAACGGCTGCACCCGGGGAATCGACAGTTATTCGCAAAATGCGCTGGCCCGCATCTGGAAAGCTGAACGCTTCAGCTGGTGGTTTTCATCGCTGCTGCACCGGTTTCCGGATCAGTCCGAATTTGACCTTAAGATGCAGCAGGCCGAGATCGACTTCCTGCGGACAAACACGGCGGCCCAAAGGGCGATGGCTGAAAACTACGTCGGTTTGCCATATTGATGGGCATAGCCAAGGAGATAACGATGACGGATCGCTATACCACGGGAATGTCAGTCCGGCGCCGGGTGCTTGGTGATGTGCATGTGGACCGGGCGGAGGCACAGAAATCCGCCTTTGATGCGCCGTTCCAGGAAATGATAACTGAAACGGCGTGGGGCACCCTTTGGGCCAACGATGCGATCACACCGCGCGAACGTTCGATGATCACGCTTGCCCTTTTGGCGGCCACGCGGAACTTCGAGGAGATCCCGATGCATGTGAAGGCGTGCAGAAATACAGGTGCCTCGAGGGAAGACATCATGCAAGCTTTCATGCATGCGGCGGTTTACGCAGGCGTTGCATGCGCGAACCAGGCCGTGAAGCTGGCAAAACAGACATTTGCCGAAATGGAGGGTGAGGTGAAATGACCAGGCCGATGGACCTGTACCAGCGGGACCGCGAATGGCACCCGCCTGCCTTTTCCCCGAATTACAAGACGAGTGTGTCGCGCTCGCCCAGAAATGCCCTGTTGTCGCTGGAACCTTCGCTGAGCGAGGCCACAGGACCGACATTCGGCCATGATGATCTGGACCCGCTGGATAATGACCTGATCCGAAATTACGCCAAGACAGGCGATCCGATCGGCGAGCGTATCATCCTCCATGGCCGGGTTCTGGACGAAAACGCACGGCCGGTTCCGAATACCTTGGTGGAGATCTGGCAGGCCAATGCAGGGGGCCGCTATCGCCACAAGAAAGACACCTATCTGGCCGCGATTGATCCCAATTTCGGAGGGTGTGGCCGTACGCTGACGGACGAGAATGGCTGTTACACTTTCAGAACGATCAAGCCAGGGGCTTATCCGTGGCGCAACTGGGTCAACAGCTGGCGGCCGGCGCATATTCATGTTTCGGTGTTCGGCCCAACCTTTGCGCAGCGGCTGATCACGCAGCTTTATTTTGAAGGCGACCCCCTGATTGCCAAATGTCCGATCGTGAACACGATTCCGGATCAAAACGCGATTGATCAACTGGTTGCCGCGCTGGATCTGAACGCGACGGTTCCGCTGGACAGTATCGCCTACAAGTTCGACATCGTGCTGCGCGGTCATCGATCGACCTATTTCGAAAATCGCCCGGACGGGAATTGATCATGGTTCAGAAGCTCGACTATCTGAAAGAAACCCCATCGCAAACGGCCGGACCCTACGTTCACATTGGCCTGGCCCCGGGGGATGCAGGGTTTGACATCTACCGGCAGGAATTGGGCCGGGACGTTGTCGGCGCGCAGGCCGAAGGTGAGCGGATCACTATTCGGGGCAGGGTGCTGGATGGCATCGGCGCGCCGGTCAAGGATGTTCTGATCGAAGTCTGGCAAGCCAATGCAAAGGGGATTTACCCCGGGCAGGGCGAGGTTGAGCCCGGTTTTCGTGGATGGGGCCGTATCATACCCGATTTTGAATCCGGAGAGTGGATCGTTGAAACAGTCAAGCCCGGCTCTGTTCCGTATCGGGATGGCAGGCCAATGGCTCCGCACATCAGCGTGTGGCTGGTAGCCCGCGGCATAAATGTTGGGCTGAACACGCGGCTCTATTTCCCGGAAGAAGAAGCCGCCAATTCGGTTGATCCGGTTCTGAATCTGATCGAACAGGTTGACCGGCGGCAAACCCTGATAGCTGAAAGAACCCCGGATGGCTATCGGTTCGACATTCGCTTGCAGGGGGAAAATGAAACGGTGTTCTTCGATGTCTGACGAAACAAAACAAAACCCGTGTATTATTTGCGTGGCAATCACCGGCTCGGTTCCGACCAAGGCGGACAACCCGGCTATTCCGATCAGCGTGTCGGAACAGGTTGAAAGCACACAGGAGGCTTTTGAGGCCGGTGCTGCCATCGCCCATTGCCATGTGCGCGATGAGGAAGGCAAACCTACTTCGGACCCCGATCTTTTTGCCGCGTTGAAAGAAGGGATCGAAACCCACTGTCCCGGCATGATCGTGCAGCTTTCGACGGGTGGGCGGTCCGGGGCGGGCTCCGCCCGTGGTGGCATGTTGCCGCTGCGGCCGGACATGGCGTCCTTGTCCGTCGGATCGAACAACTTTCCGACCCGCGTTTATGAAAACCCACCTGATCTTGTCGAATGGCTGGCCAGCGAGATGGTGAAGTACGATGTCAGGCCAGAGATCGAGGCGTTCGACCTGTCTCATATCTTTCAAGCGGCCAAAATGCATAAGGCAGGTCAAATCAGGGATGTGCCCTATGTCCAGTTTGTCATGGGCGTGAAAAACGCCATGCCCGTTGATCGTGAGGTTTTTGATTTCTACGTGCATACAGTGCGCCGCCTTTGGGGGGATGTGCCATGGTGTGCGGCGGGCGTCGGGGCAAATCAGATCGTGTTGAACGAGTGGTCCGTTGTTTCCGGCGGGCATGTTCGAACGGGGCTTGAGGACAATGTGCGCCTGAACAGAACCACGCTTGCCCCCTCGAATGCAGCGTTGGTTCGTCGAGCTGTCGAAATCTGCGAAACGCACGCACGCCCTGTCGCGACTGTCGCGCAGGCGCGCGCAATCCTTGGGTTGCGAGAGGTCGCCGCCTGATGCCGAGCTTCGCCAGACCCCGTGACGTAATCTTGCACTACGAAGTGGCAAACCACGGTGTCGGCAGAGTGCCTGTTGTCTTTCTGAACTCTTTGGGAACGGATTATCGCATCTGGCGGGAAGTCGTGGCAGGTCTGGGCAAAACAGAATGCCTTCTTTGGGACAAGCGCGGGCATGGCCTGTCGGATTGCGCCGCAACTTCAATTGATACGCTGGCCGAAGATGTTGCCGATCTGATGGACATGTTGGGTTGGCGTCATGCAATTCTGTGCGGTGTTTCGGTCGGTGGACTGATCGCTCAGCGCATTGCCCACCGACGCCCCGATCTTGTGGCCGGGCTTATCCTGAGCAATACCGGCACGAAAATTGGGGATGACGAGGTTTGGAATACGCGCATTCAGGCTGTGCGTGAATCCGGTATCGATGCCATCGCCGACACGGTAATGGAACGTTGGTTCTCCAACCGTTTCCGAGCCGAGCACCCCGATGCTGTGGCCGGTTACCGGAACATGCTGACACGCATACCTGCCGAAGGTTATGTCGCGACCTGCGAGGCCATTCGGGATGCGGATCTTGCCGAAACAACCAGCCAGATCAAAGTACCCACCATCTGTATCGGTGGGCGTGAAGATCAGGCAACGCCGCCCGAACTTGTAGAGGCTTTGGCCGACCTCATCAAAGGCGCAGAGCGGCATATTTTGCCGGATGTCGGGCATTTGCCATGCGTAGAAGCGCCGGGATTTGTCGCGGGTCAGATCCGGGCACTATTGGGTCGTGTGGCATGAGTGACGTGTTCAATCATCCTTGGTTGTCGGGCCTTTTTGGCGATCAGGACGCCGAGGCGATCTGGTCAGCCGAACGTACACTGACCCATATGCTTGCCTTCGAAGCCGCTTATTCCCGCGGACTTGGCGCCATTGGCGTCGTACCAGAGGACCAGGCCCGGGCCGCCGCCGAGTTGATTGAGCGCGCCAATCCGGACCTTCGGGATTTGCAGGCCGGAACCTTAAAAGACGGGATGCCAATTCCCGCATTTGTGCGTGGTCTGAAGGCCGAGGCCGGGCAATTGGACGGTGCGATCCATACCGGCACAACCTCACAGGATGTGATGGATACAGCGCTGGCAATGACAATGCGCGAAAACTCAGATCTGATCGCGGATCGCCTGTCGACCCTGACCGAGCGATTGGGTAGTCTGGGCCGCCGGTTCGGCAGCAACAAGATGATGGGCCGCACACGGATGCAGGCCGCATTGCCGATCTCGATCGGGCACCGGATCGAGAACTGGCAAGCGCCGTTGATCGAGCACGGCGATCGCATCGAACAGATGCGCAAGAGTGTCGAGCGCCTACAATGGGGCGGGGCAGTCGGGGATGGACAGGCCATTGGTGAAAAGCATCGCGACCTGGCAGCCTTTGTTGCCAAAGCGTTGTCGCTGCGCCCACCCAGCCGCAACTGGCATTCAGATCGCGCAACCGTCACCGATTATGCAAATCTGTTGTCGCTTATTTCCGGTTCGATTGGAAAAATAGGGCAAGACATCTGCTTGATGGCGCAGCAAGGTGTCGACGAAATCAAGCTTTCGGGCGGCGGTGGGTCATCAGCCATGCCGCACAAACAGAACCCAATTCTTGCCGAATTGCTGGTGACGCTGGCGCGCTTCAATGCCACGCAAGTATCCGGGATGCATCAGGCGCTTGTGCATGAACAGGAACGTTCAGGAAGCGCCTGGTCGCTGGAATGGATGCTGTTGCCAAACATGGCCAGGTGCACGGCCAGATCGCTTTCTGCAGCGAATGCCCTGTGCGCGCAAATTGATTCAATGGGGGTGCGGGAATAGGCGCGAGGCAGACATCGCGCCGAACGCCAAACACCGAACTGCGCCATCACGACACAACGGAGGAGGAGAAATCATGACCATAAGGAAATCCTTGCTGAGTTCACTGGCCGCCCTGGCCGTTTCAGCAACAGCCAGCCTGGCCCAGGAAGTGACGCTGACGATGCATCACTTCCTGCCGCCAGTCGCAGCGGCGCACAAAGGCATGCTGCAGCCATGGGCCGATAAGATCACTGCCGACAGCGATGGCAGGATTGCGATTGAAATCTTCCCGTCAATGTCGATGGGTGGCAAACCACCTGAACTGTTCAGCCAAGTGCGTGATGGGTCTGCCGATATTGTCTGGACAGTCCTGGGATACACGCCGGGTGTCTTTCCGCGCACCGAAGTTTTCGAGCTGCCGCTTGTACACGCAGGCTCTGCGACGGATACAACGGTCGCCATGAACGCCTCGATGGAGATGCTCGCGGAAGACTTCGATGACGTCCACGTCATCTTTCTGCACACCCATGATGGGAATGTCATACATTCGGCGTCCGACCCGGTGCGCACTCTGGAAGACGCAAAGGGGATGAAGCTGCGGACCCCCAGCCGTACGGGCGCGTGGGTGATCGAAGGCATTGGTGCGGAACCGGTTGGCATGCCCGTGCCAGCCTTGCCCGAAGCCATGTCGAAAGGCGTTGTGGATGGCGCGCTGATCCCGCTGGAAATCGTGCGACCCCTGAAATTGCAGGAACTGGACAAGTCCATAACGGAACTGCCGAACGGAGACCGCTTTGGCACCGCGACCTTCATGGTGGCGATGAACAAAGACGCCTACGAAGCGCTGCCGGATGACCTTAAGGCCGTTATCGACGCCAATTCAGGCGCCAATGTCGCGCGCGAGGTCGGGTCCAATTGGGAAGGTTTCGAAGAAAGCGGCACCGAGGCACTTGAAGACGCAGGTGTAGAACGGATCGTGTTGTCCGACGAAGAAGCGGCCAAGTTCAACGCCGTGAGCGAACAGATCGTCCAGCGTTGGATTGACGAGGTGAGCGAGAAGGGCATTGATGGTGCTGCCCTCGTCGACAAAGCCCGCGCGGCAATTGCCGCAGCCCAGTCTGGCAAATGATTGGAAACCGACCGAGCGGTCCGATGATCGCCCGGTCGTTTGTGAAGCCTCGGGAATATGAGAATGCGCGTGGTTCTGAAACGGCTGGCGGATGCTTTTGCATTGCTCGGCGGCGTCATCCTGCTTGCGATTGTCGCCGTCACCACAACGAATGCTTTTGCCTTCATCCTCGATCGGTTTGCCGGGGCGTTTGGCGCGGATGTGTCGGGCCTGCCGGGCTATGAGGATTTTGTTCAGCTGGCAATCAGCTGCGCAGCCTTGATGTTCTTTCCCTACTGCCAGGAAAACCGAGGCCATGTGTCAGTGGATTTGCTGATGGATCACTTGCCGAAGGCCGTGCAGCGCGGCTTCGATCTTCTTTGGTTGGGGGTCACCGTCATTGTCGCTGTGTTTTTAAGCTACTGGATGGTTTTCGGTATGCTCGAAGTACGCTCGGACGAGGTGGTGACCAGCGTTCTGGGGTGGCCGACCTGGCCATTCTATTTCCCCGGCCTGCTGTCGATGATCCTGTGGGCTTTGATCGCGGTGTCTCAGGCATTCGAGGGCGCCGCAGATGCTTGATCCCATTTCCATCGGCATTCTTGGCCTGATCGTTCTTTTCGTCCTACTGCTGCTTCGGATGCCCGTCGGGATCGCGATGATCGTTGTGGGGATTGGCGGCACGTGGGTGCTGAGCCAATCTGTCAGTTACATCCGGTTCGTGCCCTACCTGAAGCAATTCAAAAGCCTGTTGTGGGAAAACGTGGCCAACTATGACCTTTCCGTCGTCCCGCTGTTTGTCCTGATGGGCTATGTTGCGGCCGAAGCGCGACTATCCACTGATCTCTTCAAAGGCCTCGAAGCGCTCATGTCGCGTTTGCGCGGTGGCGTTGCGATGGCTGCGGTCGCGGCTTGCGGTGGTTTCGGTGCAGTTTGCGGGTCTTCTCTGGCGACCGCAGCCACGATGGGGCGCGTTTCGTTGCCCGAACTGAAACGGCTGGGATATGCGCCCAGTCTTGCCTCAGGATCACTGGCCGCCGGAGGGACCTTGGGAATTCTGATCCCGCCATCGGTAGCCCTGGTGATCTATGCGATCATCGTGGAAGGCTCGATCCTGCGGATGTTTCAGGCCGCTATCGTGCCAGGGATATTGGCCGTTCTGGGTTTTATCGCCGTGATTGCCATTCAGGTGAGGATGAAACCATCGCTGGCGCCAGAGCCGACGCAGATGGATCCGGTTGAACGAAAACTGGCTATACGTCGCCTCTGGCCCGTTATTCTGATTTTCGGTGCCATCATACTGGGTCTGGGCTTTGGTCTGTTCACGCCAACACCCGCCGCCAGCATTGGGGTTTTTGTGATAACGGCCTACGGTTTTGCGCTGCGGGTTTTTACGGGCGAAGGATTGGCGTTTTCCGGGTTGTTGAAGGCCATTCGCGCCACGGCAATCACCAGTGGAATGATCTACCTGATCCTTTTTGGCGCCGAAGTTCTGAAAGGCTTTTTTGCCCGCACTCAGCTGCCGCAGGCCTTGTCCGACTGGGCCGCAACCAGTGGTATGGATCCGATGCTGATCCTTGTGATCATGCTGTGCCTCTTTGTCATTCTTGGCTGCTTCATGGAAAGCTTGGCAATGATCCTTGTGGTGGTCCCGTTTTTCTGGCCGACCCTGATTGCGTTGAATGGGGGCGAGTACGCCACGGTCGAGACGGCGGCGTTCGGAATGGACGCCGATAACCTCAAGATCTGGTTTGGAATACTGGCGCTGATCGTTGTGGAACTAGGGTTGATAACGCCCCCCGTCGGGTTGAACGTGTTCATCATTTCGTCGCTTGAAAGGGATACGTCCATGGGCACGGTGTTCCGGGGCGTCTTTCCCTTTCTTGGTGCCGAGGTCGTACGGGTTGCATTGATCCTGTCGATACCGGCCCTGACGCTAGCGGTGCCGGCACTCATCGGGGGCTAAGCAAGTTTTGATACCTGTTTTGGACGCTTGCGCAGTATCTCCGACTTAGATGCGCTGTGATTTTGAGGAAAACGGCACGGCACCAAATTCCTTTTCGCCGTTTACAAATTAAAATATTCATTTTAGTGATTGTGTATGAGTGAGAATGCATGGTCCCGACGCACTTTCTTGTTTCACGCCGCATGCCTGACGGCATTGGGTGCTCAATCCAGGATTGCACTCGCCGAGCTGCAGCTTGGTACTTCGGCCCGGATATCAACAGTGTCAGACGGGCACCTGTCGTTGCCGCCGGAGATGGTGTTCGGATCCATGCCGAATAAAGAGCTGAAGCAGCTTCTGAACCGCAATAAGGTGGACACGACCAAGTACGAGCCGGAGTGCAACGTTGCACTTTACCGCGACAATGAAAACACGGTGTTGTTCGATGTTGGGGCGGGGTCTGATTTCATGCCGACGTCCGGCAAGCTTCTGGAAACTCTTGAAACAATTGGCCTGGCGCCTGAAGACGTAACTCAGGTGATCTTTACCCACGCGCACCCGGATCACCTTTGGGGCGTTTTGGACGACTTCGACGATCTGCTTTTTCCCAACGCCGCACACCACTTTGGTCGCAAGGAATGGGACTATTGGTGGAACCCTTCAACGGTAGGGTCGATAGGGGAAGATCGCGCCGCGTTTGCCGTGGGCGCAAAGCGACGCATGGAGGCGATTGAGGATCAGGTCGCGTTCTTTGACGACGGTCAGGAGATCCTTCCCGGTATCGCCGCTCGGGCAAGTTATGGGCACACGCCCGGCCATATGGCATTTGAAATTCGCAATGGAACCGAGGCCGTCATGATCGTCGGCGATGCGCTCGGGAATCCGCATGTCGCGTTCGAACGCCCGGACTGGCACAGTGGTACTGATCAGGACCCTGAAGCTGCAGCAACTGCGCGCACATCACTGCTGGATCAGATTTCTCAGGAGCAAATGAAAATCATTGGCTTTCACCTGCCGAACGGTGGGATTGGCCGGGTCGAAAAGACCGGCTCCGTATATCAATTCATTGGAGAGCCTTCATGATGCGATCGTTCGTGATTGCCGTTGCCTTGGCCACACCAGCCTGGGCCAGCGAAGATATTGCAGATCAATACCCGCAAAGCGTGCTGTATTCCAAACCGGTCGAATACATTCCCGGCGTCTATTCTGCCATTGGCGCAACTGCTCCGCCCACCTATGAAAACTCCGGTCACAATAACAACCTCAGCTTCATCGTAACAGGTGAGGGCGTGGTCGTTGTAAACGGTGGTGCGGCCTATGTACTTGCCGAAGCGCTTCACAAGGAAATCCAGGCGATCACGGATCAGCCGGTCAAACTGGTCTTTAACGAGAACGGTCAGGGGCACGCGATGCTTGGCAATGCCTACTGGTCAGAACTTGGCGTTCCAATCATCGCACACTCGGATGCAGCGGCAGAGTTTGAGGAATACGGCGCCCAGATCCTGCAGGGGATGCAAGAGTACAACAAGGACAAATCCGAAGGGACGTTCCTGGCTGGCCCGACCGAAACATTCGACGACGAATATGTGGTCGAGCTGGGCGACTATCGCATTGAGGCGAAATACCTTGGACCGGCACACAGTCCCGGTGATATTTCGATCTGGTTGCCCAACCAAAGCCTTGTCATCGCAGGCGACATGGCCTTCCACGAGCGTATGCTGCCGATCTTTCAGGAGACCTATACGGCCGATTGGCTTGAGACCTGGGACAATGAGTTCGAAGCCTTGAATGCCACATATGTCATTCCCGGGCACGGCCACCCGACAAACATGGATCAGGTACGCCGCTATACGCGCGATTATCTGATTTACCTGCGCGGCAAGGTTCAGGAGCACATGGATGCCGGTGGCGATCTGGCCGAGGCCTACTACGTCGATCAGTCGCCTTATGCCCAACTGGATACGTTTGAAGAACTGGCAACAAAAAACGCCGGACGTGTTTTTGAGCAGATGGAATTCGAATAGTTCAGGACTGCTGTGGAACGGGCAACCGCATCAGCAATCTGTGCGTGCTGATCGCCCCAACCCACATGAAGAAGACGGCGAGCCATGCGGTCGATGACAGGGCTGACCCACCAGACAAACCGGCCCCAACGGCGCAGCCGCCTGCCAGCATCGCTCCGAAACCCATAAGAACGGCCCCGACCAGGTAGCGTTCCATCGGTGTATCCGGGCCAAACCGTTCAATCTTCCACTCTCCGGCAAGTATGGCAGATCCCGCTGCACCGATGGCCACACCCGGAACAAGGCCGATACCGAAGGACAGCACGACATTACGCTCTGCAACCAATGCCATCAGTGTATCTGTGGAGGGGCCCGTGAAGGTGACCGAGGACACGGGCACAACTTCAAAAGACGCTTGCGCGATTGCAAATGTCATCAACCAGCCAAATGCAACCGCCACCCCAACTCCTGCTGCGGATACGATCTTGGTGATCGTGACATTCCGGCGGATTGCAAATGCAATTGCCAGGGCCAAACCGAAGGACGCAAGGCTTGCGTAAATCACCGGAGAAAACCCAATTATCTTGGACAGATCACGCGGCGCGCCTCCAGCGATGGTCCAGATGCCGGAAAGCGCCTCGCGCGCCGGGCTGAGAACACCGGTGTAGGCCGCCTGAGCCACCAAGGTCAGAATCAACCCCGCTACAAGGGCACGCAGGTTCCCGCTGGACGCCAGAACCAACAGGCGTGAGGCGCACCCGCGCGACAGAACCATTCCAACCCCGAACATTGCACCGCCAATTACCGCACCGCTGAGACTTCCCGTCGATGCAATCGCACGCGCCCCGGACAGGTCCAGCCATCCGAACGAGACAAACCCCTGCACCAGAGTCAGCGCTGCGGAGAAGGCAATCAGCCAAACCGCAAGCCGTGGCCCGAACTCACCTTCAGCGACCTCGACGGTCGAGGCGCGCAAACAGAAGTGGGATTTCTGGGCGGTCACACCGAATAGGAGGCCGACAAGCGCTCCGGCAAATGCCAGCGCGCCCGGGTCTCCCAGCAGATCGATGAGCCTCTCCATGGACAGAAACTCTCACCTCGTTGATTGTTCGTCTTTGTCTTTCGTCAAATTACTATTGCGCGGCCATCGGCGTTCGAGCCAGTTGGCATTGCGTCCAAAGCTCGCCCAAAGCGGCTACCAACCTGTCGATGTCTTCCGGTGAATGCACGGGCGACGGAGTGATCCGCAAACGTTCAGTTCCCTTCGGGACGGTTGGGTAGTTGATGGGCTGGATATAGATCCCGAAATCGCGCATCAGAACGTCTGATATAAAGCGGCATTTGATCGGGTCGCCAACCATGACCGGGATGATGTGGCTTGGGTTGGGTGTGTGTGGAATGCCCAGATCGTCCAGCCTGTTTCTGACTTCCTGCACGCGTTGCCGGTGCAAATGCCGCTCCGCTTTGCTCTGCTTCAGATGACGAACAGAGGCCGCCGCACCAGCTGCCACGGCAGGGGGCAGCGCGGTGGTGAATATGAACCCACTGGCAAAAGACCGAACAAAGTCGACAAGGTCATGGGAGGCCGCGATGTATCCGCCGACTACGCCGAACGCTTTGCCCAATGTTCCTTCGATGACGGTCAGACGGTCCATCAGACCTTCGCGTTCGGCAATGCCACCTCCGCGTGGGCCGTAAAGTCCGACGGCGTGAACCTCATCCAGATATGTCATCGCGCCATAGCGATCCGCCAGATCGCAAATCTCGGCAATCGGTGCAATATCGCCGTCCATCGAATAAACACTCTCGAACGCGATGAGCTTCGGGGTATTGGCCGGCAGGTCCGCAAGGTGCCTTTCAAGGTCCGCGAGGTCGTTGTGCTTCCAGATCCGCTTGTTGCAGCGACTATGGCGTATGCCCTCGATCATCGAAGCGTGGTTCAACTCGTCGGACAGAACAGTGATACCGGGGATCTTGGATGCCAAAGTGCCCAAAGCAGCCCAGTTCGACACGTAGCCGGACGTGAACAACAACGCCGCTTCCTTGCCATGCAGGTCTGCAAGTTCTTGTTCCAGCAACACATGCTCGTGCGTGGTTCCCGAGATATTCCGTGTTCCGCCAGCCCCGGCACCACAGCTGTCAATGGCCTGATGCATGGCGGCGAGGACTTTGGGATGCTGGCCCATCCCGAGATAATCGTTCGAACACCAAACGGCTACATTCTCAGGACTGTTCTTCGTGTGGCTTCGGGCAGTTGGGAATTTGCCACACTGACGTTCCAGATCAGCGAAGACCCGGTAGTTCCCTTCTTCCTTCAGCTTATCAAGCTGGTCGCGAATGCACTGCTGGTAGTCCATTTCAGTTTCCAACGGCCTCTTCGACGATCTCGGACAACAGGGTCTGGACCTTTTGCATCGGACCGTCAGGATAGCTTCGGTATCCCACCATCACGCCGCTATCGTTCTCGGCCACAAAAATTCCGTAGGGGCAGTAGCCGATATTCATTGGGTCGGCTTCCATCACCTCACGCGAGATCTTTGCTGAACAGAAGATGAAGATATCTGCGGCCGAAAAAATCTGTTTGTCGCTGCCGACGTCAGAGCCTGTTCGGTTCAGCATTTCACCGACATGGCTGACATAGTCGATGACCAGTCCCTGTCCCACGATCGCGGACTCCACGGCGAAGGTGGCATCGTCAAAACTTCCGTCGAAGGGAGTGGTTATGATCGCTTCCGCAAGCGCCTGGCTTGCCAAGACAGCGGAAAGCGCGGCCGTAGCGATAAAGTGTTTCATGATCGTGATCCTCCTCGTGAACCGCATTCTCTCAGGTTGTGCTGTGGGGCCTTTGACACCGGTCAACCCCCCCCCAGTCCTTTAGCCAAACATGTCCGAGGTGATACCCGCGTACCAACCAAGCGACTCTTCGTAGGTTGCTTTCCGAAGGTCTGTGTTTTCGCCTGTCTGACTGATGAAACCATCCACCTTGGCGATCTTCTCGGGCGTCGCTTCGTACGTGGCACCGACTTTGACCCCGTCATCTGCATCGATGAGCGACCAGCACGTGTTCGAAAACTTGGCCGGAAACACTTTCGACCCGGTCAGCGCGCCTCGTACGGCATTTGCACAAACCTTCGCCTGACTGTTGGCCGAGAAACCGGATTTCGGCATGTCGCCCTGCTGGCTGGCATCACCAAGAACATAAATGTCCGGATCGGCTTTCGAGGACATGTCCGCCGCATTGACAGGCGCCCAGTTTCCGTCGGTCACACCCGCCATTTCCGCGATGCGCCCCGCTTTCATCGCCGGGATCACATTGCAGACATCGACCTTGGTCACTTCACCGTCGATGGTCACAGTCATCGCGTCCGGATTCACCGACACGTTGCCGCCGCCGAAGTCTTCACCGATCCAGTCTACCGTCCCTTCGTAGTGGTTTGCCCAGCCTTCCTGAAACAGTGACATCTTGGAAAACTTCGGTTTCGGATCAGCTACGATAATTTTTGCTGTCGGATTGTTCGCCTTCAAAACATGCGCGACCATTGAAACGCGCTCGTACGGCCCGGGAGGGCAACGGTAGGGATTCGGCGGGGCGACCATTGCAAAGATCCCGCCTTCGGGCATTGCCATTACCTGCGCTTTCAGGAGTTCGGTCTGGGAACCGGCCTTATATGCGTGCGGCATCTTGTTTTGTGCGGAGATATCCCAACCCTCGACCGCGCCATCGACGAAATCGATACCCGGGCTCAGGATCAGCTTGTCATACGGGACGGATCCACCCCCCGCCAGGGACACGGTCTTTGCGTCGCGATCCACGCCAACCGCCCAATCATGAACCACGTTGATGCCATAGTCCGCGGCCAGCGTGCCGTAGCTGTGTGCAATATCCGAAAGCTCCTGAAACCCTCCCAAATAAAGGTTCGAGAAGAAACAGGTGTAGTACGTTCTGGACGGCTCGATCAGAGTTACATCGATTTCGCCTTTGCTATCCTTGGCAATGTAGCGTGCAGCGGTTGCCCCACCGGCGCCGCCGCCAACAACCACGACACGTGGCTTGCCTTGCGCCAGTACCATCGGAGCGGACAGCCCGGCGGCAATTGCCCCGGCGGTTCCAAGAAATGCACGTCTATTGATTGTCATCGCGTTTCCTCCCCTTAGTCACTTTTATTCTGGATTGTTGAAATAGGCGGCCAAGGCCGCGATCTCGTCGTTGCTTAGCCGTCCGGCGATCATTTGCATGACCGGATGGGGCCGCTGCTTTTGCTTGTATGCGTGCATGGCGACCACGAAGTCCTCATCAGGCCAATACACGATCGAGGGAATGCCATCGTCGGCCCCTTGGATCTGATGGCATGTCGTACATTCGCTGCTGAGATATGCGCCGTATTCAGGATCACCCTGGATCGCCAGAATCGCCGGATCGACCGAGCGATCGGTACTTTTAGCCGTTGGATCCGCTTCGGGAATATCCCGGGGATTGTCCGAAAACGCCCGAAGATATGCGATAACGTTGGCCCTGTCTTCCGCGGTCTTCAAACCGCGAAAACTCATCCGTGTTCCTGACGCAAAGGCACGTGGGTTTTCGATGTAAGCCGACAGGGTGTCTGCGTGCCATTCCAGGCCCGAATTTCCCGCACGTTTCAGGCTTTTCGAATAGTTGAAGCCATCCAGCCCGGCGGCCTTGCGGCCGAAGATTCCGTTCAGATGTGGACCGATCTTGTTTTCAGCCCCGTCACCGACCTCGTGGCAGCCTTTACACTGCGCGAACACAGCTTTCCCGGCGTCCGCATCGCCCAGGTCCTCGGTTGCGCTTGCCATAGGTGCAAGACCACCCAAGACCGCAGCACAACTCAGTACCTTCGGCCACCCCATGGTCAGCCTCCGAACGACTTGAGATAGACAATGACCGCCTGGATATCGTCCTCTTTCTTAAGTCCCGCGAAAGACATTCGCGTCCCCTTCATGTAGGCTTTGGGCTTTGCCAGAAACGCCGCCATTTCTTCGTCAGTCCAGACGAGGCCGTCATCGGCGGCCGCCTTCATTGCCTTGGAGTATTTGAACCCTTCGAAAGCACCGGCATTTGCTCCGATAATCCCATTCAAGGCCGGGCCCGTCCGGTGCTTGGCACTTTCACCGACCTGATGACAGGATTGGCACTTCTTGAAAACTTTCTTTCCGCTTTCGATCATCTCGGGATCAAGTGCGGCGGTTTGTTCTACTGCTGTAGCTTCCGCCGGTTTCTCTTCGACCTCCACCGATGCTTCCTGAACCGAAGGCTGCGCCTCGGTCGCCTTTGCTGCGGTTTCTTCAGGCGTAACATCCAAAACAGCCGCGCGCATCGTGATTTCCACGCTTTCCTTGCAATCGGTCATGCAAGGTTTGCTGGTCCAGAAATGGGCCTCAGCGGTTTCACGATCATCCACGATGAAACCGCCTGCATTCGGCATTTCGACTTCGAGGAAATTCTCGTGCGACAGAGTAAACTCGTCATCGACGATGTCATTGGAATAAAGGATATAGGCCACCATCGCATAGACATCATCCGTTTCCAGCGACTGTGCGTTTCCGAAGGGCATGGACCGGTTCACATAGTCCCAGACCGTCGAAAGATAGGGCCAATAGGACCCGACTGTTTTCAGAGGGTCCTTGTCGGCCAGTGTGCCTTCGCCGCCCGCCAGTTTGGGCCAGTTGTCCACGCCTTCCGCGAAATCGCCGTGGCAGATCGCGCATTGCTCGGCAAAGACCTCTTCTCCGGTGAACACGTCACCAGAACCCTCCGGCAAACCGGTTCCGTCCGGAGCGACGTCCAGATCCCACGCCGCAATCTCTTCTGACAGTGCTGGCCGTCCAAGCCCGAATTTTTCGGCATAAGCCGGTACGGCCAAACATAAAGCAAGGGCGGAGGCGGCTAACAGCTCAGGATACTTCGACATTTTCCGCCTCTCCGGTCTCTTTGATCCACCAGGTCTGGATGCAATTGTTGTGGTAAATTGAATTCTCGCCGCGCACTTCACGCAGTTGGGGCTTGCTTGGCTGGACATAGCCTGTGGAATCCTTCGCGCGGGCCTGCAGAAGCATTTCGGACCCGTCCCAGTTGTAGTCCAGATAAAAGCGGGTCAGCGCCTTGTCCGTACCGGGCGCTGCCAGTCGGGCCGGAATCCAGTTCTTGCCCCCGTCCACGGAAACGTCGACACCCGTGATCGAGCCTCTTCCAGACCAGGCCAACCCCGTGATCACCAAGGGTCCCGGTCCGTGCTTGATCGGAGCCTGTGGACTGGGCGACGTTACAACGGACTTGGCGTCCATGACCCAGGTCCATTTGCGGGATGTGCCGTCTTCCAGCGTGTCGGTGTATTTCGAAGTCTCCTCGCGGCTCTCAATCGCCATTTCCGTGACCTCGACGCGGCGCAGCCATTTGACCCACATGTTGCCTTCCCAACCGGGGACGACCAGGCGAACCGGATAGCCATGTTCCTTGCGCAACGCCTCGCCATTGGCCTTGAAGGCCACGAGCACGTCGTCCATGGCCTTTTCCAGCGGGATCGAGCGCCCGTTCGAGGATGCATCCGCCCCTTCAACGTAAACCCACTTGCCTTCGGGCTTCACGCCGGCCTCTTCCAGCAGGGTGCGAAGCGATACGCCGGAATATTCCATATTGTGGATCATTCCATGGGTGAACTGCGCACCATTCAGTTGCGCACCGGCCCACTCCATACCTGTATTTGCAGCGCACTCGCAGAAATAAACGCGGTTCTCTCGCGGGAAGCGTTCAAGGTCTTCGTAGGTGAACACAAGGGGTGTATCGACCAACCCGTTGATCATCAGGCGGTAGTCCGCCTTGCTCAGTTCGATGGCGCCTGAATGATGCCTTTCGAACGCGCAACCCTGCGGCGTGATTGTACCGTCCAACGCGTGGATCGGTGTGAAGTTTATCGAACTGATCGTGTCGGCGGTCAGCCACTCGACATTGCGGCGCACGACGTCGTCTTCAAACTGGATCGGCAACCCGTAGGGGGTCGCATCCACGCCCTCACCAGTGGCCTGTGCCCATTCCTGAACCTTGGTAATCAGCGGATCGGGGCCGGCAGCGCGCGCTGCTCCGGCGCCGACTGCTCCTACTCCAACTGCGGCCGCGCCACTTAGAAATTGGCGGCGGGAGGGTGCCTTTTCTCTGGAGTTTTCACTCATCGTGTTTGCCTCCGTTACTCGATCAGCAAATTTTGTTTATGTGTTGCAAGTTCCGGCCGCGGCCTCAGGCGCCGATGACATCGACCGATGTATTCGGCTCGACGGTCACGGTGCCCTGGCCGCGAATGTGGTTTTCGACGACATCCCAAATGGGTGGGCCTTCGGTGCCCTCGTTGACGCTGGCCCAACCCGCCACGACGTAGGTTTTCGACGGATCAATCGCCTCGCCGGTCTTGAGCAGGGTCATTTCACTGATCCGCTGGCCTTGCGGTTTGGTTACGTCGATGCGGTAGCCAAGCCCGCCGACACGCACCATGTCGCCGCCCTGCTGGTAATAGGGATCAGGGTTGAACAGGTTGTCACCGACATCTTCGAGGATGACGTGGATGAATTCGCCCGTCATTTCCGTGCGATACGCGTTCGGATAGGACATCGAGGTGACGTTCCAGATGTCTTCGCGGGTAATGTCCTGCCCCG
The DNA here is from genome assembly GCF_056534475.1 of Ruegeria sp. D4. Classification (NCBI taxonomy): domain Bacteria; kingdom Pseudomonadati; phylum Pseudomonadota; class Alphaproteobacteria; order Rhodobacterales; family Roseobacteraceae; genus Ruegeria; species Ruegeria sp. D4. The sequence goes on from NZ_JBQFPJ010000026.1 coordinate 34,429, forward strand.
GCAGGATCGACGGCCCCCAACGGACGCCGGGCGACATCGCGATGTCCGCCTCGCGCTGGTTGATCAGGGCATCGCAGATCAGATCATCCCAGGTGCCGTTAAAGTTGCCCCGGCGGTAAAGCAGCGAGTCGGTCTTACCGATGACCTTGCTCAATGCCGTTTCGAAAGGTGCCCGTTGATCGTTGATCAAGGCGGAAATGGCAGGATCTGGGGCGATAACGTCCGAGAAGATCGGGATCAGCTTGTGCTTCAACCCCATCATCTGGCCATCCCGCACATCCAGGTCCACGCGGCTGACGAATTTGCCATTCGAACCCGACGCGACGATGTGGGTCTTGCCAACCAGAACTGGCTCGGGCAACGCATCATGGGTGTGACCGCTGAGGATCACGTCGATCCCCTGCACCCGTGCGGCCATCTTTTTGTCAACGTCGAACCCATTGTGGCTGAGGACAACGACAACATCGGCACCGGCATCGCGCACTTCGTCGACCATGGCCTGCATGTTTTCGTCCCGAATACCGAAAGAGTATTCCGGGAACATCCAGCCCGGGTTGGCGATTGGCATGTAGGGGAATGCCTGCCCGATCACGGCGACCTTTGCGCCGCCCCGGTCAAAGAACTTGTAGGGTTGGAACAGCTCGGCGGGTTCGTCCCATTCGGCGTCAAAGATGTTCTGGCCCAGGGCGGCAAAGGGCAAACCTTCGACGATTTCGTTGACTCTGTCGCTGCCCAGGGTGAATTCCCAATGGAATGTCATCGCGTCAGGTTTCAGCGCGTTCATGACATTGACCATGTCCTGCCCAGCCGTCTGGTAGCAGGTGTAAGAGCCGTGCCACGTATCGCCGCCGTCCAGAAGCAGGGCATCAGGGCGGTCAGCGCGGATAGCGTTTATGACTGTCGAGACCCGGTCCAGACCACCGACCCGGCCATAGGTCTTCGCCAGCGCCGCGAAATCATTGTAGGTCAGTGCATAGGCAGACGGGCTTCCATCCTCGATCCCGTAGGCTTTGCGAAACGCGGCACCCGTCACATGCGGCATGTGCCCGCGCGCGTCGCCGATACCCAGATTGACTTCGGGTTCGCGGAAATAGATCGGCTTGAGTTGCGCGTGTATGTCGGTGACATGGATCAGGCTGATATTGCCAAAAGTCTCAAACTCCAGCAGCTGATCCTGCGTCAGGCTTTGCTGCGCGGCAAGTCTGGCCCAGTTTCCAAACCCGGACGCCCCATAGAGCGCGGAAGCGGCCATCGAAACCTGCAGGAAGTCACGTCGCGAAATCATCTATCGGCTTTCCTATTTCACATATAAATGTGTGAATGTTTAATCAGTCGAAAACCCGCGCAAGACATCTCTTGCGCGGGTTCAGTGTTATTGACGCACGGCCGGAGTTTCGACCGACAGCCCGTTGCCACGTGAAGCAACATAAAGCTCCAGCGCGCGGAACTCATCCGATCCTTCGGCAAAGGTTTCCGCCCGCGTATCGCGAATACAGCCACGGAAACGATTGTGGCGCGAAATCAGCTTGGCCTGTTTCAGGCGGTAGGTCGGAAATCCGTTGATCATACCCTGGCTCAGGTGATCCGCCCGGATCATGTTGCCCCAGTTGTCCTCATGACAATTGGCGCAGCTCAGTTCCAACTGGCCATAGCGGGTGTAGTACATTTCCTTACCCTGCTCCCAATAGGGGGCGGCATCGCCATCAATAGCGACGTTCATCGGCATCCCGCGTGACTGCAGACCAATCAGCGCGACCATACCCTGCATGTCGCCGCCGGACCATTTCCAGGCATCGGCTTCCATGCGATCCCTACGACACTTGTTGATCAGATCTTCCATAACCATCAGCTTGCCGCTTTCGGCATCGACCTTGGGCATGGACGCCTGCAGCCCCTTGAAGCTTTCCACGCCATCATGGCACGAGGCACAGCTTTCACCAGCGGCACCATCGGCCGCCTGGAACAGGTCCGCCGCCTGGTCGACAAAGATCATCGCCGGATTGTCAAAATCGTCGATTTGAAGCGCCTGGGTTTCATCGGTTCGGAAATGCCACCCCGAATAGATCTTGTCGAAGTTTTCGACATGCGCCGGTGCCGCGGTTACCGAGATCATATCCAGCTCGTCGTTGATCACGAGATTGTCGCCGTCTGGTTCGGCCACCGCCGCCATTGGGAAAGCCAGAATAGCTGCAATCGCCGTAAGTGCCTTAGTTTTCATTACGTTCCTCCCTTGGTGGACAAGCGCCAGAACTCATAACCGGCGCTGACCTGCCTTAGCGGTCGAGCCGTCAGGCGATCTCGATCGATTTCTTTTCGTCGTAGACAGAACCGTCATCGTCGTACCATGTGAAGACAAACTCACCGGCCTCGGGCACAGTTGCTTCGAACTGGAAGTACGGGTTTGTCGAAATCGCCGGCTCCATCGTCACATCAACGACCAGTTCACCGTTAAACTCGCAGGTGAAACGGTTTATGATCGAACGCGGGATGACATTTCCTTCTTTGTCTTTGCGCTGACCGCTTTCCATTTTGTGGCTGATCAGCGTTTTGATCGTGATCGTTTCGCCAGCAGCGGCAGTCTTGGGAACCTTGACGCGGGGTTTTACACCGGATGCCATTGGTTGAACTCCTGTTCTTCAGGGCGCGTGGCGATCAGCCGCCGCAGCCGCCAATTGTCACTTTTACGGTCGCGGATGCCTTGGCAAAGCTGCCATCCGCCATCTTGGCCACGGCAATGACGTCCTGCGTTCCGGCAAGCCGAATGCGCGTGGAAGCAGCCTGTTCGGCCGCCAGAGGGCCGAAATTGAACGTGGCAACGCCCGGCTCGGGGTTACCTGCCGCCACGATCAGAATTGCGGAAGCACCCGGCGCACTGACTTCAATCGGTACAGTATTGCCATTCTCGGCAATTTCCGGCGCCGTAAGGGTGACACCACCGTCCGCCATGTCCGCCCCGCCGGTAAACGCCGCGATGGCATCTTCGGCGGCCGCATTGGCGCGGAGCGGCATCAGTGTCAGGAACGCGGCGCTCAGGCCAAGGGCCAGAGTCTCGCGACGAGAAAGTTCCATTTTCAATCTCCTTCGGATTCTCGCAATTTCACGCCTTAACGCGTGATCATTCCTCTTTCAGGGTCGCCAGAAATGCGACCACATCCTCGATCTCCTGCGCGGTGAGGATCGTCGTCAAAGGCGCTGACGGAGCTTTGCCGGTATAGGCGTCGCCGGGGCGAATATAGCCGTCATCCTTGTAGAAGGCGGGCATGACCGTTCCTTCAAACGTCATCTTGGCATTTGCGACCAAACCGCGAAGTTCTGCTTCGCTCCAACGATCACCAGCTCCGTCCAGCATCGGTCCAACTTCTCCATGAAACGGAATTTCCGCCAAGGCCGTAACCGCATGGCAGGCCACGCAGTTGCCCTTGGACTTGTCTCCGACGATGATCGCACCGTTTTCGGCATCACCTGCAACGCCAGTCAGAGAGACCTCGATTGCACCATAATCATCATAGGCTACGTCTTTCGGGCCTGTGCCTGCCGCATAAGCGGCGACACCTGTCATTGCGCAGACCAAAGTTAAGAGTCTCAGCTTCATGATCCCTCCCATTTGCTACCGCGCCGATGGCGCTTTGCGGCCCAAAGCTTTGGTGTACCGTAGTCGACGGGCAGGGTTCGTCGCAACATTAAATTCATCAAAATGAATTTTTTTATTTGTAACGCTATCGCTCAGTCCTGCGAAATATTGTTTCGCTCCTGAATGCGCCGCGCATGGTATCGTTGAAAATCTTCACCATTATCAAGTTCGTATCGTTTCTCATTGACCCAAGTAAAAAGATCCAGGGTTGTTCCTTTGGAGAACGCGCCTGGCATGACGGCAACCGCCGCATTGATGGCTGTGACGTCCTCGGGCACCTCTTCCGGCAGAAAAACAAGCGTCGGGGTGAACAGAATCCCCCACTTGCGCATCAGCGCTCTTTGCTCATTTTCTTCCCCGTCAAAGTCGGTGGCGGTGGTGCTTCCATGCAAATCCAATTGGACCACAAAGAAGTTGTCTTCGATATACACCGCCAGATCAGGCTGGGGAAAAACCTCATCATGCATCTTTTTGCAATAGATGCAGCCTTGTTGTTCAATGAATAAAACCAAGCGCTTACCTTCACTTGAAGCCTCTTCAAGGTCCTCGCCGAGGTCCTTGAACGTATCGCGCATCCACGGCGTTTTGTGCAAGCCGTCGTCGCCCAGTTCCGCAGCGGAAACTGCCCCACCCAACAGGCACGCTGCCAGGAAAAGTAATACTCGGTTCATGTCTTCCTCCTGTCTTAGCCAATCGCCGCGAGCCAGGGCATATGGTCCAGCATCCACTGGGCGATGAGGTTGATAGAGTTGGTTGCAATCAGCACGCCGAAGAGAATCAGCAGCCCGCCCATTGCCTTTTCGATCAAAGGCAAATGCTTCCTGAACCGCGCCATCCATTGCATGAACGGGCGAACCAAAAAGGCCGCCAGAACAAACGGCGCGGTCATTCCTGCACCGTAGACGAACAAAAGCATTGCACCACGCCAGGCCGTCTCGGTACCTGCCGCCGTAAACAGGATTGCCGCAAGCACCGGTCCGACGCAGGGTGTCCAGCCAAAAGCAAAGGCCAGTCCAAGAACGTAGGCTCCGATCAGGCTTATATTCGACGTCTCGCCTATGTCCGCGCGAAACTGGCGATACAGAAACCCGATTCGGACAAGCCCAAGGAAATGCAGTCCCATTGCAATGATGATGGCCGCCGCGATCCAGCGTAGAATGTCAAAATACTCTCGGACCAACTGCCCAAAAATCGAAGCCGTCGCTCCGAGAGCCATGAATACGGTGATGATCCCGGCCGCAAATGCGATTGCAGATAACGTGGCCCTGCGACGGACGCCGGGCGAAATGGCGGAACCTGCTGAAATCTGCTCCATCCCGACACCCGCCAGATAGCTGAGGTAGAAGGGCACAATCGGCAGGATGCAGGGAGAGAGAAAAGATAAAAGCCCCGCGACCAAAGCTCCTGCAAATGTAATGTCGAGCATGGTCAAACCCGTCCCAAAACGCTATCATTCACACATTCAAAATAGTAAAGATATAATGCTGCGGTCAATCGGAGCTTGAGATGCGTCAATTACTCTTGCTTGTTCTGGCAATCACATTGCTTGTTTCCCCTGTGTCTTCGCGGGCCGAAATGACACTTCTGATGGCAGAGGAAGATGGGTGTATATGGTGCGCCCGTTGGGATTCCGAAATCTCTCAGATCTACCCGAAAACGCCCGAAGGACATACCGCACCATTGCAGCGCGTCGATATCCACGCAGCACTGCCAGACGGTATTTCTCTGACAAAACCTCTCTACTACACGCCGACCTTTGTTTTGTTGGACAATGGCCACGAGGTCGGCCGGATTGAAGGCTACCCGGGCGAGGACTTTTTCTGGGGCATGTTGGGTGTTTTGCTTCGTGACGCAGGAATACCGATTGAGACCTCTGGCTAATTGGCGGCAAATTATATAAACTGTTTTGAATACGTGAAGCCAAGACAGCGAGGCATTCTTGTTGGACAAACCATCGAAACTGCCTGTGTTCTCGAAGGACATGTGTGCGGAAGATCTGGACCGAATGATGGAAAATGCCCAGACGGCATCAAACTTCCTGAAGGCTATCAGTCACGAAGGGCGTCTGATGATCCTGTGCTATTTGTCCTCGGGGGAAAAATCCGTCACCCAGATGGAGGAGATGCTATCGGCTCGGCAGGCTGCGGTCTCTCAACAACTGTCTCGCCTGCGCTTCGAAGGTCTGGTCAAAACCCGGCGCGAAGGAAAAACGATCTACTACAGACTGGCTGACGACCGATCGACACAGATTCTCGAGGTTGTTTACGATCTTTTCTGCAGGGAAAATTAGAGGCCCTGTCTGAAAGGCCGCCAGCTTTGGGAGGGGACTGGCCATGTTCGAATTGCTGGGAGACGCCAATTCCGTTGCCCTGATCGGATTGATCGGCGGGATAGTGTTGGGATTGGCGGCACGTATCGGTCGTTTCTGCACGTTGGGCGCGATTGAGGACTACCTATACGCGGATGATGATGGGCGGTTGCGAATGTGGGCGGTGGCAATCGGTGTGGCCATTGTCGGTAGCCACGTGGCTATGGCGTTGGGTTGGCTCGATCCCGTCGAAACGACATATCTTGCACAATCGTGGAACCCGCTCGGCTCGATCGTGGGGGGGTTGCTGTTCGGCTACGGCATGGCCATCAGTGGAAACTGTGGCTACGGCGCATTGGCAAGGCTGGGGGGCGGTGACCTCCGATCATTCGTAATCGTATCTGTCCTTGGTCTGTCAGCATACGTCGCGATGTCGGGCCCTTTGGCGTATCTCAGGGTTTCGGTATTTCCTGTGGAAATGGATATCGGCCAGCCGCAGAGCATCAGCTTACTGGCCGAGCGCTTGACCTCTGTTCCGGCCTGGTTGATTGGCACGCTTGTCGGCGCCGCCACGGTGGGTTTCGCTCTGGCAAACGAACGGTTTCGCCGCACCCCGTCGCGGGTATTTTGGGGCACAGCCGTAGGACTGGCGGTCGCCTCAGGTTGGCTTGGAACGTATCGGGTTGCGTCTCATGGCTTTGACGGAGAGACGGTGCAGACCCATACATTCGCAAAGCCGCTGGGTGACACGATACTCTATCTGATGACGGCGTCCGGCACCACGCTTTCCTTTGCTGTCGGTTCGGTCTCAGGTGTTCTCATCGGAGCGTTCCTTGGATCCTGGTCCAAGGGCCATTTCCGGTGGGAAGCGTGCGAGGATCCACGTGAACTCAAGCGGCAAATGCTGGGTGCCGCCATCATGGGCCCGGGCGCGGTCATCGCGGTTGGATGCAGCGTTGGACAAGGCATCTCTGCCTTCTCACTTCTTGCCTACAGCGCGCCCGTCACATTCGCTGCGATCTTCGCCGGGGCAGCCCTTGGTTTGAGGCAACTCGTCTCAGGGCTGTCTTTCATAACTGAGCGTTGAGTTCCTAATTCAACGCCAACCGGAAACAACTTCCCGCCGCCTCCCTGACGTCGGTGAGTTTCTTTCGCCAATAATCAGTTCGTGTTGATAGCGTTTTCTTGATTAGCGCCTCATACCTCATCATGATCCAGATATGTCGGTCGAAATTGAAAAGTGGCTAAATGATCTCGGATTGAGTCAGTACGCAGATGCTTTTGCGGAAAACGATATCGATGCGCGCGTTCTGCCATTGTTGACAAGCGACGACCTCAAGGAGCTTGGGGTAAGTCTGGGTCATCGAAAAATCATTCTCGCTGCGGTTCGGGAACTGAGTGGCCAACAGAAATTGCCCACTTCACCCCAGTCAGCGGACGGGCGAGTCGATGAGAAGGATGAGGCATTTGTTTCTGATGAGGCTGAAAGTGGAAGTCCATCGAAAAGAAGATCTACAACACAAACAGCCGCTGAGAGGCGACATTTAACAGTCGTGTTTGCTGATCTGGTTGGCTCGACAGAACTGACCAATCGCCTGGATCCCGAAGACATGCGGGGTCTGTTGCAGAATTACCAGGATGCCGTCGCAGGGGCGGTAAGCCGATATGGCGGCTACGTCGCGAAATATCTGGGCGATGGCCTTCTGGTGTTCTTCGGCTGGCCAACGGCCTATGAAGATCACGCTGTTCGCGCGGTAAAGGCCGGTCTTGAGGCTGTTCGACGGGTCAAAGAACTTAAAACGCCGGACGGCGAGCGTTTGTCGGTAAGGCTGGGCGTTGCGAGTGGTGATGTGGTGGTCGGCGACACGGTCGGAGAAAACACTTACGAAGAAGGCGCAATGACCGGCCCGATCGTCAATCTTGCGGCTCGGTTGCAGGAATATGCAGAACCAAACTCAGTCGTCTTGTCTGTTGAAGAAACCGAAGCAGCCTTGCATCAGATTTTCGAGTTCAAATCTCTTGGGCAAACCGAACTCAAGGGGTTCAGAGAACCACGCACTCTGTTGAAAGTAGTTTCGGAGCGCAGCGCGGAGAGCCGTTTTCGCGCTTCACACAGAAATGACGCCGGCAGCGCCATGATTGGCAGGGATTACGAAAAAGGGATCCTTTTGCAGTCGTGGCAACGTGCCAAAAGCGGTCATGGGGAAGTTGTCCTTCTGGCGGGCGAGGCCGGAATCGGAAAATCGCGCCTGACAGAGGAATTCCTTGCAGAAGTCGCCGCAACTGACGAAGCCGATGTGATAAGACTGAACTGTTCCCCTTATCTGACCAGCAGTCCTTTCCACCCGGTTACGCAGCGAATTTCCCAGGACGCGGATGTTGAACCTGACTTTGATGACAATCTGATCCTCGACCATGTCAGGAAGATGCTGGAGGGCAGAAAAGGCTTGGACTGGGAGAAGGTCTTGCCTGTTTTCGCCGCCTTGGTCGCGCCTCGTAGCGCGCTCGCTCGAGAAGTGCTCGACTTGACGCCGCAGGAGCAGCGCGACCTAACAATTCAAACCTTGATCCACGCGGTTCAGGTTCGGTCAAACGTGCGTCCGGTTATTCTGTGCGTTGAGGATGCTCATTGGATCGATCCTTCGACGCAGGCCCTGTTGGAGCGTTTCAAAGCGATTTGCACCGATCTTCCCCTGATGATGTTGATAACGCACAGACCGGGCTGGGAAATGGCCCGTGACGATGGAGCCTCGCACGTTCAGACCCTCTTGCTGAGGCGGTTTGATTCAGCTCATGTCTTCAATCTGGTTCGCAATATTACCGGTCAGGATCCGGACGATGCGCTGATCGCCGCAATTGTTGAGAAGACGGATGGCGTGCCCTTGTTCGTCGAGGAACTGACCCGTGCAATCGTGGAAGCCGGAGAGCAGGGACAAATCCACATACCGTCGTCTTTGAAAGGTGCGTTGATGGCGCGGCTCGATGCGGTTTCACCAGAGGCCAAACAAGTCGCGCTTACGGGATCCGTCATTGGCCGGGAGTTTGAGCCGAGCATATTGAGTGCCGCAATGAGCCTAGATGAAGCCGACATCATCAAGCGTCTCGAAGAGCTTTCTCGTACCGGCCTGATCTTTGAAAGCGGGCATAATCGTGGGCATTTCGTTTTCCGACATGCCCTTATTCGTGACACTGCCTATCAGTCTATGTTGAGCTCTACCCGAAGACAGCAGCACTCAGGTGTGGCGCGGGCTTTGCTGCAGATGCGATCCGCTGAGATTGAACGCAGACCCGAATTGGTCGCCCGCCATCTTTCAGAGGCCGAAGAATGGCCCGCTGCGTTCGAAAAATGGCGCACTGCGACTGAAATGGCCCTCGGGCGATCCGCTAGTCAAGAGGCGATGGTCAACGCCCGGGAAACACTCAAGGCAGCGGAAAATCTCGGACCTGAGAACAGTGCTGAAACGATCAAGAGCAAAATACTGATCGGTCGCAGCCATGACAGCCTGGGTCAGTTGCCAGAGGGTATAGCGGTCTTGAAAGCTGCTTCGGACGCAGCCCGTGTCATACGTGACGTAGAGCTCGCTGCAGATGCGGCCAACCACTTTGCGGATTCGTGTATGATGTCGAGCGAGAAATACAGCGAGGCAATTGAACTTTGTGACGACGCGCTGAAGGACCTGCCCGACCATGACGAAGTTCGCCGGTGCAGGCTGATGAGCCAACTTGCGCGCGCGCACATGTTTGCTGGCCAGCTTTCCGAGGGCGTGCGTTTTGGCCAGCAATCCATGGAACTGGCCGCGAGACTGGGTGATTACAAATCCCAGTTCTCTGTGATGATGATGCATTTTGGCGCGCCGTTTGTCGCGCGCAAAGGAAGAGAGGCACGCCATTGGCGTGAAAACCTCGATGCCATGCATCGGGTGGCCGAGAACCTGGGAAGTATTGATCAGGGCCGGAATTGGACACTCAGCCTGTTTGTCGGAGCCGAAATGGCCGACCGAGACCTGATGGACAAATCGCTCGAATTGCTGGCGGAGAACTCGGAAAAGGAAAACCATCTGCAGCTCTACTGGGTTCAGAAACACGCACGCGCCATGATTGCAATTATGGACGGCGATTTTGACCAGGCCGAAAAGCATGCAACCGAGGCGGTGCAGATAGGTCGGAAGACCCACGGCGAACACGTTGAGGGCGTCTTCGGTGTTCAGATGTTCACCATCCGCCGCGAACAGAACCGTCTGCACGAGGTCGCGCCGGTGATCAAAAAACTGATGACGGACAGCCCCGATGATATTTCCTGGAAACCGGGCTTTGGCCTGATCGCGGCAGAGTTGGGATATACAGAACCAGCCGAACGCATTTTGAACGAAATGGCAGAAAATGGCTTCGATCTTCCACCGGATGCCATGTATTCGACCACATTGTCCTATCTTGCCGACATTTGCGTCGCCGTTGAGAACCTTAAGCATGCCAAGACCCTCTTTGACATGCTTGCCCCATACGAAGAGCTGACGATCACCGCTGGGGCAACCACAGTTTGCACCGGGGCCGCTGCGAGACGCCTTGGCAGTCTGGCCGCGCTGCTGAAGGACTGGGATATTGCCGAAAGGATGTTCGAAAAGGCTATCGAAATAGACACGCACATGAAATGCCCGCCCTGGATTGCGCATAGCAAGGCAGCCTACGCATCCGCGCTGCGGCGCCGGGGTAGCGCGAGTGATCTGAAGCTGGCGTTTCAACTGGAAGGGGAAGCGTTGGCAATTTCACAGAAATTGAGTATGGTTTCCTTAAGGTCAAAGCTCGAAGGAACAGCCAGTTAAGGCCATACCATGCTTGGGGGAGCATCATGCCAAGGTACATCATAGAAAGACAATTCGCCGAGCAACTGAATGTCACCGACGATGACAAAATCCACATCAAGCAGATCAATGACGAGGTCGGAGTCGAGTGGATTTTCTCGTTCCTGAGCGCAGACAAGCGCAAAACATACTGCCTGTATGAAGCCCCTGACGAGGAGAGCCTCAGAAAGGCGGCCGAGCGCCTGAACATTCCTGCCGATGTCATAACACCTGTGGATCAGATTGATCCGGGCATATTCGCCTGACCGTCAGCCGGTCTTTTACCTGAAAGAACGTAGCTCCTTCGTGAAGGGCTTCATAAGTACATGAGGCAGCCGTGCAAGAAGCCTGACCTGACAATGGGGAGGCCCAAGCATGTATGACCTGAAAACACTCGACGGAAGCACAGCAACTGTGGATCAGGAAGCGCTGGACGCGCTGGATGCCTCACTTCGTGGCGGTGTCTACCTGCAGGGAACTTCGGAATATGAAAGCGCAAGGACGACCTGGAACAGTATGTTCGAGCGTTATCCCGGGTTCGTAATCCGCGCCATGGGGGCGAGTGATGTCCAGAAGGCAGTGAACTTTGTCAGAGACGCAGGCCTCATGATGTCGGTCCGGTCCGGTGGGCATCAGATTGCAGGTCATGCTGTCGCAGACGAGACCGTAATGCTCGATCTGTCCCAGATGCGGTCTGTACACGTGGATCCGGTCAACAAGATTGCGCGGGTTGCGCCAGGTGCACTGCTTGGCGACGTAGATCGCGAAACTCAGGCTCATGGGCTTGCCGTTCCCGTTGGCATCAACTCGACCACGGGTATCGCAGGCCTGACCTTGGGCGGCGGCTTTGGATGGACCACCCGGAAATTCGGCATGACTATCGACAACCTGCTTTCGGCAGAAGTCGTGACCGCAGACGGCGCGATTGTAACGGCCTCTTCCACGAGCCACCCAGAGCTTTTCTGGGCCATCCGCGGTGGGGGTGGAAATTTCGGGGTCGTCACTTCCTTCGAGTTCCAGTTGCACGACCTCGGACCCGATGTTCTGTCGGGACTGATCGTACATCCGATCGAAAAAGCGCCGGAGCTTCTTGCCCAATTTGCGGCCATTGCAGACAATTCCCCTGATGAACTGACCGTCTGGAGCGTAATGCGCAAAGCACCGCCTCTGCCTTTCCTGCCGGAGGAATGGCATGGGCGGGAAGTGCTGATCTTTGCGGCTTGCTATAGTGGACCGATGGGCGAGGGTGAAAAGGCGATGTCACCTTTACGTGCGCTCGGCGAACCGATTGCCGATGTCATATCACCGCACAAGTTCGTGGACTGGCAAGCCGCCTTTGACCCCTTGTTGACGCCCGGAGCCCGGAACTATTGGAAAAGCCATGATTTCGATGCGCTATCCTCGGGTGCGATAGCGGGTCTGCTGGAGGCAATTTCCAGCCTTCCCGACCCGGCGTGCGAAGTCTTCATTGCCCATGTAGGTGGCGCAATGGCCCGCGTTGAATCCAGCGCGACAGCGTATCCGGAAAGATCGGCACATTTCATCATGAACGTTCACACGCGCTGGGAAGACCCCAGCAAGGACGGAGAATGCATAGAATGGGCGCGCAGGCTTTATGAGCAGATGCGACCACATTCGACTGGCAGCGCGTATGTGAACTTCATGCCAGAGGACGAAGCGGATCATATGACTTGCGCGTACGGCGCGCATGGCGAGAAACTAACAAAGATCAAAGGCAACTATGATCCAAATAATCTGTTCAGGATCAATCACAACATCTTGCCCGGGTGAGGCCATGCAGTGCTTGCAAGGTCGGGCTGAGTAGAGACCCGTAACCTGATTTGGTACCGCACAAATGCTCTCTTGGGTGTGCCAAAAGCCCGCAGGGACCTCTTGGTTGCCGTCTTGAGGGTCCATACGAATCCGGTTTCGAAATCAACCGAATGAGGCGGCGAAGAGAGGACTGTGCATTGCATATCTGCCGGTCTTGCTGATCGAAGCGTTCCGCCAGCTTCACCATAGCCGGCTCTCGTTTCCCGACCTGAGCGGCGCGCATGTGATCAATAAGGTAGTGCGCCCGCCGCTCTCATTCTCGGGGGACTACACTACACACTGGGTCTAAATAGCCATTGCAGGCTGTCCAGACCTTTGGATGACACTTATCCGCTTTTCTCTGAACGAGCATATCCGACGACGCCAATTCGGTTTTGGAAAGATGCGTACAGATTTCTTTTTGATACTTCCTCGACAAATTCCGATTTTTGACTTTGTTTCATAAGCGCGTACAATTCCAACAGCTTTTAGCGTTGGATTTTCAAGTTGGCCCACCTTCACGAAGACGACGGTAGGAAAAGCGGCCAGCACGGGAGGGGGAAATGAAGAGATTTTCTGTTTGGTTGTTTGCCCTCCTGTCGCTTACGGGGTGCTGGGAGAAGGAAGAGGAAACAGCCGAAACGGTCGTCCGTCCCGTCAGAGCAACCGAGATTTCCGATCTGTCCAGTTTGCATGACCGGTATTTTGTTGGAACAGCCAGAGCCGCGCGCGAGGTGTCCCTGGCATTTCGCGTCCCGGGCAACGTGGTCGGAGTGGACGTTCAGGTTGGCGACCTGGTGGCCAAGGGCGACGTTGTCGCAGCCTTGGACCCGGCCCCATACCAGGCCGAGGTCGATCGGCTTTCAGCAGAACTTGAGAGCGCGCAGGCGACGTTCGAGAACGCCAAGCTTCAAACGGACCGGCAACGTTCATTGGTTGAAAAAGACGTTGCTGCGCAAGCGACACTTGATCGGTTTGTCGCGGGTGAAACATCAGCTCAGGCAGCAATCAATTCTGTCCAGGGCGCGCTGGACAGGGCCACCTTGGATTTGACCTATACAAGCCTGACTGCGCCATTCGATGGGCGTGTGGTCGCAAAATACATCGAGGATTTTGAAGAGGTCGCGGCACAAAGCCCGGTTCTGCGCATTCTGGATGCGGAGCACATCGAAGTGGTGATCGATATCCCCGAACGATACATCGCCCTGATCCCGCATATCGAGGACATAACCGTTACTTTTGACGCTTTAGGGGACGTGATCCTGCCTGCCGAGATCAGTGAGATTGGTTCTGAAGCTTCTGCAACCACCCGAACCTTCCCCGTCACGCTGATTATGGAGCAACCAGAAGACTCGCTTGTTCTTCCGGGCATGGCAGGGCGTGTCAGCGGTCAGCCAAAGGAAGGGCACGAGCCATTTGACGCGATCACGGTTCCTGCCAGCGCGGTTTTTGTGCCCGAAGGGGAAACCGCCCCTCATGTCTGGGTGTTTGACGCAGCCTCGGAAACCGTGACCGCACGGAAGGTTGCGCTTGGCACACCCCGGTCGCAAGGGGTCGCCGTCAGCGAAGGACTGGAGTTCGGCGACGTGGTCGTTACGGCCGGCGCGAACTCTTTGCGAGAGGGCCAGAAGGTGTCGCTGCTTTCTGAGGATCCGGAATAATGGGCCTTGCCGCATTCGCAGTCCGCAACGCCAAGTTTGTTTGGTTTACGGTCGTCATGCTTACGTTGGGCGGCATTTCGGCGTTCTTCAGTCTTGGCCAGTTGGAAGACCCCGAATTCACCATCAAGACCGCAGTTGTAACCACCCCCTATCCCGGTGCCAGCCCTGAAGAAGTTGAGCAGGAGGTCACCGAACGGATTGAACTCAAGCTTCAAGAGATCAAGGAAATCGACTACATCTCGAGCGAAAGCCGGGCCGGCATTTCGACCATCAAGGTCGAGATCCGTCCGAATTACTGGTCCGATGAACTTCCCCAGATCTGGGACACGCTGCGCCGCAAAGTCAGGGACGTGGAAACAGACCTGCCCCCTGGCGCAGGCCGTCCTGCTATCAACGACGATTTCGGTGATGTCTTCGGGCTTCTGCTGGCCATGACATCTGATGGGTTTGCCGCCCAGGAACTCGACCGGTTTGCCGAAGACTTCAAGCGAGAACTCTCATTGATCGACGGTGTCGGACGCGTCGATCTGTGGGGAGAGCGCGACAGGGTCATCTATCTGGAAACACGGGAAGAAACTTTGGCTGCGCTGGGCGTATCGGCTCAGACCATTCTCAGCACCTTGCAGACGCAGAACGCGATTGTGGATGCGGGGCGGGTGAACATTGGCGACTACCGCATGCGGATTGCGCCAAGCGGTACATTCACCAGCCCGACGGACATTGCAGATCTGGTGGTGCGGCCAAGCGGTCTGGATCAGGTTCAAAGCGGCCAACGTCGGGGCCCGGAACTGCTCCGGCTGGGTGAAGTTGTCGAGGTCAAGGAAGGTTACGCTGATCCACCGACCACCATGATGCGCTATAACGGTCTTCCGTCCATTGGATTGGCGATATCCTTCCAGTCAGGTGTCAACGTCGTCAGCGTGGGAGAAGCTGTAGATGCGAGAGTGTCTGAACTGATCGCGGCCCTGCCTGTGGGCATCGAGGTTGAGCGGGTTCATTGGCAGTCCGACGACGTGAATCTGGCAGTCAGTAGTTTCCTGATCAGCCTCGGACAGGCCGTCGCGATTGTCTTGGTCGTTTTGACCTTGGCGATGGGTGTTCGGATGGGCATCATCATCGGCAGCGGGTTGATCTTGACGATACTCGCCACCTTCATTCCGCTGGCGATGCTGGGCATAGATCTTCAGCGCATGTCCTTGGGCGCGCTGATCATTGCGCTGGGCATGATGGTCGACAACTCAATCGTCGTGGCGGATGGCGCAATGGTTCGGATGTCGCAAGGCATGGATCGCGCGAAAGCCGCAATCGACGCCGCAACGCGCCCCGCCATGTCCCTGCTTGGGGCCACGTTCGTCGCCGTGATGGCCTTCTACCCGATCTTTGCATCTGTCGAGAGCGCGGGAGAGTACTGCCGAACACTTTTCTCGGTTGTCGGGATTGCGCTGCTGGTCAGTTGGCTGTTGTCCATGACGGTCACGCCACTGCAGTGTGTTGCCATGCTGCCCGAGCCAAAGGGCGGAGCCAGCGAGACTTTTGACACCGGTCTCTACGCCGTTTACCGCCGTTTTCTGGCCGCCGCGATCCGGGTTCGCTACCTGACGATCGGTGTAGCCCTGGGTGCTTTGGTTGTCGCAGGCGTGGGCTTTGGTTCGGTCACACAACTGTTTTTCCCAACCTCTTCGATGACCAAGTACATGATCGATTATTACGCGCCCGAGGGAACGCGGATTGAAGCCGTGTCAGAAGCCATCAAACGCATCGAAGAGCAGGTGGAAATGGATGACCGCGTGACTGGTATCGCAAGTTTTATCGGGGCAGGCCCGCCGCGTTTCTACTTGCCCGTCGATCCCGAAGGGACCAATCCGTCCTACGCGCAAGTCATCGTGAACGTCCAGGATTACCGGGACATTCCCGAGATGACCAAAGCCATTTCGCTGTGGATGTCCGAGAATATGCCCGAGGCAACCTCGTTCACGCGCCAGTTTGGTGTGGGCCCCAGCAATACCTGGGCGTTTGAAAACCGTATCATCGGCCCGGCAGATGCCGATCCCGAAACCCTGCGCGAAATTGGCGACCGGGCTGTTGCGATATTGGATCAGCATCAATGGACGAAGGTGGCGCGCACCGATTGGCGCAACAGGGTCCTGAAGACCGTGCCTGACTATGACCAGGACCGGGCACGATGGACGGGCATCACGTATGAAGACCTTGGCAACACGACGAAACGCGCGTTTGACGGCCGTTCGGTTGGCCTCTACCGCGAGGGCGATGAGTTGCTGCCGATCATCGTCCGGCCCGGCGCGGAAGATGTGGCCGCCGTGGACAACTTTGAACTTCTGCAACTGCAGTCTCCGTTTTCAGTGGAACCGGTCCCGTTGGCCCAGGTCGTGCGCGGCGTGAATATCCAGCCGGAAGACCCAACGATCAATCGCCGCGACCGGCGCCGAGTTCTCACCGTTCAGGCCAACCCCATCGACAGCGTTACCCTGCCAAGCTATCGCGCCGCAGTTATCGCCGATTTTGACGCGTTGGAGGCCGACTTGCCGCAAGGCTACAGCATGGAGTGGGGCGGAGAGTACGAGGACACGGTATCTGCTCAGGCGTCCCTGATCCCCGGAATGATACCCGCGTTTTCGATCATGGCTCTTATCGTTGTTGGCCTGTTCAACTCGTATCGCAGACCGCTGGTCATTTTTCTGACCGTGCCTTTTGTGCTGATAGGCATCGTCCCCAGCTTGCTTCTCACGAACACACCCTTCGGGTTTGTGGCGTTGCTCGGCGGCATGAGCCTGGCTGGCATGATGATCAAGAATGCGATTGTTCTGATCGATCAGATCAACGACAACTTGGCTGAAGGTCAACCGGGATACGACGCCGTTTTGAATGCCGGCGCCTCAAGACTGCGCCCCGTCGTATTGGCCGCGGCAACCACGGTTCTGGGTGTCATACCACTGCTGCCGGACGTGTTTTGGGTGGGTCTTGCTGTCACGATCATGGGCGGATTGACGGTGGGCACGATGCTCACAATGATCCTCGTCCCGG
>NZ_JBQFPJ010000027.1:0-51621 GCF_056534475.1 Ruegeria sp. D4
CAGACTGGATCGATTCAAGAAAAGCGAGCAAATTCGCCAACGGCAGGCCAACCATCATAGATTGCCCATTGGGCAAAGCCACCGCGATTTGTTGGTCTGTCTCAAACACCGCGCCAAAGATTGGCATTTCGCCACCATATGCAAACCTCGCGGATCGCATCTACACGCATCATTCCCTGGCCGACAAGCACATCAACTTGCCGCAGCTTCTTAACTATTTCTTCCGGCTTATGTCTCTTGTTCGCCATTCTCGGCCCTCCGTTTCTCAGACGTAACGGTGGTCCAAATAAAATGTGGCACTCCAGTTGCTTAGGTGTGTTGGCATCAGGTTCAAAATGGCCACCAAGGCACTCGTCGCGAGTCCTCAAATTTTTAAAGCCTGAACCAGAGTATTAGTCAATTTTGCTCAACAGCCACTCAGCCCGTTTGACACTCTCGTGCGCTGTTCCGAGTTTTCGAACCAGTCTGGCTTTCCTGTCAGAATTCTTCTCCAAATTAATTTCGGCTTCAAGATCTGCCACCTTCTTGCGCAGCTTTTTGAGTACCTTTTGAACATGGCTGGATTTAATTTTCTCCGCTTTGCCTGCCTCAAGACGCGAGTTGTACTCGACCATTTTTTCAGCAAGTTTTTTCAATCCCATCTTAATACCCCCCGCAGATCGTCGCACAATTTCAGCATGCTATTTGCTTTCTACGACTTTACTGTGATGTTTTTCGGATTCTTCTTCCTTAGAGAGCGCATCGGTTTCAATCTTATACTCACCGAGTTCTTCTTCTTCTAAAGCCAACAAACGTTCGACTTCGGCCATGGCGCTGTCTCGTTCGATGTAAAAGGTTCTCGCTGCTTCGATCAGCTTACGCATCGCGCTATAGGCATAATCCGAGTCGTTGAGAAATGAAGTTGCGGCATCGGGAGTGAGTTGGTTTTTTCGAATGAGCTGTTCTACACGGCGCGCAGCGGTCCGAGCATCTTCTTCTATTTGCGCACGTTCCTGATCAAGCCAGAGCGCACTACGCTCACCCGGTTCTGCTTCTTCAAGTTTTTTAATTTCAATGAGTATTCTGGCAATTTCAGTACGGAGGTCATCATACAGTTCGGTTGCACTCCCGGAAAACCGTACAGTGTGACGCAAGATATTCTTTCGCAGGTGTTTGACCGACTTAACCGCTTGAACGATGTCGCCAGCGACATCTCTCAGGGCATAAACTCGTTCCGCTACATCTGGTTCGACACGTTTTTCCCCGACGCGCGTCGAGAATTCGACAATGGCGGAATAGAGTGTCTTGATCTTGCGCCGGTAGCTTTCCTCAATATCCATGTCGGTAGGTGTTCGACTGCTTCGAACCACCTCTGCAACGCTGTTCGCGCTAAGCACATCCTTCCTATGCAGATTCAGGCCATGCAAGATCAACGTCATCGCGTTTTCGTATAGGTGCATGACCTCCTTTCGAAGTGCAATCTCAAGAGTTTGTGGGAAATCATCGGCCGCATCGTTCAGGTAACGCGGTTGACTAACATCCGGGATTGGTTCGATAATACTGCGTTCTAGAAAGGAGATCAGCCCCCGCATCAATGGTAACATGAGCAAGACGCCGAGCACGTTAAAGATAGTATGGAACACTGCCAACTTCAGAGCAAAATCTTCCGCACCGATACCCACGGCACCACTGATCATGTCAACCATCTCACGTAGCGGGACTATGAAAACCAAAGCTACCGCCGCAGTTATTGTATTGAAGATCAGGTGCGCCAATGCCAGTCGCTTGCCCTGAAAATTGGCGCTGATCGAGCCAATAATCGCCGTAATCGTGGTTCCAATATTAGCCCCGATCGCGAGAGCCAGCGCGTTTTCATAGCTAATTTGTGAAGCGGCAAGCGCAGTGAGAGTAAGCACCATCGTCGCGTGGCTCGACTGCATAATCACGGTTGCGGCAGTCCCCAACAAACAATAGACCACCAGCCCCCAAAATCCCGACAAAGCAAATCGCATTAGATCGACCTGGTCCTTGAACGCGTCGAAACCCTCTTTCATGTAATGAATGCCTAGGAACAGAAAACCCAGTCCGCCAAGAGCGTAACCAATCCCACGGAGCACCTTCGGCTTCTGAAACACAAGGATTATGCTAAGGCCGATAATTGGCATGGCATAGGTTGCGATATTCACCTTCAATCCTAGCCCGGCAACCAACCACGCACCCGTCGTCGTTCCGATATTGGCCCCAAAGATTATGCCCACCCCACCGACCAGAGAAATCAGGTCAGCACTTAAAAATGAAATCGTTATGACCGAAACCAGTGAACTGGACTGCAACAACGCAGTAGAGACGAAACCGAATAAGAGAGATCGCGAAACGGATTTTGTCGCCCGCTGAAGCATTCGTTCTAGTGTTCCGCCTCCAAGTAGCTTGAAACCGTCTTCAAGCATAAGCATGCCAAACAAAAAGATAGCGATCCCAGCTGCAACCACCTGCGCGTCAGGACTTACCCAAAAGGCAATTAGTAGCGCGCCAATTGCGACCGGTAGGTAGTACTTGATCATTCAATCAATCCAAATTTTTGGATCGCAAAAACACCGCATGGCGCGAATTTCGACCTCCAGGAAGACCGCACACTAACCTCAACCAACGTTCGTGCAGCGCCAAGATTCTCAGCAGATACCACATCCCAAACCCGGGCGCTTTCTGATCTCGATATTTCTACTACCGCAACGTACATGTCTCATTGATTCAAATCATGGCGTAGGAACTCTACTTGCTCAAATGTTTGGACTGACTTGCTACATGACACCGATGGACCAAACATGTTGAGAACTGAAAGAGTAGAAAAAGCAGTTCGCCTATGGCGTTTACTGAATTGGCGCTTGTTTCAAGCACCAATCAGTTGTTTTTTTCGACGCGCGTATACCGGCACATTCGGCCGTGAGCTTAAAGCGATGACAGTTCTTTATACTGCTACGCCAATCATTTGGCCAAATCTCCCTTTCGCCGTTCCCCGAATTTGTCGATACCCGACGAAATGGAAATTTATCGAAAGCCGTAAACTAGCATCTGGCCTACACCCGCGATACAAAAGGCGAGCAGAAGCCAGAGGACCCTTGTCTTGAACGAGTCCGATGGCGTGGCGAAGAAATGGCGCGAGCCCAGCCAAATGCCCGCCAGCATCACGGGTATTGCCGCCAGAATTAGCCAGAACGTAATTGTTTCAAAGTGGCCGGCGGCGAAAAGCAACCCTCCTGTAATCAGATCTACGAAGAAGAGATAGGCGATAAGCGTTGCCCGCATCGCTGTTGACTCAATAGTCGAGGAGGTGAAGAACAAAGCCAATACAAGACCGCTCAGCGCGGTCGCCCCATTTGCCGCCCCGGCGATAAGGCCAGCCAGAACCAACCTCGGCATCGTAATGGATACAGGCCGGGAAGCAGACAAGAGCAGCAACCCCGTTGAGGCAAACACCACACCGTAGACAATCATCCGCAGTGTACTTTCCGCGACATAGGACAGTAGAAAAATACCGGCTGGCGCACCAATCAGGCTGGCGCCAAGAAGAATGCCGAGATAACGGCGGTTGATATCAGGCAGGATACGCGGCGCCTGACTACTGGACGCGAGAATTTCAAGCGCAATGGACAATGGCACGAGTTGTGAAGCGGGAATGACCGGGAGCAAGCCCACCATCAGAATAGTCGAGAACCCAAACCCCGAATAACCCCGAGCAAAAGAGGCTGCGAAGATAACAACTCCGGCCAGCACAATGGTCAAGAAAGACGCATCCGGGGCAAAATCACTAATCATGCTGCCCACTGGAAAGACCGGCCTTGCCGCGGTTCTTTATGCGATCTTGCACGCGGTTAGATATGCAGGTCCGTGCATTAGGTGACAATCGGATATTCGGGGAGGCCTTCAAAATGTGCTTCCAGTCGGTCGAAACGATGCACAAGTCTATCATTGAAGATGTAAAAGGCCATAAGGACCTGATGTAGTCCTAACAAACCATGGTACGTACATAATCGCGCGCGCACTGACCTTGCCCGAAACGTTAAAGATCGGTTTAGATGAGTCCATATTGCGCGCTTTGATTTGAGTCATTGTCTTCCCCCAGATCTCCCCGCCAGACTTTCTGTGGGAGGATGTAGCAATGAGCACCATCCGGAAATCACCCGAAGAGCGCGCCGCTGCGTGTTGGCAACCAACCTCGGATGCCCTAGAGCAGCCGACACACGACCTTGGCCGCGAACTTCTCACAGGTTTGCCAGATGGCTCGATCAACATCGGGTTTGAAGCTGTCGATCGCCACGTAGCTCAGGGGCATGGAGACTATACTGCCCTGATATGGCTATCCAAGGACGGAGCGCAGCAAACGCTCAGCTATAGCGATCTCGCAGCCATGTCGTCGCGATTTGCAAATCTGCTCTATGACCACGGACAACAAAAAGGAGACCGCGTCTTTGTCGCGATGGGGCGCCGGCCTGAGCTTTATGCTGCAGCCCTTGGCACTTTAAAGGCCGGGATGGTCTTTACGCCACTCTTTGCCGCCTTTGGGCCGGAACCCCTGAGAACCAGGATGGAAATCGGCGATGCCAATGTTCTGGTCACGACTAAGTCACTCTACAAACGCAAAATCGCATCGTGGCGTCAGGAAATGACGTCGCTGCGTCTGGTCCTCATCGTTGGCGACGAAGCTCCTGATGATTGCGTCGCTCTGGCCCCGGCATTGCAAGAGGCCTCGACAGAATTTCTGGCGGTCCATACACAGACGGAAGACCCGGCATTGATTCATTTTACCTCGGGTACCACCGGGAGGCCAAAAGGTGCGGTTCACGTGCATGGCGCAGTTCAGCACCACGCGCTCTCCGGTCGTTACGCACTCGAACTGCAGCCCGGCGTGACCTACTGGTGCACCGCTGACCCGGGCTGGGTCACCGGAACGACCTACGGAATTATCTCACCACTGGTGAACCGCGTGACGATGATTGTGGACGAGGCAGAGTTCAATCTCGAACGCTGGTATGGGATCGTTGAAAGGGAACGCGTTGAGGTCTGGTATTCAGCCCCAACAGCCATCCGCATGATGATGCGCGCTGGCAGTGAGGTCGCACGCGGGTACGACTTCAGCGCTCTGCAGTTTCTTGCAAGCGTCGGTGAGCCTCTGAACGCCGAAGCCGTGGTCTGGTCCAACGAGGTATTCGGTCGACCGTTCCACGACAATTGGTGGCAGACAGAAACCGGCGGCATCATGATTGCCAATACTAGAGCGCATGACATCAAGCCTGGATCGATGGGCAGACCCCTGCCTGGCGTTGTTGTCGGCATTGTGGAACCAGACAACGGGGGCTTGCGAGAATTACCGGATGGCGAGATCGGAGAGCTTGCTCTGCGACCGGGTTGGCCCTCGATGATGCGGGACTATCTTCACGAACAGGCGCGGTACGAAAAATGCTTTAATGATGGCTGGTACTTGTCAGGCGATCTCGCGATGCGGGACAGTGATGGGTATTTCTGGTTCGTCGGTCGAGCCGATGACCTAATCAAAACGTCGGGCCATCTGGTCGGCCCCTTCGAGGTTGAAAGTGCGCTGATTGAGCATGAAGCCATCGCCGAGGCCGCTGTGATTGGTATTCCAGACGAGACTGCGGGCGAAATCGTCAAAGCCTTCGTGACCCTGAATCCCGGCCAAACCGAGGATGAGGAGCTAGAGCGCGACATTCGCGGCCTTGCCCGCAAACGGCTTGGAGCGGCTGTGGCCCCCCGCGAGATCGTTTTCCGAAATGCCCTGCCCAAGACCCGCTCTGGCAAGATCATGCGCCGCCTTTTGAAGGCGCGCGAACTTGGTCTGCCAGAAGGTGACATCTCTACATTGGAGACGGACGAGAAATGACCACAAGCAAACCAAGACTGGACCGCGACCATGTGAAACGCTTGCTGAGTGACATGATCCGTATCCGACGTTTCGAAGACAAATGTGCGGAGCTATACACTCAGGAAAAAATTCGCGGCTTCCTGCACCTCTATGATGGAGAGGAAGCGATTGCCGCTGGGATTATCCCGCTCTTGTCGGACAAAGATCGCGTCGTCGCCACGTACCGAGAGCACGGACATGCGCTGATGCGCGGCGTCTCAATGTCCTCGGTCATGGCCGAGATGTATGGCAAGACCCAAGGCTGCTCGGGCGGACGCGGAGGTTCGATGCACCTGTTTGACGCCGCCACGAACTTCTATGGCGGCAATGCCATTGTCGGTGGCGGTCTCCCTTTGGCTGCGGGGCTGGCTCTAGCCGAACGGATGCGCGGCGACACAGGCGTGACGGCCTGCTTCTTTGGCGAAGGCGCCGTGGCCGAGGGCGAGTTTCACGAGACTCTTAACCTCGCGGCACTGTGGCGGCTACCTGTTCTTTTTGTTTGCGAAAACAATGGCTACGCAATGGGGACGGCTCTGGCGCGCTCCGAGTCTGAGACCGATGTCAGCCGCAAGGCCGCCGCTTATGGGCTCGAGGCGCGTGTGGTCGATGGTATGGACATTGTCGCGGTCGAAGTGGCCGCAACACAGGCGCTGCAGGAAATCCGCGAAACGGGAAAGCCAGTATTTCTTGAATGTAGAACTTACCGTTTCCGGGCGCATTCGATGTTTGATGCCCAACTTTACCGACCAAAGGACGAAGTTGAGGAATGGCGTAATAAGGGGCCAATTCTGCGCTTCCAGTCATGGCTCTTAGAAAATGGGCTGATCCACGAAGAAGAAATCCGGGAGTTCGAAAAGCAAGCTGATGCTGAAATCGACGAAGCCGTCGCTTTTTCCGAGGCCGGCACCTGGGAGCCTGTGTCGTCGTTAACTAAGGACGTAATGGCGCCATCCGCGACAACTGTTGAGGCCTCTTCCCCTACCGGTGAGCTGGTCGAGACCACCTATCGTGAAGCCATTAGGGCCGCGATTTCCGACGCCATGGCTCGCGACCCCCGTGTCTTCCTCATGGGCGAGGACGTCGGTGCATATGGCGGATGCTATGCCGTCTCCAAAGGTCTGATGGACAAATTCGGCGCGGACAGGGTGCGTGACACGCCGCTCTCCGAGTCAGGCTTCACCGGGGCTGGGATCGGGGCTGCATGTGCCGGGATGCGCCCCGTAGTTGAACTGATGACCGTCAACTTCAGCCTTTTGGCCCTCGACCAGATTTTGAACACCGCAGCCACCCTCCGGCACATGTCCGGAGGGCAGTTCGGCGTACCGATGGTCATCCGTATGGCAACCGGGGCGGGCAAGCAACTCGCGGCCCAGCATTCCCATAGCCTTGAAGGATGGTACGCCCATATTCCGGGACTTAAGGTCCTCGCGCCTGCGACGCTGGGAGATGCGCGCGGCATGCTTTGGACCGCTCTGCAGGATCCCGATCCAGTCCTTATCTTCGAAAATGTTGTGCTCTACAATCTGAGCGGTCAAATTGACTCGGGCGCAGGCCCTGTCGACATTTCCCGCGCGGCTATTCGCAGGCCGGGCAAAGACCTAACGCTGATTACCTATGGCGGGTCGCTCCACAAGACATTAGAGGCGGCAAATTCGCTAGCCTTAGAAGGGATTGGCGCTGAAGTCATCGACCTGCGCTCG
This sequence comes from Ruegeria sp. D4, assembly GCF_056534475.1. Classification (NCBI taxonomy): domain Bacteria; kingdom Pseudomonadati; phylum Pseudomonadota; class Alphaproteobacteria; order Rhodobacterales; family Roseobacteraceae; genus Ruegeria; species Ruegeria sp. D4. The sequence continues at coordinate 7,597 of NZ_JBQFPJ010000027.1, forward strand.
CTACGTCCGCTTGACGACGAAACAATCATGGGATCGGTTGCCCGGACGCGCCGCGCCGTCATTGTTGACGAAGGATGGCGCAGCGGCTCGCTGGCAGCTGAAATCTCGGCCCGGATCACCGAACAGGTCTTTTGGACGCTCGATGCCCCAGTTGAAAGGGTGTGTTCGGAAGAAGTTCCGATCCCTTACCCGAAACATATGGAAGACGCCTCGATACCACAGGTTCCTGCGATTGTCGCGGCGGCCAAGAGTGTGATGGGGCAAAGCTGACATGAGTATTTTTCGGATGCCCTCGCTAGGTGCAGATATGGAGGCCGGTACGTTGGTCGAGTGGCTGATTCAGCCAGGGGACGAGGTGCACCGGGGGGATGTCGTCGCCGTGGTAGAGACACAGAAAGGCGCCATAGAAATCGAGAGCTTTGAAGCCGGGGGCGTCTCAGAATTACTGGCGCAAGTCGGTCAAACCGTTCCCGTGGGAGAACCGCTAGCCCGTATAGGAGAGGACGCGCCGGAAGCGCCAGCGGTTTTGCCAGACCCGTCCGACACTGCGCTTCCAGGCATCCCATCTCATGGCCCTGATGCACAAAAGGTCTCGGCCACGCCACCCAGACCGGCGGCGGTTATGGCAGCCAGCCCGGCGGCCCGCGTTGCAGCACGGCATGCTGGCCTCAAGCTGTCTGAACTCCGAGGCAGCGGCCCGGATGGGGCAGTTGTTTTGGCCGATGTTGAGATCTTCGCGAAAAACGCGGCCAGTTCCAAACAAGCCACAGACGGCCTATCCGAAATGCGCAAGGCGGTTGCCGCAGCGATGACGCGCGCAAAGCAGGAAATTCCACATTTCTACGTCTCACACACGATTGAAACTCAGGGCCTGTCTGAATGGCTGGCCGCACGCAACAAGGACCGGCCCCCGGCAGAACGGATATTGCTCGGCGCGGCCATCGTGAAGGCCGCCGCCCTCGCAGCGCAGACCGTCAAATCGCTGAACGGTCATGTTGTGAATGGAGCATTTGTCCCCTGTAACAAGATCAATACAGGAGTCGCCATCGCCCTCCGTGGCGGCGGACTGGTCGCCCCAGCGCTCTTCAACGCAGACCGTATGTCCCTTGAGGAGGTCATGGAAGGGATGCGTGATCTGGTGACCCGTGCTCGATCTGGACGATTGCGTAGTTCAGAACTGACCAGCGGAACGTTCACAATTTCCAGCCTTGGTGAGAGTGGTGCCGACAGTATGACGGGAGTGATCTTCCCTCCTCAGGTTGTCCTCTTGGCGGTCGGCGCCCCACAAATCCGCCCTTGGGTGGATGGGGAGAAAGTTGCCCCCCGTGAGGTCACGAACTTTGTGCTCTCTGCAGACCACCGCGTCTGCGACGGCAGGCAGGCCTCAAAATTCCTTACAGTGTTGGCCGAAAAGCTTTCGAGACCGGAGGAACTATGAACGACAGTGAGATTAGACAGGCCTTTCTGGAGGAAATCCACAAAATCGCGCCGGACATAAAACCGGCGGATGTGTCTGATGATGACCATCTGCAAGATGATCTGGAGCTCGACTCGATGGATATTCTGAACCTTGTGACAGCCCTGCACGCGCGCTTAGGCGTGTCGATACCTGAGACCGACTATGCCCAGATCGAAACGCCAACCAAGGCGCTTAAGTACTTCGCTTCTAGACGCGGGCAATGATTCAAAACGCCAATTACGTTGAAGCAAAGCGGAAATCGTCGACACGGCAAATTCTGATGTGGGATGCGCATTCACTTCTCTCTAAATTTAGTGCTTTTCCAAGGTGAATGTCGAGGCAGTGAGCGATGTGATTATTCCTCCCACGTAGTGAAGGTCCGACGGCCGTAATGCCAACTGCTGTAACTGCGTTAAAGTCTGCTTTGGGCTCAAAGCGGTCATACGCTGCACTTGTCATGAATGACTGCTATGCGGACAAAGCGGTCGCTCACTCGTTTGATTTTCGCCCGGATCTGTATTCTGGAAGTTTGGCCAAGGCCGATTTCAACGCGTCACCCCATCCATCGGAAACAATGCGAAAGTACTGGTCGTCGGATTCGAATCTTGACCGCGTACCGCCATCAAGGCTGTCTTCATCGTAGAGAAGCAGGTCAAGCGGAGCCCCGACAGACAGATTGGCCTTAATCGTGGAGTCAAAACTGACCAGCAAGAGTTTTACGGTTTCCGGAAAACTCATTACCGGATCATAGGCTCGCACAAGAATAGGGCGACCATACTTTGTCTCACCGATCTGAAAGAACGGGGTGTCGTCGCCGGCCTCGATAAAATTTCCTTCAGGGTAGATCAAAAACAGACGAGACGGGCCGCCCTTGATCTGGCCTCCAACAATGAGTGTCGCGTGAAAAGCGCTGTCAGCTTGCTGACCAGACCGGGCATGCTCTTCGATGACGTCGTTCAGCGTAGACGCGACCAGTTGCGCAACTTGAAACATTGTCGGTACTTCTAAGATCGATGGTGAACGATCTGCCGGCGCTTTTGTTCGTTCTTCCAGAAGGCTTATCGTGGCCTGCGTAGTGGCCAAGTTTCCGGCCGTTAGGATAGTGATCGACCGGTCCCCTTCGACTGTCCAGTTGAACATCTTGTTGAAGATCGAAACATTGTCCACGCCTGCATTCGTGCGCGTATCAGACATGAACACCAGCCCGCGATTCAGCCGCATGCCCACAGCATAGGTCATCAAATTCTCCGTTACTGCTGTGCGACTTGCAACTGCACTGTCAATTGCTCGCCCGCTGTCCCAATTCTATTCCCTATTACCGGTGCGGCTTGGGCATAGTCCAGCCCGGTTGCGACGCGTACGTATCGATCGTCGGGTGAAATCCCATTTGAAACGTCAAACCCCACCCAGCCAAGCCCGTCCAAATGCACTTCGGCCCAGGCATGGGTCGCGTCCTGCAGCTCTGTTTCGTTCATCATCAAGTAGCCCGAAACGTAGCGTGCTGGCACTCCGAGCTGTCGCGCGCAGGTAATGAAGATGTGCGCGTGGTCCTGACACACACCGCGCTCGGCCTTGAGGGCATCTTCTGCGCTCCAGCCCGGGTGCGAACTTCCAATTTCGTACGAGACCTGAGCTCGAATTTTTTCGGACAGAGCATGCATCTGCTTCAGCGGATCGCTGTTGGGCAACGCGATTATCAGCTCTGCAACTCCTTTCCCTGGCGATGTCTGCGGAGTGCTTCTTTTGAACAGCCACAAGGGCGTCGACCCTTCGTGACGCCCCAGAACACCGTGCGTGTCTTTCACTTCAACAACGCCTTCGGAGATCAACGAGATGCTTTGAGTGTTTGCTTCGAAACTGATCAATTCCACCGTGTTGCGGTGATAGTCTTCAAATGTAAGCTCTTTGCGCCCGCCGGTGATCTGGGTACTCCAACTTACAATGCTCTGATTTCGAAATGACTTTGGTGTTTTTCGCAGCTGTTGCAGTCCGAAAGGAACCGGCGCGTCGAAATCGTATCGTGTCTCGTGCCGAATGTGCAGTTTCATTGGCTACTCGTAGAACCTATAATCAATCTCGATCTGACGGCTTAAGTTGCCGAGATCGGTCAGAAAATCCTGAATGTACTCATGCAGACCGAATTCAAAGATATCGGAAATTTTCTGATTCAGGTATTTCTCGTAGAGAGCATTTGATGCCTCGCACGAAGGCCCGGCAAAGCCGTAGTCTTTCTGTAGGTAAGACAGGTTCTCTTGAATTTTTCTGCAGCAAAAGTGAAGGCTGCGCGGCATTCGCTGATCCAGGATCAAAAATTGGGCAATATCAGACGGCCGGGTTTTCTCACCATGGGTCATTCGATACCCACCACCAGCGCCGACAGAACGCAGGATGCTTTCCCATTGGATGTTGTCTAGCGACGAGCCGACCGAGAAGGCTGTGGGCAGAAGAACGTAGTACTTCACGTCCAAAATGCGCCCGGTATTGTCGGCCCTTTCGACAAACGTCCCGATGCGGGTGAAATCGAAAATGTCGTTGCGCAGCATAGTCCCCAATGTGGCACCACGGACCAGAGCCGCCTGTTGGCGAATGAGTTCCAACGTCGCTGGCAAATCCCTCTCATTCACGCGCCGCTTCATCGCCTCATCGATCTGCATCCAGGTGGAGTTCACCGCACTCCAAACATCGTGGGTCAGCGCGGTCCGAACAAGGCGCGCGTTGTCTCGGGCTTGCTTGATGACCGACTTGATCGAGGATGGGTTATCAGCGTCGCGTAGCACCCAATCGACCGCATTGTCTTTTGAAATCTCATCGTATTTGGCGTGGTATCCATCCAGAACCCCGGCCGTTTTCAGAACCGAACCCCATTCCTCGGCAGAATTCTTTGTACGGGTCAACGCCATTCTCTGACCTGTTTCAAGCAGCCTCGCCGTATTTTCCGCTCGCTCAAGATACCGGGACATCCAGAACAACCCGCCAGCAGTTTTTCCCAGCATGGTCAGTCCTCCAGAACCCAGGTGTCTTTGGTCCCGCCACCTTGGCTTGAGTTCACGACGAGAGATCCCTTCTTAAGCGCCACACGGGTCAAACCGCCGGGTGTGATCTTGATCCCTTCGGGCGATACCAAGACGAACGGCCTTAGGTCAACATGTCTGGGCGCAAGTCCCGAGCGAGCAAAGATCGGAACCGTCGAAAGCGAAAGAGTCGGCTGAGCAATGTAGTTCCCGGGCCGCGATTTGAGCTTGTCGCGGAACACCGAAATCTCTTTCTTGCTGGCGGTCGGTCCGATCAACATTCCGTAGCCGCCAGACCCGTGTACTTCTTTCACGACAAGATCGGACAAGTTGTCCAGCACGTAGGAGAGAGAGACGGGATCACTGCAGCGCCAGGTCGGGACGTTTTGCAGCAAGGGCTTCTCACCCGTGTAGAATTCAACGATTTCAGGCATGTAGGAATAGATCGCCTTATCGTCGGCAATACCGGTCCCTGGCGCGTTGGCGATCGTGATGCCTCCTGCGCGGTAAACGTCCAGGATGCCCGGAACGCCCAAGGCGCTATCGGGGTTGAAATTCAGGGGGTCCAGAAATTCGTCATCTACCCGGCGGTAAAGTACGTCGATGGGCTTATAGCCCCTGGTGGTGCGCATGCAGACGCGCCCATCGACAACGCGTAGGTCGTGGCCTTCGACCAATTCCACAGCCATCTGATCAGCAAGAAACGCATGTTCGTAATAGGCTGAATTATAGATGCCCGGGGTTAATACCGCGACGCTTGGTTCCCCGTCGGCGCAAGCCGGCGCGCAGGCAGCAAGAGATCGTCTCAGATTGCGAGGGTAATCCGAAACATTCCGAACATTAGTCGCGCTGAAGAGCTCGGGGAACATCTTTAGCATCGTTTCCCGGTTCTCCAGCATATAGCTAACCCCGGATGGCGTACGGGCGTTGTCCTCCAGAACGAAAAACTCGTCCGGTCCGGTTCGCACCAGATCGACTCCAACAATGTGTGTATAGACCTGACCAGGGGGCGAGACGCCAAGCATCTGCGGCAGGAACGCTTCGTTCCCGGCAATCATCACAGCGGGCACGCGTCCGGCACGCACGATTTCTTGGCGGTGATAGATATCGTGGAGAAATGCGTTGATTGCCCGAACCCGTTGTTCAATACCGCGTTCCAGCCGCTGCCATTCTCGTGCTGAAATTACACGCGGTACGATATCAAATGGGATTAGGCGTTCCTCAGCCTCGGCTTTTCCATAAACGTTAAAAGTGATGCCCGTTAGCCTAAAGACTTCTTCGGCTTCGCGCTGTTTCGCCCTCAGTCGCGATACGTCTTCAGCATTGAACCAGCGGCCGATCTCTTGGTATGGACCTCTGAGTGATCCATCGCCGTTGAACATTTCATCAAAATACTCACTCATGCTTTAAGTTTTACGCATAGATCAGATTTTTCAAGTCATTCAGGCTTGGTTGGAAGCTGCCTTTGGAAGGAGCGTCTAATTTTCAGGCTAACTGGATATGGATAGTGTGATGATCTTAACAATATGGCGTTTTTTGTGTTTCCAGTTGAAGTCACATTCAATGTGTCCGTTGTCAGAAGATTTGGGACGTGACGGACCAAGAGGCAGGATTCCAGTGGGATTTTTGATCTAACTGGGTGCAATACGGCTACCTATGCACCACCTCTAGAGCAGACATTCGTGCACCACGCAGCGTCCGTGAGAAGGGGATCGACGCAGTCATCCGACAGCTCTAGTCAATAGACTGGTTTGCGGATGCGAACAGTCATTTGGACCTCTCCCGGGAAAAATAAAGGTCACCACCTTTGCAGTACAGATCGATGCGTCTTCAAGCTTTACTCCGAGACTCTACTGTCGCCTGAACAGGTCGACGATACACTAAGAGTTTTATTCGGAAGGTTATTTAGGGCCAATCAAATGCCCTCAGATCAGCGGTTGCCAAGGCGACGCACGGCCTTCCCGAGTATCCCGTGGGTACCTTGCAGGTTTTTCCCGAGTGATCCAAGAGGGTAACGGGGGATAGTGAGAAGGATCACGTATTCATATCCCGCTCAGATTTTTACCCCTAAATGCAAATCGTTTGGTTTAAGTGAAAAGGTGTGTAACCCCGCACGAACCCTGAGCGCCCCTTGGGGTTCACTTCAAACTCCCATGCGCCATATTATCGGCAGAGCCAAAGGAGAAAACACCGCCATGTCTTGGAACCCTGCCCTAGATCCCCATTGCCCCGCAGGTGACGCCGTGGATGCCATAGATACCATCATCATCCCACGTGCCCGCGATCTGGGAGGTTTCGAGGTACGCCGCGCCCTGCCCGCTCCAAAGCGCCAAATGGTTGGAAGCTTTATCTTTTTCGATCAAATGGGACCCGCGGAGTTCTTGCCGACAAAAGGCATGGACGTACGCCCTCACCCTCATATCGGCTTAGCTACAATAAGCTACCTCTATCGTGGTCGTATGCACCACCGGGATAGCCTTGGGACGGACTCTTGGATCGAACCGGGCGCAGTCAACTGGATGGTCGCAGGACATGGCATCACGCACTCAGAAAGAACCGACGACGAAACCCAAGTAGACCCAATGCCGTTCTTCGGTATTCAGACTTGGGTTGCCCTCCCAAAGGATCATGAAGACCGTGATCCAATGTTCCAACATGCACCCGCAGATGCTCTGCCGTTCATGGAAGGCGAAGGCAAAGAGGTACGCCTGATACTTGGAAATGCATACGGAGAACGAGCGCCCGTTGAGACGGCCTCAGAGATGTTTTACGCCGATGCGATATTGCAACCGGGTGCCAGCATTCCACTACCTGATGATCACGAGGATCGCGGCGTGTACGTCGTCGAGGGTTCGGTTACGGTCGCCGGGGATACCTTCGAGGCAAGTCAGATGATGGTTTTCCGCCCTGGTGATCCCATTTCGATGAAAGCTGGTGAAAGAGGCGCACGAGTGATGTTGCTGGGCGGTGAGACTCTTGAGGGGCCCCGTCATATCTGGTGGAACTTCGTGGCTTCCTCCAAGGAGCGTATCGAAGAAGCAAAGGAGGCTTGGAGGGCCGAGGCGTGGGATAGCAACCAACGGTTCCACTTGCCGCCTGGTGATGACCAAGAGTTCATCACGTTGCCAAAAAAGTAGTTAATCCATCAAGCAAAAGAACTCTGATCGTTTCTATCGGAAGCTCAAAGGGAATTTGAAGGGCGTTGAGGTCTTTCAACCAAGAGCATCATCTTGTGAGCACCCAAAATGATAGATCAAATACAAAACGCCGTCGGTACCAATTGGGACGCATTTCTTGCTTAAAATTCTTATAGCAAGACAAATGTCATGTTATGGTCAGGACCCATTGATTTCCTCGGAACGGCGTGGTTCACGGTTCGAAAACCGAGCTGTGAATGTGCCTGATCATTTCTGGCTGACGGATGCGCAGATGGCACGTGTTGATCGGCATTATCTTCATCAATCGCAATGGGTTGCGGTGGCGCGACGCCCCCTCCGCCTACGGCCCGCACAAGACGCTATACAACCGCTGGAAGCGATGGAGCGACAAAGGCGTCTTCGCCTGGATGATGGTGAGTCTTGCTGCTGAGCACGGCGAAAAGACGACCGTGATGATTGGCGCGACTTACCTCAAGGCGCACAGAACCGCGACCAGCTTGGGCGTGAAAGAGGGGGGGCGTGGACGCCTGATTGGTCGCACCAAAGGCGGCATGAACACCAAGCTGCACGCCATCTGCGACAGCCAAGGCCGACCGCTCAACCTGTTCGTCACCGCCGGTCAGGTCAGCGACTACGCTAAGGAAGTTCTTTGTTTCGTCAATGGCAACTTTGCTATGACCGAGATAACTCAATTGTCTCAAAATCAATGATTTAGATTTCACTGAAAGGCAAACACGTCTGTTTGTCGCCTGCCAAGTCAGTGAGAGGGAGCTGTTCCCGGATCTAACGGCCAAGGACCGAAAAAGGTTTTTCGATCTGAGACTAAAGCTCTTGACAACGCCGTCCTCGAAAGCTTCTTCGGCGCTCTCAAACGCGAACGTGTAAACCGCGTACGTTACCGCACCAGAGATGAAGCACGTGCCGACCTGTTCGAGTATATTGAAGTGTTCTACAATCGAAAGCGTCGCCATGGATATCTTGGCAACGTAAGTCCAGCTGATTTCGAAGATCGGTCAACCGTGTCCTTTCAAACCGTCCACTGAAACGGGGCAAGACGACAAAGCAGACCTTAACTTGAGTCAGTTGAAAGGCTGCTTTGCGGACTTTCCGGTCACTGACGCGGTAGAACGCAACGACGGCAACCAGCCGTTTCCGGACTTCATTGTACGTCAAGTCATCACGAATGGGAGGGCCTTTGAGCTCAAAGAACGTCTAGAAGTCCAGCGTACCCATTGCTCAGAACTATGGCTGATAGCGATGCTGTTATCATCGCGGGAACTCCTTGTTTCCACGTGTCGAACACGAGATGGCAGAAGATCGCGCCGACAGACGTGCCCAGCAGGGCGAGCGCACCAAGCGGGCCGACCCAGGACGATTGAAACCAGATGGCTATGGCCCCGAACAGCTCAGCACAGCCGACCAGAAACATGATCTGCCGGTTGAGCCCGTAGCTTTCGAACATTTCCAATTGGATTTGGAAAATCTTCTGTTGCCAGCCGAAAATCTTGATCGATGACGCGAACAGAAAGAACGCCGATAGCAGACCGATGACGATGTTCAGGACCATAGCTAAGCGTCCCTGTTTGATCGTCTGAAGGCTGCCGGGGACATGCCGGTCCATTTCCGAAACGCCCGTGAGAAAGCAGTGGGGTCGACGTACCCAAGCCTCAGCGCTGTATCGCCAACGGACGAGTTGTCCTCCGCAAGTAGGCTTTCAGCTTCTTCCTGCTTGATACGGGCGATCACCCGGGAGGCCGTCAGGCCATAGGGCTTAAGCCGGTTGTTGAGCGTTTCGCGATGAAAGCCGCAGAGGTCGGCCAACTCGTCGACACCAAATCCCGGTTCAGCCAGATGAACCTTTATCAGGCCTTCCAGTCCCGCGAGAAAGTCCAGCGGGGCTGCCAGGTCATTGTCTTTAATCCTGAAGTCTGGTGGGTTTTCCAAAGCTTCCTGTGTCAGCCGAAAGCTTAGCCAGCTTGAGGGAAACCTGATCGAAAACCCCTGTGGTCCGCACTCGATTGCCCGGACGCCATGAAACTGCTTGGGAAGGGCGTCCGGTTCGCAGACCCGCAGAACGATCTGGTGGGGGTCCCATCTGAAGTCCAGAACCCGGTGCAACAGGGATATCCAGATGCTGGCCAGAAACGCATCGGCCTGACCCGGTGAAGCCGAGACAGAAAAGTTCCGTTTGGCACTGAAATACGCATGCTCTTCTTCAACGAAGAGTGACTGCGTGACCGCATTGGATTCCTTAGAAACGGCTTGCGTGAACCTTGTGAAGAAATCCCCGAGTGTAAGCGCCTCCGCCAGCATGTCGCCAAGCGGAAGAAACCGAACAAGATCGACGGACTGGCCGACCTGGGCGCAAAACTCCGGAGATGTGGCGTCGGCCACCGCCTGAAAAATCCGGTAGACCGTGTCGTGTGGCACGAAATTCTGACGGTCCATCACCTGCGCTTCGTACAGCCCCAGTGGATCGAGCACAAACGCCGGTTCGATGCTCGCCTTGCGAAGGGCGGCGACAACCGGACCCGCAACCGACGCTCTGACAAGCGGCAATGCTTTGTCCGATTTCTTGGTACGTCCGCCCGTCATCGCGCCTCCTGTTCCTCAAAACTAGTGCGGAGGCGCCAGAGAGTCCTACCGAAAACTTTTCAAACCTTGCAGTTTGCCAAAACTAATTTCCAGCGCCTGACAAGGTGTCAGGCAATAATCCGAGCGTTCCCTAAAATCACGCTGAAAAAGCGACATCTGTGATTCGTCAAAAGGAACGCCTTCATGGTCCCAAAACTGGCTCACGTTCTGACGGCTGCAATCCTTGCCGCTGGTCTTCTGTCACCCACGCACGCCGTCGCACAGGAGGAGAGTTTTCCGATCCTCTTCACCAACGTGCATGTCTTTGATGGCGTGAACGAGGCGCGGATCGAGAACGCCAATGTGCTGGTGATCGACAACCTGATCGCCGAGGTCTCGACCGAACCTTTGGCCGTGGCCAATGCCCAGATCATCGACGGCGGCGGACGCACGCTGATGCCCGGGATGCACGACCAGCATGTGCATCTGTTGGTATTCAACCCGCTCAGCGACGGGTTGCGCCAAAACATCACGCCCTTCCATCTTGGCGGAGTTGCCGCGATCCGGTCCGAGCGCATCCTGATGAATGGGTTCACCACTGTTCGAGACCTCGGTGGCCCGGCCAAGTCCATCGCCCGGATCATCGACAGCGGCATGGCGCCCGGCCCGCGGATCTATTCCTCGGAAGCCTTCATCACCCAAACTTCGGGCCACGCCGATTTCCGCAAGCTGAACGACCGTCATCCAACCCTGTCGGGTCAGGGGCCATCGCATTGGGTCGACACAGACATGAGCTTCATCGCGGACGGCCCGGAGCAGATCCGCATGGCCGTGCGCGAGAACCTGCGCCGGGGGGCAACGCAGATCAAGATCATGGTCAGCGGCGGGGTCACCTCCGAATTCGACCCGCTGCACTCGCTTCAGTACCAGGCCGACGAAATCCAGATGGCGGTCAAGACCGCTGAGCAATGGGGAACGTACGTTACCTGTCATGTGTTCACAGAACAGGCGATCCGCAATTGCATCGACAATGGCGCCAAGACCGTTGAGCACATCCCGTTCCTGACTAGGGAAGCCGCCGAGATCATGGTCGATAAGCAGATCATGTTCGCGACAGCGGTGGCACCGGTCTACTCAGTGACGACCGAACAGGCGGAAGCCTTTTACACGCCGGCATCCTTCAAGAAGTGGAAGAGCGTACGCGACGCCGCCGCGAATATGATCGAGGTGATCCAGACCACTCCGGGCATGATCGATCTCTACACACTGGGCACGGATCTCATCAACAACTGGGACCAGACGCTCGAGCAGGACAAGAAGATGAGCGACGAGTTCAAGTACCTGCACGAGGCCAACTTCAAGCCGTTCGACATCCTTCGCATGGCTACATCGAACGGCGCGCGGATGAACCGTCTGACCGGCCTGAACAATCCGTATCAGGATGGCCCGCTCGGCGTGGTCGAGGAAGGTGCCTATGCAGATCTCCTGCTGGTCGATGGCAACCCGCTGGAGGACATCCTGCTGCTGGCCGAGCCAGACACCAACCTGAAGGTCATCATGAAAGACGGCGTGATCTACAAGAACACTCTCGACTGAGTGTCGCGCGGGATGTTCCTACCTCGGCATCCCGCGCATCCCTGACTCTCGATGGAACGGAAGCAAATGAAATACCTTGGCAAATCCACAATGATGGCCGGCGCAGTCGCTCTCGCAACGAGCGCGGCTTTTGCACAGGAGGCCGCAGTTGATATCCCCCCAGTTACACTCTTCAAAAACGTCATGGTGTTTGATGGTGTGAATGACGGGCTGAAGGACGTCGACGTGCTCGTCGTCAAGAACAAAATTCACAAGATTGACGCTGACATCCCTGAAGGCGGGAAGTGGGAAGTCGATGTGCGCACTGGGGGATCCAAGCGGTTGCCCGATCCAGTCGGTGGAATCGATGGCTACTCCTTCACCGTCCAGACAGAACGCGGCATCGAGACCAAAGAAGTGAACGTTACCGTCATTGACGGTGATGGTCGTACACTCATGCCCGGTCTGATCGACAGCCATGTGCATGTGAACATGTACAAGAACGGCACCATCCCCGGACTTCAGGACACCACATGGGAAGAGATCGGCGCACGCGCCGCTGCGTTCGCGCAGGAAATGTTGGCGATGGGCTTCACGACCGTCCGCGATATGTGCGGCGCTCATGGTGGACTGCGGGCGGTAATCGATGAAGGATCACTACCTGGCCCACGAATTTATTCCTCCGGCGCATGCCTTAGCCAGACAGGCGGACATGGCGACTGGGGTATCGCGGGTCAACGCAAGAACGAAAGCAATCTTGAACGTCTGGAGATCACCAGACTGGTGGACGGGCCGGCGGAGGTGCTTCAGGGCGCGCGCAGGAATTTCGCTCTAGGGGCGAACTATCTCAAGATCATGGTCAGCGGTGGCGTGACATCGATTAAGGACCCGATCTATCAGTCTGCTTTCACAAACGACGAGATTTCCGCTGCGGTCGAGGTTGCTGGGGATATGGACTCATATGTCGCCATGCATGTCTTCATGGACAGCGATCTGTCGCGTGCGCTCGATCTTGGCGTCAAAGTGGTGGATCACGGCCTGACCATTACCGAACCGACGATGCAGAAACTGGTCGAGAAAGAGGCGTTCTTTTCGCCCAACCTGACGGCACTGGCTCCCGAGGCGCTGGAACATCCGATGCACCAGGACCCGACCTTTCCGCCAACGGCGAAGTTCCTTTGGTTGCGGGAAAACAGCAAGCAGTTGATGGATCTTGTAAGAAAATACAAGCCGAAGATGGTGTTTGATTCCGATTATGTTTTGTTAACCGGCGTTCCCTACCGGCAGTCGATGGACTTCACGAAGGCCTTTGTCGCGCGGGAGTTCGGCAACCTCTGGGCATTGCAGATGATGACTTCGAACGGCGGCGAACTGGCGGCGCTGACCGGGCGGGGCAATCCGTATCCCGAAGGCAAGCTCGGCGTGATTGAGGAAGGCGCTTATGCCGATATTCTCATCGTCGACGGGAACCCACTCGAAGACATCTCGGCCATCGGCGCTGTCGATTCCTGGTTCGATGCCGAACCGCGCGGACAGGATGTCCCGAGCATTCGCGTCATCATGAAAGACGGCGCGATCTACAAGAACACGCTCGACTGAGGAGAGCGCGGGGCGGTCTCCCTCGCCCGACCCGCGTTTTCTTTCGAAGAACACAACCTTGAAAGGACCACAGATGAAACATCTGACCCTTGCTTCACTTTTGGCGCTCTGCGGCTCTGCGGCGTTCGCCCAGGACTGCGACGTTGCCATCCTGAATGGGCGGGTCATGGACCCGGAAACCAATTTCGATGCGGTGCGCAATGTCTGCGTGACAGGCGACAGGATCACGGCGATCACCGAGGATGCAATCTCCGGCAAAAGAGAGATCGACGTGTCAGACCACGTCGTCGCGCCGGGTTTCATCAACACACACTCGCATTCATTCGGTGGGTTCGACCAGAAGATGATGGCCCATGATGGGACCACCACGATTCTCGACACCGAAAGCGGCGTGGCTGACGCCGACCTGTTCTACGACAAGTATGAGGGGAACTCCTTTCTGAACTACGGCTCCGGCATGGGGCACGAGGAAATCCGCCGTGTGATCATGGACATGGTTCCTGTCGAACTGGCATCCGACCCGACCTACATCCTCAAATCCCGCGGCGCAGCCGAGGAAGAGGACGGGCATGCCAGCTGGGCGCTGGATGTCCCTTCAAAGAACCAGCTGGCTCAGGTCATGGCCATGTATGACAAGGGCCTTCGCGCCGGAGCGATCACCGTGAACACCACGGTCGGCTATATGGGCTATAACACCTACCCGAAGGAGATTTTCGCGCTTCAGAAGCTGGCGAAGAAGTACAATCGTTACTTTGGGGCTCATACGCGGTTTGGCCCAACCGAAAGCCTGCCGCTTTATTACTCGCTGGGCGCAAACGAAGTGATTGCCAATGCGGTTGCTTTGGACGGGGCGCTGATCCTGTCTCATATCCAGAACCAGGGCTGGGAAGAGATCTATGAGCTGGCGCGCCGCCTTCAGCAGCAGGGAATGAACATCTTTGCCGAGTACTATCCGGCCATCACCGGAAACCCGAATATCGCGACCCCGCAACTGCTGCCGGACAAAATCGAGGCTAACAATATTGTGCCGACACGCGACATCTTCGATACCAGCACCGGTGAGCTTTACGAGACGGATGAAGAATTCTTTCGCCAGCAGAAAGAGGATCCAAGCAAGCCGATCTTCATCACGGTCCGTCCCGAAGCGGACCTCAAGCGTTGGATCCACATGAAGGATATTGCCATCGCCAACGACATTGTCGGGTTTACCGTTGACGGGGAGCCGTTGCCAATCGAAGCAGACTTCAAAGAATATGGCGGTCACCCGCGCAACGCGGGCACCTATGGCATCGTGTTCCGCGAAGCGCGCGAGCAGGGCATTCCGCTGATGGAGTTGGTCAACAACGCTTCCTACATCCCGGCCAAATACTTCTCCAAAGTGGGCCTTGGGGCGATGCAGGAACGCGGCCGTATGCAGGAGGGCATGATCGCGGACATCACGATCTTCAACCCCGATACGATCACCGAGACGTCTTCGATGAAGAAGGGCATGAACGGATCCTTCACAAAGGGCATCCCCTACGTGCTGGTCAGCGGGCAGATCATCATTGATGACGGCGTCGCCAATACCGACCTGAGGCCCGGACAGCCGATCCGCTACCCTGTCATCGCAGGAGACGACGTCAAATTGGACCTTGGAGACAAGGAATTCTCCTGGCATGCCGACATCGAGACCCCCGAGGACGAGCATTCCGAATTCCCAAATCGCCCTGCCGCATTGGAGGAGACCATCCCCGGAGCCCCCGAGCAGTAACACCATGGAACGGTCAGGGGCGGCGAAGCTGCCTCTTTCAAAAGATATGCAAGAAATTCAGGTAGCAAAATGAACAAGTTCCTACTCTCTGTGGCCTTCTGCCATTCCGCAGCAGCGGAGGCGGCCGAAGACACGAAAGACATGCGCACCTTTTTGTTCATCGGCACGTCCAACAGTGCGGCCTGGGAGATGCAGATCGCCAATCCGGGGGACCGCGCTGCCACGGTCAAAGGCGGGATCGAGGCGCTCGGGGGCGAACTTCTGAGCTACTACTGGGGGCTTGGAAACGGGAAGAACTACATCACGGTTTCCCTGCCGGACGATCCCACCTTTATCCAGGCCTTCCATGTCAGCCGTCTCGGCGACGGGCTGCTGGACGACTATCAGATGATCGAGTTGATGAACAGCGCCGACATGGCCGAGGCCCTCGCCCGTGTGCCGGAGATCAAAGCGCAGGATGATATGAAGTGACCTGTCAGTGAGAATGTCATTTCCTCAGGGTCCGAGCAATAACCTGTCACCGGTTTTAATGATCGTGGTGGCAGCGGTCTTCACAATCTCAGGCAACATCGCGGTGGCCGAAGAACCAGTCGCACAGTCCGGTCTTGAAGCTGCCGCTCAGACCTCGCTGGGCGGACCGGGCTCGGCCAGTGCCCAACAGGAGCAGGACAGGCTGCGCAGGCTGGAGGACTCGCGCTGGCCCGGGCTGGATCGCAGTCTTGATCCAACCGAAACAGCATTGGGGCGTTTTCGGGAGAACACCGGACTGGCGCTTAGCTTTGACTACCAGGCCCTCTACCAACGCAGCTCGCACAGCCTGACCGGGCAGGACGCGGCCGCGTCGGGTCAGCTCAGGATGATTGGGACGTGGGAACTGGCAGACCGGGGCGGTGAAAACCCCGGTAGTCTGGTCTTTATCCTTGAGAACCGACACCGGCTGGGTCAGCCGATTGCACCCTCCGCCATGGCTGCGCAAATTGGATATCAAGGAGCCACTGCCGTCACATTCAGCGACACGGACACGACCTTGTCGGTTGCCTACTGGCAGCAAGCCTTCGCAGGCGGACGTGGAGGGGTTGCCGTGGGACGGATCGACCCGGGCGATTACTCCGACATTCTCGGCTACGTTAACCCGAGAACGACGTTCTCGAATTACTCGATCTTGTTCAGCCCGGTTCTGCCAATCCCTGACCCGGGTTTTGGCATCGCGGCAGGGGGTTATCTGACCGACCAGTTCTATGCGCTGGGTTTGGTCAGTGATGCCAATGGGTCTCTCACCGATGTAGAATGGTTCCCCGGAGGGTCTGAGTTCTACAAGTATGCCGAGATCGGCTGGACACCGCAGCGGTCGAAGCGGTTCCTAACCAACGTGCATCTTGGGATGTTTCACACGGATGAGCGCCAAAAGGCCGGCGTACCCGAGACATATGGCGGGACGGTTTCCGCTAACCATACTTTCGAAAATCAGCTGATGATCTTTGGGCGACTGGGATGGTCCAATGGCGGCGGCGCGCTGGCAGAGCGTGCGGTCAATGCAGGTCTGATGTGGCGACCGGGCACCTATGACGACCTCTTCGGCTTAGCCGCCACAGTTGCCGACCTCACGACTCCGGGCTTGCCCAACCAAACGACCATTGAAGCGTTTTATCGTCTGGATCTGGCCGACAATCTGGCTCTGACAGCAGACGTGCAATATCTCAACAACCCTGGATCGAATCCGAACGACCCGCTGGTCTTTGGATTGCGGCTAAGGGTCAATCTTTAGCGAAGGACTTCTGTTTTTTCTGTTCGGGGTGCATTTTCGTTCCGAACGAAGGGGGTGGCAGGTGAGTGGGCCACCCCCGTTTTCCCAATGCTAGCCGTCACTTCATCCGCCCGAATATGGCTGCACTAGACAAAACAGGGCGTTTACTCAGAGCCGGGGGAATGTCGGCTTTCCGCCCTTCGTGACAGATGATGTTTGATAGAAACGTGTCTGCATTGGGCTCGAAGCGGAAGATTAACGGGAGATTCCGAAAGTCTGCTTGGGAGCGGCGAGCGGACGATCCCGCCCGCCTAAAAGGTTAAAGATCGATGCGTTCGGCAATACTAAGCGCGTCTTCAAGCTCGACGCCAAGGTAACGCACCGTACTGTCCACTTTGCTGTGACCGAGCAGAAGTTGAATGGCACGTAGGTTTCCGGTCTTTCTGTATATCAAAGCCGCTTTGGTGCGCCTAAGCGAATGCGTGCCGTAGCTGGACGGATCGAGACCAATCGCTGACACCCATTCCCGGACAAGCCTAGCGTATTGCCGGGTCGAAAGATGCGGCAAAGCATGCATACGACTTGGAAACAGATACCGTTGTCCATGCATATATTGAGAAGAGACCCATTGCGACACGACTTCACGTGTATTCTCCGTCACTTCAAATTGCACTGGCTTCGCAGTTTTACGTTGAACAACGGATACCCGATCGCGAACAGAATTGCCGACGGCGAGATCGTTAACCCTCAGGCGGACGAGATCGCACCCGCGCAACTTGCTATCGATGGCAAGATTGAACAAGGCTAGGTCTCTCAGCTTGTTTGCAAGTTCGAGCCGAGCGCGAATGGCCCAGACTTGCTTTGCCTGCAATGGCCGCTTCTGTCCGACTAGTCTGCCTTTGTTCCAAGGCGGACGACGCGTTGTGACAA
Source organism: Ruegeria sp. D4 (assembly GCF_056534475.1). Classification (NCBI taxonomy): domain Bacteria; kingdom Pseudomonadati; phylum Pseudomonadota; class Alphaproteobacteria; order Rhodobacterales; family Roseobacteraceae; genus Ruegeria; species Ruegeria sp. D4. The sequence goes on from NZ_JBQFPJ010000027.1 coordinate 25,400, forward strand.
CGGGAAGTAGAGATTTGGACATCTTATATCTCCGTCCATTCCCTTCCGTCCCAAACATCGACACTGTGCCGACAGCTGCAGTCTAATTGCCACTCGCGTGTCTTCAGCACAGGAAATTCTCAGGTTTCAGGAACTGCCACCGCTGATCTTCTTACCCATCACATCCGCTGCCTGCCGCAACGGGTCATCTGCGAGATGCGCGTAGCGTTGCGTGGTAGACGGGTTCGTGTGTCCAAGCAATCGACCAACTATAGGCAAACTCAGACCGCTGGAAACGAGATGCGACGCATGCGTATGCCGATTGTCGTGGATACGGTAGTCTTGAAGGCCTGCTGATGTGGTGACCGAGCTCCAAAATTTCTTCAGATCTTTGTACGGTTGGTCCGGAGAGCGTCCCGGAAACAACCAACGACTTTCAGGAGATGCCCCTGCTTTCATTGCCGCAAGCAAATCACAGGTTGCTGACGAAATCGGCAGGTGCTCTCGTCGCTTTTGCTTTGTGTGGTGCGACGGCTTTGTCCAGACCGCGCGGTCCAAATCGAAGTCTTCCCATTTTGCCTTCAGCACTTCGCCGATCCGTGCGCCTGTCAGGAGCTGCAGGCGAATAGCGTTCGCTGCAACCTGATTTGGATGCTCTGACAGAGCCACCAAAAGTCTTTGCAGCTCACCATCTGACAACCAGCGGTCCCGCTTTTCCTCGGGGAACTTTTCTATGCCGCGCGCCGGATTGTCAGAACGCTGACCCCAGCGCACAGACAGTCCAAACATTTTCGACATGAGCGCCAGAGTGCGATTGGCTTGGTAGGGCGTATCACGCATTTGATTGTGAAGCTTCTGAACATGCTGATGCGTCACTTCAATGACTTTAAGATCCCCAAGCTTGGGGAGAATGTATCTGTCCAGCATTGACCGATCATTCCGAACGCTACCGGGACGTTTCTTCGGTTCCGCATGTTCGGTCATGTATTGCTCGGCAAGTGAGCTCACCGTTGGTGAATGCCTTATGCTTTGCGCATCTGCGACAGGATCTGCGCCACGTACCACGTCAGCAAGAAGCGCGCGTGCTATTTCGCGGGCGGCGCCCAAAGACAAGGTCGGCCCATATCGCCCAAGTGTCTTGCGTTTCGACCGACCGGTTTGTTTGTTGCGATATTGAACTAAGAAGCTTTTGACGCCGGTCGTTTTCACGCGAAGTCCAAAACCAGGTAGACCGTCGTCCCAATAGATCGTGTCCCGGTTTGTTGCTGAAAGGCGATCGACACTTGATTTTGTTAATCTGACGTTGGGCATATTGGTCTCGGACGGATTGGGTAAGCACAAGGTAAGCAAAGTGCGGAGAATTAGGAAGGGTCTTTAAGAAACCTCTGCACGCTAAAGCTTCTGTTATTTAATAGAATATACTGCCCAATCGAATTGGATATAATGCTATCGAAAATATGGTGATAAGATTTGTAATCAGTAGGTCCGCGGTTCGAGTCCGTGTGGGGGCACCACTTTACATGATAAGATGCTGTAATATAATGATTTTCATGGCGGGATCTTGTGTATCCCCTGATTTATCCCCTGTTTTTCTGTTGATGGATATGAGCCCAGATTTTCTCGCCATCGATTCCCTTGATACGCATTCTTCTAATAAGATTGATGATAGTAAATGTTGGTATTTTTTAGAGTTAGGGCTGTGAAAATGTCCCAACTTAAACGGGCAAACCGACCCAGGTTTTATACCTTTTGACGATGCTAGGCTCCGACGGCAGCTCTCATGAACAACGGACGTTTATCGAAATTGGACGACTGACCGCGTTGCGGACGAAGCCGCTGTTCGTTGCGACACTAAAATCTTCGAAGGTTCGCAAGAAAGAGTGTCTAGAGATGGACGGAATAGATCGACCATTTCTCGGAAAACCCCTTGAGCTGATGCTCTCCCTCATCCCTCAGAGTATGGCCTGAACCGGCAACCAAGTCCCGTACCGTTCTGGAGACGAGTAACTGATCTGCTTCAGCCAGTGCTGATACGCGGGCGGCTAGATGGACAGCCACACCTGCGATTTCGTCGCCGCGAAGTTCACATTCTCCCGTATGCAAGCCACAGCGGACGGAAAGCCCCACCCCACGAGCGATGGTAACGATTTTTTTTCCGCATGATATGCCCCTTCCAGGGCCGTCAAAGGTTGCCAGTAGTCCGTCGCCAGTTCCTTTTACCAGTCGCCCGTTGTGTTCAGTAATGGCTTGAGCGCACAGTTGGTCATGTTGGTTGAGCAGGTCTTTCCATGCTGCATCGCCAATCTGATGGGCTAGATCCGTAGATCCAACAATATCGGTAAACAAAATAGTCGCCAAAACTCGTTCACTCGGAAGAAGGGGTTTCTCACCGGTGACAAAAGCCTGAATTGCTTCAATGATCGGTTCGGTATCTCCAACCCAGGGAAAATGATCTTCACCGGGCAGCTCCTTGAACTGGGCGCCTGAAATCCGATCTGCAATCCAACGCCCTTCTTCTACTTTCGCGTCTCGATCACCAGTGCGGTGCAATACGAGAGTTGGCACGTGGACGGCGGGGAGAACATTGGTCAAATCTATCTCGGTATTCATCTTGAGCAGCGTAACAGCCGCACCAGGACTGGCGCTTCTCCTGAGGTATGCGCATGTCCGTCGCAAGAAAGCCTCATCATTGGCCTTGCTGGGCGCATAGTGCTCAATGTCCATCAGGTTACCCCACTCACGTTCGACGAACTCATAGTCCTTTTGACGTTCTTCCGGAGTGGGTGCCCAAGGATAGTCCGGGCTCCATATGCGCTTGCCGAATGCGCCAAACATAATGAGCCCAGCTGTTCGTTCAGGGTGTGATGCGGCAAAGAATGCGGCCAAGTTGCCACCTTCTGAAAACCCGATCAGCGCCGCGCGCGAGGAATTGGCTGCATCCATAACCGCAAGAAGATCATCAGCGCGCTCTTCAAGAGTAGGCAGTTGATCGTTTGAAACCCTGTCTGAAAGACCGGTTCCTCGCTTGTCAAAAATGATCAATCTCGCAAAGGACGCAATTCTGGACAAGAAACGGTTAAGTGATGGTTCTTCCCAGCAAAGCTCCACATGAGAAACCCAACCGGGCACATAAACCACATCTAAGTCGCCTTCACCGACCACTTGGTAAGCGATGTGAGTGTCCCCGCTTTTGGCGTATTTGGTTTCGACTGGGTTCATCTCAGACTAGTGCCCTCCAGTAAGAAAAGGTCGATCCAACATATCATACAGAAATTGTGTCTGAGAGATTGAGTTTTTGTCAGCAAATTTGACGGAAAAGCGTGGTTCGCCGAAACTGCCGCTCTGGGCTCGAAGCGGTCGTTCGCCGCTACTTGCTCGTGTGACTGCTTTGCGGACGAAGCTGCCATTTGGAATATGCTTCGGAATGACTGCCGTCAGCCCGAAGCAGACATTCAAAACAAGGCTTTGCGATACCAGCTTCGCGGACGAAGCGGACAGCCGAGCAAGTCCCGTCTTCCACTCCGCGCAGCTTGGACCTTCCGAGCTGCTGCACCAAAAACAAATGAGTTACACTAAATGGTCTTTAGGTATTCAAGTAGGGCAGACCGTTCTTTATCGCTTAATTCGTCACTGTAGGTGTGGCCCTGATTACCGTAGCCTCTCAACGTGGTGTCATAGATCAGCCTTCGCCTATCTGGGTCTGATTCACTTTCTTGCCCGGCTGAAAGGACTTCAAAGCGCCAGCCCATCGTTTGGGGATCGTAATTTCGTGGATCGAACAGGTGCCGCCAGTATTTCGGCCTCAAGTCGCTAAGGAGTAAAGCCTCCATATTTGGCACTGAACCGTTGTGTAGATAGGGTGCCGTGGCCCAGATCCCATCGAGTGGAGGTGCTATATAGCCAGGTGCAGGGTTGGCACTTTCAGTATCTCCGAAAGGAGAACGTGCCACCCAGGCGTAGAACCGGTCTCGCGATCCATCCGTCGCCTCAGTTGCATATGCGGGGTCAGTTCCAATTTCGGAAACCGGATAGACGCGATTTGGAAAGGTCTCATTTGCCCCGTATGTACCGTGGCAAGCGCTGCACTCACGAAGAAAAATACCCTCTCCGTCAGCTGCCAGCTCTGCATCGACAGGATACGGGAAGGCTGGAGCCGCCAATGAGGCAATGAAGGCACGAATGTCAGGCGCATAGGCGACGATGTCTGCAACATCTTCAGTGCCATCAATGCACAGCATTGACGCCAGGAGCATGAAGCGCGCGTGGTCGCCCCGACCGATTGTCGTATAGAACATCGCGTTCTTCTTGCTCATTCCCCACCAAGGCGGAACACTGATTGGCAGCGGGTCTTGCGGTGGCGGGTCAATAAGCGGTGTCTCTGACCACTTCAGCGTTTCAGGATTGAGCCTGGACATGAGTGCCCAGGTCAGGTTGGTCGCCGGGTTTACACCAATCGTTTTTGTTTGGACGTAAGGCGCAATACCGTCGATGCGGTCAGCCCAGTGCTCCCAGGCTTTCGTTTCGGCAGCTCCACGAACGTAATTTCCTGTTTGGAGAACCAGCCTGCTCGGATCGCGCGTGAAGTCCCCAAATTCGTTTCCCAGACCGATGATGATCTCATCGTTGAGGCGTCCGGCATGGCACGTCAGGCAATTATTGGAGATTACCTCGACCCCATCTTCGTTCACATGCGAGGTGAGTGCATAAGACAGTTCAGCGTTCCGACCCTCACGCCCCGGAAGACGTTCGTTTTCGGCGGTTTCGGGATTCAGGCGGCGATAAGCGTTATACGGAATACCACAGCTGACGTAGGGAGCGTTTAGAAGAGCGTGACGGCCTGCATCGACGTCACCAGGGCGCTGCACCGAAGGCGGAACTGGTCCTGTCGGAGAGCGGAACTGGCTCGTGTCAGAGGCTGTTTCCCGGTCGTCAAAAGCTGCGTAGAGCCAGAACGCTCCGGCGGCGAAAGCGCCCAACAGTACGGCGACGCCGCCGATTGCTACTCCTCCTCTAATCACTGTTCATATCCTGTCAGTTGCAGCGTCCCAAATCCGGAGACCGCTTCCTGGGCGCGATTTCCCCTGACCCGCACGATACCGCTCCAGAACGGGACGGAAAAATCAAGCACCTGGGCGTCAAACAAGGGCTCAATCGTTATGTCCAGATCGGGGCCTTCAAGTTGCCATTCGATTGGATATTCGACCCCGGTATAGGGAGATTGCCAAGTTCGAAAAGCCGTCATTTTAATGGTCCCCTCGTCCAAGGAAATGACTTCACCATTGGGTTCAAATATAGCGCCGTTAACGGACGCTGCGCCTCTTCCATCGATCCTCCGTGAGCGCACTGCCGAGATCTCGGCTCCATCCTCAAGTTGAAGCTGCAAACGATCCCATGCGACCGGTCCTGCACCTGGCACCGGAAGCTCACCCCATAAATGATCGTACCATGCGGTTCCTGTGACCCTTTTCTTTCCCTGTCCTTGATCAACGGTTCCATCAACGGTCAGACGCGTGATTGAATAACCCACAAAAGGTGCGTCTGCGCCATCCGGTTCCAAGGCAACAGCCTGCTTCACCGGTCGCATATCAAACTCCACGACAGCCTTGTCGCTAATTGTCGCATAGAGCTTAAGCGTCGCCGGTGATCCGTCATCTGCGAAACTGAGGAACCAATTATCCATTCGAAGCTCCGCAGCATTCCAATCGAAACCCGAGATCCTGGGTATTCCCCGTCCGAACCGTTCCTCGCTCGCGACTTTCGCCGAGTTTGCGTCGAGAAGTGCGATGTGCACCCGTTCAAGCTGTCTGACGTCCCAAATTGAATCCTGCGGCGGTGACGTTGGAGGTACAATGCCAATGCGTAAGAACAAGAACTGGAAACCAAGTTCGTTGCCATCTTCATCGCTTAAATGAGTAAGTAGCTGCCAAGTCTCAGTGCGTGACTTAACATGGGCACCATGATCCTCGGGCAGCTCCAGTTTCCAATTTGAGGATGGCCGTTCGAAGCCTTCATCATCAGAGATGTTTGCCAACAGTGATGCGAAATCAGGCCCCCTAACGTCACTTGGAAAGGAACCCTCTGGCTGCTGGGTAGGCAGCGCTGAGTAAATTCCAACTCCGAACCCGATGGCTACAATAGCTGTAAGAAATAGCTTCCTCATCGCTGCGGTTCGCCTCCCTTAAAACTTCACACCCTCTATTGCTGGGCCCATCATCTCAATGATCACCATAGCATCTTCTTTTTGCTGGCATTTGTTTTTCTGCATTGAGGTTTACGGCTTCTAAGAGCCACCAACGGCCGATCATGGTTATCGCAGTGAACGGCAACTCTGACCCAGACCTACCACTCAAAATTAAAGGCATGCTGCACTGGTATTCGGCAAGTCCCAGCCCGAAGCGGACATTGGCGACGAAACTTAGCAATACCATTTAAGCAACTTTGCTGTGTATTGCATGTCCAAGTCGAACAACAAATTTTGACATAAGCGCCCGATGGCATCAGGCATCCATCATATGCTCGACCAACGAGGTCAATTGTTTGTCATCATATCCATCCTCCCACGCCGCTCTTGTACGGTCATGCATAATTCGGATTTGCCCCTAGACGCTATGAAGCAAACTATCCGAGCCGCATTTTTGTCCAGAATTTAAGAAGCCAATCTTTTCCTCGCTCTGTCTCATGAGCCAATCGGTCTTAGTGTCGCCGTTCGCGCCATTACATCTACGACTGGAGGCAGCCCAAAGCGGAGCTGTCGTTCTAAAAGTAGGGATTGGCCGCTAGCGCGCAATGAATATGTGGCAATGAAAGATCGACCAAGTAGACGACGGGTCCGTTCGGGCCGCCAAATCCTTTCTTGATAAAAGCCTCAACAAAAAGGTACGCGAAGGGGTCGGTAAATCCGGCCCATTATTCCGTCTTGTTCAAATCGCCAGTTGTCAGGATCGCGCCGGCCTGAAGATCTTCGGCGTCCAGCATCGTTGCAACCCTTTCGAGCGCGGCAACAAGCATTGCCTGCTCCCAGTCCTCCATCTGCTTGAACCGTTGCACATAGAGCTGTTGCAGGGGATCAGGGGCGTCCTCAAGAGTTTGCCGCCCTTGATCCGTGATCAGGATATTGGTCTGCCGTCGGTCGGTCATGGATTTCTCGCGCACAACCATGCCGCCCGAAGCCAGCTTGTCCACCAGCGCTGTGACAGTGGCCTGGCTGACATGCATACGCATTGAAATTGCTTTGGCCGTGGTTTGCCCGGTCTCGCCAATCACTTGCAGCACACGAAGCTGGACCGCGGTCAGCCCGGCGGATTGCGCCAGTTCCCGGCCGGACATCTCGGTGGCGCGCAGGATTCGGCGCAGGGCGACAAGGCTGCTGTCGATACGATCCATGTATCTACTCCGCATTCGAATGGAGTGAGATTGTCAAAATTGTATTGATTGCTCAAGCGTTAACGGAGCGCAATATAATTAGCCTTGCAAATTAAAATATCGCAAAAATAGCTATATTTATGACGTTTCGGTAGAATTTTGCTTCGCCTTTTGAAGTTTTGATGCCGCTGTGTTACTTAGCTAATCAAAGTTTATTGATGGAGCAGTACATGCAGCATTCTTTGGAGTTGTTCGAACAACCTATTCCGGTTTTGCGTCCCCCTTTGCCGGAAGACGGTGCAGCTGTGTCTTTGCTGGCCAGTACCGGGGATCAGCAAGCTATTGGTGATCTGCTTGGTGAACTGGCGGCGTTTGATGACTACAAAGAATTCTCGGTTATTGCAGAACTGGATGGAGACCTGGTCGGCGCGATACTGGCTTATGTTCTGCCATATGACCCGGAAACCCTGTTTATCTGGCGGGTCGGCGTTTCAGAGGGTGAGGCGGACAAGGGTCTTGCGTCGCTGATGCTGGGGCAGGTGATGCGTCGGGACGTCTGCACCGATGTCACCCGTGTTCAGACTGTGATTACGTCCAGCGACGAGTGCACCTGGGCTTTGTTCCGCAGGTTTGCGCGGTGGCAGCGGTCCCGGATGGATATCCAACCCTTCATCACGCAGGCGCTGACCCCATATCGCCGTCATGAAAACAGCAATCTTGTGACGATCCGTCTTGCGGATCGTAGCGAACTCGCGGCCTGACCGCGCCACAACATTTTCAACCAAAGTGAGAGAGCAGAATGAACGTAGCCACGACTATATCAAACGACACCTCATACTACGGTGATGAAGCGGCAACTCTGGGCGACCGGATCGTCGCCGCGCGCGAAGCCGTTGGATACTCGCAAAAGAAGCTTGCCAGTCGCCTGGGCGTCAAACTGAAGACCGTACAGGGATGGGAAGAAGACCGTGCCGAGCCACGTGCAAACAAGGCGCAGATGATGTCCGGCATTCTTGGGGTCTCTCTGGTTTGGCTTCTGAGCGGTGAGGGGGAAGGTGTGCTTGAACCAACCGATACCACTTCCGGATCGGAGGATATTCAAGGCATCCTTGATGAAATTCGGAGCCTCCGGACGGATATGACTCAGACCACCCGCAGGCTGAGCACTGTTGAAAAACGCCTGCGCGCCAGACTTTGACATCTGCGCAAATGCGAACTTCAGGCATGACCTATGGCCATGCCTCAAACGACAATAACAGGGAGCAGATGATGACAGGACCGGATCCCAGCCTTGTGTCCGTTGATCCGGCGCAAGGCGCCCGTTCGGACACCAATTCCGAGCCCGTGGCTACACCGCTTGAAGTCCGCGAAAAGGCCGGATTGACCGTGGCGGAAATGGCCGAACTTATCGGGATGAGCGAGCTCGGTTACAAACTGTGGGAGAACGGAGCCCGCCGCCCCGGAGGACCTGCGTTTAAGCTCCTCGCGCTACTGGATGCCCATCCGAAAGAAACAGTTACTCGACTTCGACAACAGATTTGAACGATACCCGTGCGGTTCGCTTCGTTTTGCTTGCCAGCCGTGGACACGATTGGTCTCGTTGTCAGGCTAGGAACAGAACTCAAATTTACTTTGGCAATGGGCCGATCACACTGCGGTATCAATGTGCCCAGAATTCCTGTCTCACCATTGTGCCCTAGTGCCCGAAATTGGCCTTTGAAGCAGACTTTCAGCGCAATGCGTGCGTGCAGCTGCACTGAGCATCACAGAACTCAGTTTCTGCCAGTTCGTCAATAGCTCCGTTTCAAAGGTGGTATCACGCTGAATTTTTCCTCTCAGTTATTCTCTAAGCCACCTAGTCATTCACTGCTCTCAAAAATTAACATCTCCGTAGCACACGCTTTGTGACGAGGGTGCGTCCTTGACTCTTCACAGGCTAGGAACCACAAGAGTGTATTGGAAAGATATATTCGTCGCCGCGATGCTGCCGGCTTCGATGATCCAATGGCCTTCAGACTAACTGTAGCATGTGCCCCAGCATTGGAACGGGTTTCGCTGGGGTCTTCGCTATGAGCTCGTTCCTCGCTAGCATTCGCAACTGTCACCTGACAAGCACCGGTCATCGGGTGACCCATGAAAGAAGGCGCCGTATGAACAGCACATGGCACATAAATTGCGTGCTCGATGCCCGATAGATCAGGTCTCAGGCTCCGTTTCAATCAGTCATTCATCGTGTTTTCGCACCGCGTTCTTTGCCTGATCCCGACACTCTTGGTGTTGCTCTCAGGAACGCAGCTTCCTGCCCAAGTCGCAGGCAATGCCGACGGATCGATTTGTGACGAAGGTTTCGAAAACAAGAACGGATCCTGCCAAATAACAGACGTACCAAAAAACGCATATTTGACGGGCAGCTCCTACGGCAGTGGCTGGGAATGCACTCATGGTTTCCAGAGTGTAGGAGAATTTTGTGAGGAAATAAGAGTTCCAGAAAATGCCTATCTTGCATCAACCGGAGATCGGTGGGAGTGCAACCGGTTGTTCCAGCGTATCGGGGACGAGTGTGAAGAGGTGATTTCACCTCAAAATGGGTACGTCGAAACTAGGTTTGGCGTACAAGAAATACACTGCAACTGGGGATTTCGTAAGGAGGATCAGGATTGTGTTGCGATTAATGTCCCGAGCAACGGCCGCCTGACTGACAAAAACAGCGCGGATGGTTGGGTGTGCCTCAGAGGTTACAGGGCAGCGGAGAGTAGCTGTGAACCTGTGGCAATTCCACAGCATGCATATCTTGCGCCTGAAACCTTTTCTGGATGGAAATGCAAACGAGGTTATCGCGCAAACCGGGACAGATGCATTGCGATCCTTGTCCCTTCAAATGCTCACTTGAATCGGAGAGGTGACGGTTGGGAATGCAATCGGCCGTTTACACGACAGAACGATAAGTGCACCGAAAATGTGCCGCGACAATAGGTTGGTGGGAACCAATACCTCCTGACATATCCGGAAGGACGAATCCGTGAACCATAACTCGATTGACGAAAACCTGGGTAAAATACTCAAAGCCGAAAAGGCGCAACGCTGGTCCTACAGCATAAAGATGTTTGTCGCATCGGCGGTGATTGTTGCGGCCATAATTGTGGTGGTGTTTCTCTGATGCGTAAAAGCACCCCTCAGGTTAGCCTCCGACACCCAAAATCGGCAATTCGCGACCTAGAACAAAGAGCATTTCAGGAACGCAGTGTTCGTAAGTCGCGGAACGCTGACGTAGCCGGTGTGATTGAGGAACAGTTTGGCAAGTACTTGATTAAGGCCGGCATTCTGAGTGGTAACTGCGTTGCGCGCGCATTTCCCAAGCCACCGGCTAAAACGCAGGCAATGATTGCCGATGCAGTTGGCGAAACACCAGCATTGGCCATTGAAGCCTTAAAAGAAATTCTCGAAGAACGAGACAGGAAACGTAGCGGTCAACGACGTTTGGAAGGAAACTCCGGCACGCTCGTTCCCAGTGCAAGAGAATATGCAGAGGCATTGCGCCAGATCAGGCTCACCCCTGCGCAGGTCACAATGCTCAAAGCACTTACTATCGCAGGTAGGGAAGGTCTGACCATTGGTCACTTGTCTCAGGCAGCCGGTTACAAATCACGCGAGGCCTCCATCAAGGTTTTCAAGAAAATCGGACTATTGATCGCAGAATATCTGGAACTGGACCTACCCGAAGCCGGATCGGTACAGAATGATGGCGCCGCTCAGGTCCTGGCATTTTCTCACATCGAAAGTGACGATGAGCCAGCAACTTGGATTATGCATCAGGAACTGCGCGACGCTGTTCGCTCGGTTCTATGACGTACGTTCCAGCCCCCGCTTTGGAAGCGAGCTCTGAACCGGAACAAATGCACGAAAGGTTGCCCACGTAGCTAATGTTGGAAAAAAGACCATATCCGCTCGACCTGATCTATGTTCCTGCGAAACGGGCGAAAACGCTTGATCAACAAAAAGTTCTGACGCTGGCCGAAGATATTCTGAAGAACGGCCAGAAGACCCCGATCCAGATACGCTCGGACAACAAGAGGTTCGTGCTGATTGAAGGCCTTCACCGACTAGAGGCCATTCGCGCCCTCGGCGGTGATACTGTCGACGCCTTTTTGGTGCGCGCCAGATTACACTAAACTCTTGTTGGGATTGGCGTTTGACAAAGCCTCGGAAAATGTCAGCAGGCGCTGACTTTTTTCGTCCCAAAGATGCAATCGTGCGCAATGAAGGCTCTCAAATAAAGTAATACGCTGGCAATTTTCCAACTCAGAATGGTCACGCAAAACTTCGTCTAGCCGATAAAAAGGTATGCGGCTGGCAAGGTGGTGAACATGGTGTACGCCGATATTGGCAGAAAACCAACGCAGGATGCCAGGCAGGGCATAGTGAGAACTTCCATAGAATGCGGCGTTCTGAAGATTCCACCCTTCTTCCCGCTCCCAGGTCGTGTGTTCAAACTGGTGTTGAATGTAGAAAAGCCAAATTCCAATCGATGATGCGACAATCATGGTTGGCAGGAAAACATACGCCAAAACCTCAATGCCTCCGGCCCAAAAAACCAGAGCCAATAACCCTGCAATCGCGACGTTTGTTCCCATCGCACTTGCCCAATACAGCCAGCCCGACCGCATGAAACCAAGAGGTAAGCGGTTTTGAAGGAAGAACGTATAGACCGGCGCAACACCGAACAGGAAGATGGGATTCCGGGTCAGACGATAAGCGGCACGCCCGAACCACTTCCGCTTCAGGTATTCTTCAGTGGTCAATGTAGGGATGTCACCCATACCACGCCGATCAAGGTTACCGGTTGAGGCGTGGTGGATCGCATGGCTTTGCCGCCAAACGTCATAAGGTGTCAGCGCAAGGACACCCAAAACCCGGCCTGTCCAATTGCAAACGGTACGGTTTCTAAAGAAGGATCCGTGACCACAATCATGCATGATGATGAAGATACGCACCAGAAATGCGGCGTTCAGGATGGCCAATAGAACAGTGACCCAGATACTAAGGGATAGCGCAAACCACGCTGCGCCCCATAGCGCGAAAAAGGGGATGACAGTGATTGTCAGTTCAATAACGCTACGCTTCGTATCGGGCACACGGTATTGCGCGAGCGCCCGGGTCAATTCCTGCTGTTGCAACTGACTTGTTCTCCAAGGGCTTTTAGCAGCCCATTGTGCAAACGGGCACCCCATAAGGGTGCCCGTAAAAGGTCAGGCCAGTGCCAGATTGGCGGCGCTGTCGCGCCCGTCACGGCCAGCTTCGACGTCAAAAGTGACCTTCTGGCCGTCCTTCAATTCGCTGATGCCGGAACGCTCAAGTGCTGAGATATGCACGAACACATCGCGCTTGCCATCTTCAGGTTCGATAAAGCCAAAACCTTTGGTCGAGTTGAACCATTTTACTGTGCCATTTGCCATGGTGGAAGTCTCCTAATACTTGCCGCCCGCATTATTGCGGCGACTCGGCGTGGTCGGTCTGAATCGAAAGACTGAACGCCGAATTGAGGAGACAGCAGGTCGAAAAAGAAAAACGTAAGCCTTGTGTATATGGACTTCGAGTACCCACGATACAAGTCTTGATGCGGTGGAGGGCAACAGAGAAATCGAGCCTGTCTAGCTTAGAATCCGACAAGTTGAGATGACGCTGTTGCTCTGCGATCCAAACGCGAAGGCGGCTTGGGTAGGCGGTACAAAAGATCAATAACCGCTTTTGGGACTCTATCCCGCAACATCCGAGACAGCGATAAGCGTCCGTTTTGATGCTGTGGCGAGACTTTGCAAAGTCTGCTTTCTGCGCATTGCCGTCCTTAGCGCGGACTGCAGCACCTGGTAACTTTGGGCTCGAAGCAGTCATCCGACGGCATTGGCGATGAGACTGGTTTGTGGTTGCGAGCGGTCATTGGGGCCGCTCTCAGGATTGGTCCGACATCGGCCCTCCCAGCAATATTCAACGAGTTTTCAAGCTTGACGCTGAGGTTCTACCGCCGTCTGACCCTCTCTCGATTGCGCTCCCGACGTTCGATGTTGATCCGGTGGTCCCGGCCCAATGCCCGGTAGAAGCCCGGTCCCTTGGACCAGTTCAGAAAATGGGCAAAGCTGTCGACCTGATCGTCGTTGCGCCCGCGTGGAAAGGACTGAAGCTCCCGTTTGAACGCTGCCAGCCAAGGCGCATCTGCAGGCAGATGCACCTTGCCCTCTTCGACCGGACCGCACGCGGACTGGAACCGGGTTTCCTTGTCCTTGTCAGGTCTGATGCGTTCATAGCGCCGACGGTCATCACGAAACAGTTCGTCCAGAAGCGGTTTGCCAGAAGCGGCATCTTCGATCAGAACACGATCCGGATCCCAGCGACCGACAAGCTGCAGTGCTTTGGCTTTCAGGTCTGGGTAGTCCACCTGCCCACGCCAGACGTCGATAAGGTACCACGCATTTTCTCGGAACCCCCAGGTCGTACAGACCGAGAAGTCGGACCGGGGGTCCGCAGACATCCCCGTATCCCAGCTTTGAACAACCAGTTGGAACCAGCGACGATCTTCGACGATCTCATAGGTGCCGAACCACTCCCAGCGCAGCGGCGATCCGTCCGGCGCAATCGGGTTCTGCTGATACTGGCAATTGAACACAGCTGCGCCCATTTCACGACGCTTGGTATCCAGCGTGTCCTGATCCAAACGGGACGGGCACAGGAGATCACCCGGTTTGCGGCACATGACCCTTCCACGCCCGAGAGGCACCTTCTCATGTTCTTCGGCGATGGCAGGCAGATTCAGGTGCCGATAGGTCCCACGTTCAAGCAGATAACCCGGCGGATCCATCTCGTGCAACCGTTGTGCAACCATAACCACACACCCTTCGGACGGGTTGTCAAAACGCGACAGCAAGGTCCCCTCAATGAACTCCTGTGCCTTGACCAGTTCAGCTTCGGAGCCCGCATCTCCAGCTTTCAGCAGGTCATCGATGATGATGTAGTCAGCGCCATGTCCAGTCACAGAACTTCCGATGGAGACAGCCTTACGGCTGCCTCCCTTTGTGGTGCGGATTTCTTCTGAGGTGTTGCCCTTTTTAGCCAAGACCGTTTCAGGGAACATTTCCCGGTACCAGCGCGCAGACATGATCCGACGACAATCTTCGGAATGCTTGCGCGCCAGATCCAGCCCATAGCTGGCAACGATGATCTTGGCACTGGGGTTATGCCCCAGAAGATAGGCGACATATGCAACGGCCACGGTGACCGATTTCAGGCACCGGGGCGGAATGTTGATGATCAATCGCTTGTTCTCGCCGACGCGAACGTTGTCCAACTCATGGCACATGGCCCGCACATGCCAGGCCGGATCAAAGCTGCGGTCAGTTCCCTGGTGCAGCGTGTCAAACACGCGCCACACGAAGGGAAAGAAATTGTCCCGGCAAACCTCGCGAGCGACCTGCCGGACCATTTTGGGATCAGGAGCTGACATCATTGGCCTCCTCATCTTCAGGACCGCCGTCACCATCCGGGTGACTGGAAAAGAAATCCCGGAGGATGTCGTAGTCGACAGCGTCCGGCTCAGCCGCACGGATGCTTTCTTGCGCGTCCATGTCACTTGTATTGAACAGATCTGCGTCCAGCTTCAGCAGCGCCATCAACAATTTCGTGTCGCCCTTCAACGCGCCTGCCGTGAGCCGCTTGGCAATTGCCTCCGCCTTGGAAATCCGGATTTCGTGGCTGCCTTCGCGAACCGTAACCTTGGTTTCCAATTCACGTTTCAAGCTGGCATTCACCCCTTTGGCACCTTTCGGCCGCCCTTTCGGATTGCCGGATCGGCCTTTCTTGAATTGGGTTGCTTTAGGCGGTTTGCCGTAGCCCACTTCGTAGTCTTTCGTATCGTCAGACATGACCCGCCTCCAGCTCTGAGGTGGCATCGGTTGCCGCAGAATGCGCATCGAACGTCTGGCCTGTCACCGAATGCACGGCGCTCTCACCGGTCATCTCCTGCCAACGACGGATGGCGACGTCGACGTAAACAGGGTCGAACTCAATAAGCCGCGCCCGGCGTCCGGTTTTCTCAGCGGCCAGCAAGGTCGCGCCGGACCCGCCAAAGGAGTCCAGCACGACTTCGCCGCGGTGGCTCACATCCATGATAGCATCCGCGACCAGGGCCGTTGGCTTCACCGTGGGATGATCAGCGAGATCCGCTTCACGCCCTGCCCCAAAGCTGTTCACACCGGCATAATCCCAGACATTGGTCCGGTTGCGCCCGTGTTTGCCCAGCTCGACGTTGTTGATGTGCGGCGCACCGGGCTTCTTGAAGATGCAAACCAGCTCTTGCTTGGACCGATAAAGGCTGCCCATCCCACCATTGGTCTTGTTCCAGACGCAGAGATTGATGAGATCAAAGCCACCTGCCTTGCCGGACGCAATCAGTTCTTCAATGTGACGCCAGTCCATGCAGATCATTGCGATGCCCCCATCCGGCAGACAGTCAAACAACCGACTGATCACCTCTGAAAGAAAGCCACGGAACTCGCTGTCCGACATTTCTCCCGACGCCATGGCAAATTCGCGATGATCGCCGCCGGTGCCGCAACGGACATGCCCATTGACCGGCACGTTGTAAGGCGGATCGGTGAAGACCATCTGTGGGGTCTCGCCTTTCAGCAAGGTGTCGTAGCTCTGGGTTTGCAGGGCATCCCCACAGAAGATGCGGTGATCTCCAAGAACCCAAAGGTCGCCCGGCTCCGTGACTACAGGTGCCGCAGGGTTCGGCGTCTCAACAGATTCTGCTTCAGTCTTTGCGACCTCATCCGCGCCATCGATGATGATGTCGATTTCCGCTGTTTCGAACCCGGTGATACCCAGATCAAAATCCAGCTCGCCATCAAGGCTGAGATCCATCAGCTCGGCAAACTCGATCTGCAGCGCCGCTTCGTTCCAGTCGGACAATTCCGCCAGCTTGTTATCCGCAATGCGCAGAGCTCGAACTTCTGCATCTGACAGGTGACCCGCGACAACCGTCGGAACGGACATCAACCCCAGGGCCTTGGCGGCCTCATAGCGGCCATGACCCGCGATGATGGAGCCCGCGGCATCCACAAGGATCGGGGTGACAAAGCCAAACTGGGCCACCGACGCTTTGAGCTTGTCGATATTCTTGGCCGCGTGCACGCGGTTGTTGTTGGCGTAGGGCTTGATCTGGCTGATTTGAGATTGGACGACTTTGTTCGCCATCCAGATCGGCGTGTTGGACGCCTTGGCGTCGCTGTGCGTTTTTTTGGCAGACATAGCCGCCTCCTTTCGTTTGACGCTCGTTAGCGTCGACAAGAAAGGATCGTGTTGGGAATTCGGAGAGAGCACGAATAGCAACTCTCCGGACCAATCGATCCGGTTCGTTGCCCCTTCGAATGCTCTCGGTCTTATCCGCTTCAAAAAATGCGGCGCCGAATGCTGCCTGGGAGATGTATTCACCTCCCCGTGGGACCTTGTCCCTTGCAGGGCTGGCTAGAATCTATGCGCGGGCTTTTGCAATTGCAACCCCCAAGCAAAAAGTAACCAATTAAGATTGTTGACGAATAATCGGGGGTACAGCAGCAACGCCCGGCATAACACGCCCCTCTTCGGATTGCCCAAGAAAGAGCTGGACTGTTGCTGTGAACCACGCATCACTGAACCCACGCCCGAGCCATTCGGGCGCTCCTCAGTACCAGGGCTCGGCATTCCGCCAGCCCCGGATCAGAGGAGACGATACATGTCCAAATCCAAACAAACCAAAATTGACAAAGTGCAAGCCTTGTTGCGTCGCCCGAGTGGCGCCAGCCTTGAGGCGCTCTGCAAAGCAACGGGATGGCAGCCTCATTCGGTCCGAGCGGCATTGAGTGGGTTACGGAAGAAAGGCGCGACGATTGAACGGCGGACATCCGACAAACCAAATGGAGCATCCACATATCATCTGGCGGCGGGAACTGGAGAAGCGTCATGACCAAGACGAGCGATGTCGCCGATCTCGCCGCCATGGGTCGATCGGATCTGGTCACGCTTTGGCAGCAGCTGTTTGATCAGCCCGCCCCCGCCATGCTCAGCCAACCCTTCTTGCGCCGTCTAGTCGCCTTTGAGATGCAGTCCCGCCGTCATGGCGGGCTACCCCGGCAGGTTAAAGCCACGCTGGAAAAGGGCCCTGAGAAGAAGCCCCGGCCTACATGCCCTGCCCTAAAACCCGGCGGGCGCCTGCTGCGCGAGTGGAATGGCGTAACCCATGTGGTCGATGTGACAGGGGACGGATTTGTGTGGAAGGGACGATCTTACCGTTCGCTCTCAGCCATCGCTCGGGAGATTACCGGCGCGCATTGGTCGGGACCGCGCTTCTTCGGACTCAACGTAAAGGTGGCAATATGAGCCCGCGAAGCAGAATCCGGTGCGCGATCTACACGCGCAAGTCCTCAGAAGATGGTCTGGATCAGGACTTTAATTCGCTGGACGCGCAATATGAGGCCTGCGCAGCCTATGTCGCCAGCCAGCGACACGAAGGCTGGACCCTACTACCCGGGCGCTACGATGATGGCGGGCTGTCCGGCGGCACACTCGAACGCCCTGCCCTGCAGCGCCTTCTTGAAGAGATCGATGCCGGGCGTATTGACATGGTGGTGGTTTACAAGATTGACCGGCTGACCCGGTCGCTTGCCGACTTCTCCAAGCTGGTCGAACGGCTGGAACAGGCAAACTGTTCCTTTGTGTCCGTCACGCAGGCCTTCAATACCTCATCTTCCATGGGGCGACTGACTCTCAATGTGCTGTTGTCTTTTGCTCAGTTTGAACGGGAAGTCACCGCTGAACGTATTCGCGACAAAATCGCGGCGTCGAAGAAGAAGGGGCTTTGGATGGGTGGCAACCTGCCTCTGGGCTATGACCGCCACCCCGATCCAAAAGCAAGAACGCTGGTGGTGAATGAAGATGAAGCCAGAACGGTCCGGCATCTCTTTGGGCTTTATGACGAGCTGGGTTGCTTGCGCAAAGCAGAAGAACGAGCAAAAGCAGAAGACCTGCGATCAAAACGGGCTGTTCGGGCGGATGGCAGCATAAAAGGGGATTGTCCGCTGTCACGCGGCCAAATCTATTACCTGCTTCGCAACCCGGTCTATCTCGGCAAAATCCGCCACAAAGATAAGATCTGGGACGGACAACATACGGCGATCATCGACAAAGACATCTGGGACCGGGTACAGGAGAAAATGCGCGAAGCGTCACAGCGATCCCGTGCAAACCTTACGCCCGATACGCGCCAACACTCCAATGACCCCGGCGCCTGGCTCACTGGTCTGCTGCAGGACGAAACAGGTGATCGGTTGACGCCAACCCACACCACGCGCACAGGCCGACGGTTGCGCTACTATATCTCCAACAGACTGATCTCTGGCGGCAAGGATATCTCGGGCTGGCGACTGCCCGGCCCTGCGCTGGAAAACGCGGTCATTGATGTCATCGCCAGACATCTGCAAGACGCCGCCGCAGCGCACCAGGTACTGGCGCAGCCGGAGGCCCGGTCAGCCGAGGCAGTTCAGACTTCAGTTGCGGATCTTGTAACCCGGCTTCAAGGCCAAGGCGGTCAGGTCGGTGCTGACATTCTGGCTAGCGGCAGCATTGCGCGAGGACAAATTAACCTCGAATTGAACCGCAAAACCCTGGCAAGCGCGCTTGGCATCGCTGCCGACCAACTGCACCCGGATCTCACACACATCACCGCCCCCTTCGAACTGCGCCGCCGCGGCGTCGAGGCCAGGGTCATTGCCGGAGACATGGCACCCCAACCCGATCCGCATCTCCGGTCCATGTTAATCCGCGCCCATGGCTGGGCCCGTGATCTGAAAGCCGGAGTTCAACTGATGGAGATCGCACGCCGCGAAAACCTCCCCGGCGCCTTCATCCGCACCCGCGCCCAACTCGCCTTTCTCTCCCCGAAGATTCAGGCTGCGATTCTCGACGGCACACAGCCGCCCGAACTCACACTCAAGCGTCTGGTCAGCGTGACCCACCCACTTGATTGGTCCGAACAGGAACTCCTGTTCGGCTTCTGATATCTCCAGTCATGCTTCCCTGATGCAGGGTTCGCCCTCCCTGATCCAGCGGAACAATTCCCTGTTCCCACAAAAAAAATTCCCTGTTCCACCTTTTAGGGAATTTGCATCATAAGCCATTGGAAAAAATAGAGTTGTGACATCTGAAATGACGGAAATCAGTCCCGGTTTGCACAAATTCCCTGTAAATTGCCGTTTATCAGGGAAATCTGGCCCAAAGCGATCCCGCCAAAATGCGGCACTGAGACTGCGGTCGAAATTGCGCTCTGAGGGTACGATCTGCTCCGTCTCTGATTGAAAGCGCATGCGCCAACGCGCGGGAATTGCGGCACAATTCCGGGTCAGAAAACACAACTGAAGTGAGACAGGTATGAGTGGCGGGGAGACAGGGATTCGAACCCTGGGGACGCTCTCACGCCCAACGGTTTTCAAGACCGCCGCATTCGACCACTCTGCCACCTCCCCGTCGAAAGCAGGGTCTAAGGCCAAGTTGAAACGGTGGCAAGTCAAAAGAGGGAAATCTTGCCGAAGCCCAAGCAGTGGTCTTTCCATGGCATCACGCGCGGGTTATGATCTGCTGGAAAGACCAAATAATGCCAGCAAAACAGAACTGGCAGATCGGCGTCGGGGCACGGCGAACCAAGCCCCTTCAGGCAAGGGAATACGCGATGAATCGAGCGACTGGGACACGCGCAAAACCGCTGGGATTTGCGGTTCTGGCTGTGACTTTGGGGTTACTGTCCGGCTGTGACGAGGCGTTGTTAAATTCCGGCGCTTCGCCGGATGGGGACACAAGCGCATCGGATAACGATGGGAAAGTCGAATTGCTACCGCAGGTTGCAAGCGGCTCGCAACGCGATGTCGAAGCCCCGGATGTCTTTGAAGTGACCGAAGCGGGTCTTTGGGATGGTCGTCCGTCACTGGGCGGAATATGGGTCGCACATCCAGACGCTGCACAACCTGAACGCGTTGTAATCAAGAACAAATCCAATAATAGGTCAGTGACAGGCGCCCTGTTTCGCCGCGAGCGCGATTTGCCGGGCCCAGCCCTGCAGGTTTCATCGGCGGCCGCTGAAAAACTTGGCCTTCTGGCTGGCGCGCCTACCAGCATCTACGTAGTGGCGCTACGGCGCGAAACAGTTGAAGAAGCGCCCGCGGAAACGGACGAGGCACCGGCAGAGGCCGCTTCGGAGGATCAGGCTGTCGCTGATGCGACCGAGGCTTCGGAAGAAACCAAGGAAGTTTCGGAAACCGCGGAAACGCAATCCGAAAAACCGGCAAAACGGAAGTGGTGGCAAAAGAAGGCCCCTGCCGCAGCCGCCACTGCCGGAGCAGCCGCGGCTGTCGCAACAGCCGAAACCGGGTCTGACGTTACCGCCGAAGCCACCGAAAGCACTGCGGATGCAGCGGTTCAGGCGGCTTCGACCCCCGGACTGTCCGACGCTCCGGTGCAGGCACCCACTGAAAAGCCCGCCAAACGAAAATGGTGGCAAAAGAAAGATCCTGACGAAATAACACAGACGCCTCTGGATCCGATTGCCGGTGCAGAAGCAGCGATTGATGCGGCGGAACCTACTCCGGTGGCCGCGACAACCGGCACTGCGAAGGTTTCGTCCTTGACCAAACCCTACATCCAGATCGGCACGTACAGCGTTGAAAAGAACGCCAACAGTGCGGCAGAAAAAATCCGGCGGAACGGAATGGCAGCCGAAGTTCGGGAACTGAAAACCGCTGAAAACACGGTTTGGCGCGTCCTGGTTGGCCCTGCCATGACCCGGTCGGAACGCAAAGCCCTGCTTGGCGATGTCCGGGACTTGGGGTTCACCGACGCGTTCACCACAAGCAACTAGAATCAAGGAGGGCCCCTACGTGCTATCCTCTCTGCGAACATCTGTCTTAACGCTTGGGCTTGCCGTGCTGGCCCTGCCTGCAAGCGCCTATGATACGACCGCGCGTGCCGCTTATGTCATCGACCAGACGACAGGCACGGTTTTGCTTTCCAAGGAAGCCGACCTGCCGCTGCCACCGGCATCGATGTCCAAGCTGATGACGCTCTATGTTGCGTTTGAGGCGCTGCGGGACGGGCGCCTGACACTGGATGAAAAACTGCCGGTGTCGGAACACGCGATGAGCTATGGCGGCTCGACCATGTTCCTGAATACGCAGGACCGCGTGCGGGTCGAAGATCTGCTGCGCGGTATCATCGTTCTTTCTGGCAACGATGCTTGCGTCGTCATCGCCGAAGCGCTCAGCCCGGATGGAACCGAAGCCGGATTTGCCCGCTACATGACCCAACGCGCCAAGCAGATGGGCATGAACACGTCGAACTTCGCCAATTCCAACGGCTGGCCCGCTGCCGGGCATATGATGTCCGTACATGACCTTGCCGTTCTTGCGGACCGCCTCATTGCCGATTTTCCGGAATACTATCCTTTGTTCGCCGAAGAGGAATTTGAATTCGACGGCCGCGCACCTTCGAATGCACGCAACCGCAACCCGCTTCTGAAACTGGATATTGGCGCGGACGGGTTGAAAACCGGGCACACCCAGGAGGCGGGCTATGGTCTGGTCGGTTCGGCCAAGCAGGGTGATCGGCGTGTGATCTTTGTTCTGTCCGGCCTCGACAGCACGGCCCGCCGCGCAGAGGAGGCTGAGGCCGTGGTTAACTGGTCGTTTCGAAGTTTTGTCGAGAGGACGGTTGCCAACCCGGAAACGCCGATAGCCGAAGCCAAATTGTGGATGGGCGCACAGAAGACGGTGGGATTGGTCCCCGAGGGCGATCTGACCCTGCTGTTCCCGGTTCTGGGCGATCAGGACGTGCAGGCCGAAGTGGTTTATGACGGCCCGATCAATGCGCCCGTCGCAAAGGGGCAGCAACTGGCGGAACTGGTGATCAAACCTGAAGGTCTGCCGGAAATCCGCCGCCCGCTGGTTGCATCCGAAAACGTGCCGCTCGGTGGCTTTGTGGTTCGCATGATGACAGTGGGCGGAATTGTTCTGAAGGACGTGATCAACGGCCCGCTGGGTGCAATGTGACGCGGCGCGGATTGTTTGTCACTTTTGAAGGGATTGACGGATCAGGCAAATCGACTCAGGCGCGCAAGCTTGCAGAACGCCTGCGCGAAGCTGGTCATGAGGTTGTCCTGACCCGCGAACCCGGCGGCTCAGCCGGGGCGGAAGAAATCCGGAAACTGGTGCTTGAAGGGGACCCCGACCGATGGTCGGCCGAAACTGAAATCCTGCTGTTCACAGCAGCCCGGCGCGATCATCTTGAGCGCACCATCGAACCCGCCTTGGCTGCGGGAAAGGTGGTGATCTGCGACCGTTTTGCCGACAGCACGCGCATGTATCAGGGCCTGTCCCGTGGCGATCTGCGGGGCCTGGTAGACCAATTGCACAGCTTGATGATCGGGCGCGAGCCGGATCTGACACTGCTGATCGACATGGACCCCAACACCGGCCTGTCTCGCGCCAAAGGGCGGCAGGGCACCGAAGAGCGGTTCGAAGATTTTGGCCCTGCCCTGCAACAACAGATGCGCGCGGGCTTTCTTGCGCTGGCGGATGAATATGCTACCCGTTTTCGCGTCGTGGATGGTAACCGAAACATGGACAGTGTCGCGCAGGATGTGACAGAAATCGTCATGCAAGCCTTGCCATAGACGAACGATGAGCGACGACATCACTTTACCGGATCAGGCGCACGGTGCACCGCACCCGCGTGAAACAGCCCGCCTTTTTGGTCAGGACGAGGCTGAACAGGCCTTTCTGTCTGCCTATACTTCTGATCGTTTGCACCATGGCTGGTTGCTGACTGGTCCACATGGGGTTGGTAAGGCAACACTGGCGTGGCGTATCGCCCGGTTTTTGCTTGCATCACCGCCAGCAGATGATGGCGGGTTGTTTGGCGCCCCCCCTGCCCCGGAAACGCTGGATATCGACCCCGAACATCCTGTCGCGCATCGCATGCTGGCCGGAGCGGAACCCGGCCTTGCGACAATCACCCGGTCGCTGAACGATCAGGGTCGGCTGCGCAATGAGATCGTGGTCGACGACATCCGCAAACTCGGTCGGTTCTTTGGCCTGTCCTCTGCGGATGGCGGTCGGCGCGTGGTGATTGTGGATTCGGCGGATGAAATGAATGTCAGCGCGGCAAACGCGTTGCTGAAAATGCTGGAAGAGCCTCCGGCGCAGACAACGTTGCTTCTGGTTTCCCATCAGCCATCGCGGCTGCTGCCGACGATCCGGTCCCGATGCCGAACATTGCGCCTTTCTCCGTTGGGACCCGAAGACATGCAGGCGGCGCTGACGCAGACCGGGGCTGAACTGCCGGCACAACCCGACCATCTGGCGGCGCTGTCCGCAGGGTCGGTCGGGGATGCGGTCCGCCTGATCAATCTGGGCGGGCTGGAGATCTATGCCGAACTGATCGGCATTCTGGGCACACTGCCCCGGCTTGACCGGCAGCGCACCCTTGCTTTGGCCGAAGCCGCCGCACAACGGGGTGCGGCAGACCGGTTCGATCTGTTGCTGACCCTGATTGATTTGGCCCTGTCCCGACTGGCGCTGACCGGCGCAAAAGGCGAACCGCCAAGTCCCGAAGCTGCCCCGAATGAGGCGCAAACACTGTCGCGATTGTCAGGATCACCGCATCAGGCGCGGCAATGGTCCGAAGCCGCGGCAGTGATCACGGCACGTGCACGTCATGGACAGGCGGTGAACCTTGACCCTGCCGCTCTGGTCCTAGATACGGTGTTCAAGATACAGGAAACCGCCGGTCAGAGCAGATGAGCACCCACCCTACGATCACCGACAGCCATTGCCATCTGGATTTCCCCGATTTCGACGGGCAACTTGACGAAATCATTTCACGCGCTGCCGAAGCAGGCGTGACCCGCATGGTTACGATCTGTACCCGGCTGCGTAACGAGCACATCGTGCGCGCGATTGCTGAAGCACACGCACCGGTGTTTTACGCTGCGGGAACGCACCCCATGAGTGCGGCGGACGAACCCCTGGCAAGTGTCGACCAACTTGTCGCCCTCTCGCGCCATCCGAAATTCGTTGGCATCGGCGAAACCGGGCTCGATTATCATTACACCGCCGAAAGCGCCGAGATTCAGAAGAAGTCACTGCGTATTCATATCGAAGCCGCGCAGCGCACCAATCTGCCCCTGATCATCCACGCGCGCGCCGCAGATGACGACATGGCTCGGATCTTGTCCGAGGAATACCGCAATGCGCCCTATTCCTGCGTGATGCATTGCTTTTCTTCGTCCGCTGAACTGGCCAAGGCGGCGCTGGATTTGGGGTTCTATCTGTCGATGTCCGGCATCGCGGCATTTCCCAAAAGCCAGGAGTTGCGTGACATTTTCGCCAGCGCTCCGGTCGACCGTATTATGGTCGAAACCGATGCGCCCTATCTCGCTCCGCCGCCGTACAGGGGCAGGCGCAATGAACCGGCCTATACCGCCCACACCGCCCGCAAAGGTGCCGAGGTTTTCGGCATGGGCTACACCGAGTTCGCGGCGCGCACACAGGCCAATTTTGACCGTCTGTTCACCAAGGCGGCGACATCACAGGCGGCTGCATGACCGAACTGCGCTGCACCATCCTGGGCTGCGGATCGTCGGGTGGTGTGCCCCGGCTGGGCGGGCATTGGGGTGATTGCGACCCTGAAAACCCCAAGAATGTTCGCCGCCGCTGTTCCATGCTGGTCGAACGGGACGGCCCCGAGGGTACGACTTCGGTCCTTATCGATACTTCGCCGGATATGCGCAGCCAACTGCTAGATTCGGGAACCGGGCGGCTGGATGGCGTGGTCTATACCCATTCACACGCCGATCATGTGCACGGCATCGATGATTTGCGGATGATCGTGTTCAACATGCGCACCCGGGTTCCGGTATGGGCGGATGGCGACACGCAGAACGCCCTGCTGGGCCGGTTCGGGTATGCGTTCATTCAGCCCGAAGGCTCTCCTTACCCGCCTATTCTGGACCTCAAATCAATAGATGGCCCGTTCGAGGTGGACGGCCCCGGCGGCCCGATCCCGTTTCATCCGTTCAAGGTCAATCACGGCTCGATCGACTCGCTGGGGTTTCGATTGGGAAAACTGGCCTATCTACCTGATGTTGCAGAGATTTACGACGATGCATGGACCGACATGCTGGGTCTGGATTGCCTTGTTATCGACGCCTTGCGCCGGTCGCCGCATCCGACACATGCCCACCTGGAAAAGACCCTGGGCTGGATCAAAAAGCTGCAACCACAGCGCGCCATTCTGACCAACATGCATATCGATCTGGATTATGAAACGGTTGATACGGAAACCCCCGATCACATTACGCCTGCTTTTGACGGCATGGTGATCCGGCAGGCGCTCTAACCCTGTTACCGGCGCCTGCGATATCGCCCTTCGGGCCATCCCCGATCTCGCAGGCGGGACGCTAGAATGCTGCAAAGCCTGATCAACGTCATTCTGCCGGTCTTTCTGGTGATTGGTGCAGGCTATGCGTCGACCCGATTGGGTTACTTCAAGGAAATCCACATCGACGGGTTGATGAAGTTCACCCAAGGGTTTGCCATCCCCTGCCTGCTGTTTCTGGCAATTGCCCACCTTGACCTGAGCGCCAGCTTTGATCCCCGGTTGTTGGTCAGTTTCTATACCGCCGCCGCTTTGTGCTTTACGGCCGGACTTTTTGGCGCACGTCTGATCTTTGGCCGCAAGTGGGAGGATTGCGTCGCCATCGGGTTTTGCTGTCTGTTTGCGAACTCGGTGCTGTTGGGCCTACCAATCACCGA
>NZ_JBQFPJ010000028.1:0-44492 GCF_056534475.1 Ruegeria sp. D4
AGGAAACACTACAACACAAAACGCCCGCACAGTGCTCTGGGACATAAACCGCCGGCCCCGGCAACCATCGTTCAATTGGACCAAAGGCCGGCCACGCACTAACAATCAACTTGGACCACACATGTGGGGCTGATCACCCTCAGTTCCAAGCAATTGTTTGTATGAACACCGTTTTGGGTTTTGCAGGCTCTTTCGCGATAGGTCGGAAGAAGTAGACTTGAAGCGTTTTTGTTATCAGTTTGGTATTGAAACGGGTTGTTCTAGCGCGCAATTGCGGTCGCCGCCAACCTGCTGCGCAATACAGCGAAAGGAAACACTGTGCCCAAAACACTGAAAGCTTGTTTGTCTTTGTGGTTGGTTGCAGTCGCTCCTGCGTACGCACAAGAACCTCCTCGTCTCGTTTTGCAGCTAACCGTCGACGCGTTTCGGGGCGATCTGCCGACACGCTACTTTGAGAATCTTGGGGAGGGTGGCCTTAAGTATTTACTAGAAAACGGTGTACACTATCTGGACGCCCATCATTGCCATGCCAATACAGAGACGGTTGTCGGACACGCCACATTGGCGACCGGTGCAACTCCGGCAGTACACGGGATGATCGGAAACATCTGGTTCGACAGAACCTTGGACCGCGTTGTCTACAACGTTGAAGACAGCACCGCTCCGCTTCTTGGAGATGGCGCTGGCATCAATGACGATATTGAAATTGACCCAACACAGGCGGCAGCTGGCACAGATGGCCGGTCACCACGCGCTATGCTTGTTACGACGCTTTCGGACGAATTAAGCGCTTCCACTGCTGGTGCGGCCAAGGTCTTTGGAGTTTCAATCAAAGACCGTGGGGCAATTACAATGGCGGGACAAAGCGGCAAAGCCTTCTGGTTCTCAAAAGCCGCAAATCGTTTTGTCACAAGCTCCTATTACTATGACAAATACCCGGATTGGGTTTCCTCATGGAATGACGCATCGCCGAGCGCCTCCTTTGAAGGAACCTCTTGGGAGTTGATGCACCCAAAGGAAGCCTATCTCTTTGGCGACCGTGACAACCAACCATGGGAGACGGATGTCGCCGGGTTCGGCATAACCTTTCCTCATCGCTATTCTTCGACGCAAAATGGGTTTGACCCGCTGAAAAATCCCTACTTCACGACCTTTTTAACGCTTAGTCCCGCTGGCGACGATCTGACAGCGCAGTTTGCCAAACGGTTGATTGATGCCGAGGATATCGGGCAAGACGCGGTAACGGATTATCTGGCGATTAGCTTCTCGTCCGTAGATTACGTCAACCATGTATTTGGCCCTTCCAGTCTTGAAGCCGAGGATACGATATACCGCCTCGATCAGACTCTCAAGAATCTCTTCGCGTTTATCGACGAACGGATTGGGCTGGAAAACGTTTTGATCGTTCTATCGGCGGACCACGGCACCACCGATGCGCCGGGCTATTTGGAGAGTTTTGGCATCCGAACTGGCCTTGTTGCTCCGGACACATGGGACCCGACGGAACGAATAACCAAGCTTAAGGAGCGGTTTGGGGTCACCGGGAAATTGCTTGAGGGTTATAATCACCCCTATCTCAATATCGCCCCCGAAGTATTGGCTCGCAGTGATATTGACTTACCCACGCTGGAGTCAGCTATTGCAGAAGAGCTTCTATCCTTTCCCGATGTGGCATTCGCAGTCCCCAGTACGGCTATCGAAGCAAACCTCCTGCCCGATACCGACATCATGCGCCTGGTCCGCAACAACTATCATCCCACCCGATCCGGGAACATATACGTAGTCTTCAAGCCCGGCTGGTTTATCGCAGACTTCGATGGTCTGTCCGTCACATCCACCCATGGGTCACCGTGGCGCGGTGACACACATGTGCCGATTATCTTTGCTGCACCGAGCTTAAAACCGCAACGGGTCGCGCGCCGGGTTTGCACGACTGCTCTCGCATCCACACTGTCTGCATTATTAGGCACGGCACGTCCAAATGGTGCGAGCGGTGAGGTACTACAAGAAGTCTTGGATTAGACCGCTGTGCAGCGCGAGACCTGATACTGAAACACGCTAGGCCAGACCGCGACGACATCGTCCATAAGGCGATCCGTATATTCGTTGCTTCCAGGCAATTACCGCACCCGCCCAACGCAGCACTCTTTAGCGTACACAACTGCGGATCAGAATTTCACGGAACATATCGTTCCGGCTTCGGAGACTGAATACTCTCCAAATACCCAGCAATTTCGATTAGTCTGGAAGGAATACGCGTAACCAAACCATTCCCCGTATCAAATTCGACAGTAGGGCCGTCGTTTAACTCGGTGATTATAGGCATGTCATCGCGAGGTTCTTGCGCTTTCAAATAACCGTCCAAGATCGACATGACCTCTAGCATCGGCCACACGCCTCCCCTACGGTCGGAAATCTTTGTTAAATCGGCAGGATCTGTTTTCAAATCAGCTGCGTCAGGTCCTTTTCCAGATGCATCGATTCCGTGACATCTGGCGCAATGCTCAACAAAGAGGTCTTTGCCAAGGTTCGAAAACTCATCGGCCACAGATATCGTTGCAACCGAAGAAATGCCCATGCTTGCAACGATCATAAAGTACCTCATAATCCGGAGGTCCTTTGCTAAACGAGAGTTCACTACAACAAAAATGGACCGACATCTTCCGCCGGTCAACGTCGGTCCTTTAACACATAACGTTCGCTACCCGCTTCGGGCCGCAAGCAGCTAGTGATGCTTACCTCAGAGAACGGCAGCACCGAGCCCAATGCTACCGCCTCGGTGATTTTGTAAGCACGGTAGATACGGTGCGCGTCTTTCTACTTCTTGTGATCGCGATTGCGCCCAGCACTAAGGCACATGCAAAAGCTTGAGGAAAAGAGATGGCTTCGCCAAAAGCAAGATATCCCACGGCAAACATTGTGGGCAATTCGATACTTCCGACGACCGCAGTTTGGGAGGCTCCAATGACAGGCGAGCAAATCGTGTAGATAAGCTGGGGCACGAACGCGGTGACCAGTCCAATACCAGCAATGAGAAGCCAATCGGATTGTTCTCTAGGAAGAAGCTCTCCAACCTCAGTACCAAGGATGAGCGGTGTGAGGCCCAGTACAGACCCCAGAGAAACTGACGCGATACGTGCCAATGGCGCAATCCGAGACAACCTGTGCACCAGGACACAAATTCCGAAGCCAAACCCGAACGGAGCGGCAAGGGATATCAGCAGCGTTGGCAGATGTCCCCCAGCCACTGACGCAGGCGAGCCAGCGAGGACAGCTGCCACCACAATCAGACTAGCGGCCAACATGGCGCGTCGCGTGGGTGCATCGCCAAACACAGCCCAAGCGACAACTAAGGTGAACACCGGATAGGTCATGTAAAGCACACCCACTGTCGAGGCGGGCAGCTTCTCCAGCGCCGTTACATATCCGATCCAACCAAGCCCCATTACGGCTCCGGCTGAAAGACCCCAAGTGATCTCTCGCCATTCTTTTCGGTGCACAATGAGAACAGGAAGCAGAAGAATTGCCGCAACAATGTAGCGATAAAATGCGACCGCATAGGGTGCGACGCCTTGCTCGGTTAGGCTGCGGCTGAAGTAGGGAACCAGGCCGAAACAGATTGAAGCAAAAAGAACACCAAAAACGGCAAATGCGTAAGGGATGGATGGTCGATTTCGCGCAGATGTCGTTGCCATAATCTGGAGCTATCACGCATTTGCATCTTCGTCTTCAGAGATTCTACGAAAGACTGCTTTGTCCCGCACACCGGTCGTTCACTGAATTTTTCTGAGCGACCGCACTGAGCCCAATACAGACATTTGGTTCAAGCGCAGCATCTGTCGAAAAGGACTAGAAACGTTCATTCGCTGCGTCCTGCGCCTTGGTTCACGAAGCAAAGTTAAGCCGCCATTGCTTTTTCATTCTGTACTAGTCCACACTGACTCTCCGTAAATGGTAAAGGGAGACCCCCATGAGCAAAGAAACGATCGGATTTGTTGGTGTTGGCTTGATGGGTCAAGGTATGGCCTCAAATCTGCTAATGGCCGGTTTCACAGTTAATGTGATTGCTCATCGAAACCGCGGACCTGTCGATGAGTTGGTCGCTCAGGGTGCGACGGAGGCGGAAAACCTCGCGGAGCTTGCAGCAGTGTCATCAGTTATCCATGTTTGTGCGCCCGGTTCTCCTCAGGTCGAGGCAATCGTGGCAGCCATGATGCCGTCCATGCAGGCCGGTAGCGTCATTGTAGACTGCTCCACGTCAGACCCGAATTCCACTTTGGCACTCGCGAATAAGTTAGCGCAGGCCGGTCACCATATGGCGGACGCGCCGTTGGGCGGGACACCCGTGCAGGCACAGAACGGAGAGCTGGCGACCATGGTCGGCGCAGACCCAGTTGTTTTTGAGCGGTTGAAGCCTGTTATCGCAGCTTGGGCAAAGACCATCGTTCACATCGGCCCATGTGCTGCAGGGCATAAAATGAAGCTTCTGAATAACTTTCTTTCACTGGGATACGCGGCGCTCTATTCGGAAGCGTTGGCACTGTCCGAAAAAGTCGGAATATCCACCAAGGAATTCGACTCGGTCATTCGTGGCAGCAGGATGGATTGCGGGTTTTATCAAACCTTCATGGGGTACGCCGTTGAAGGCAATCGAGACTCCCACAAATTCACTTTATCCAATGCTCTGAAAGATTTGCGTTACCTCGAAGCCATGGCAGATGAAGTGGGGATGTCCAATCCAATCGGAAACGCCGCAAAAAACAGTTTTGCAATGGCGCTCGCCGCTGGAGGTGACGGGCCGAACGACTACGTTCCTCACCTTGTGGATTTCGTAGCTGCGAGAAACGGCGTATCCAAGGCGTAATTCTGGTCGCATTGCACAAGCAGTTAAATGCGAACTCTTTAAGATACGGGCACAAGGATTTCAGGTAATACCGCCAATCATGATGAGGATTAGAACTGAGAATTTTTTTCCTTGGCGTTTGATTAGAAAGTTTCATCCTGCGTCATTTCCTTCTTAACATCAAATCCTTCGTAAAACCGCGCTACTACCTCTGACGTCGTTAAATTTACAGAGTGGTTGTCGTGTGTTACGTTGAAATCCGGATAACTCATTTCACGGATGCTCACGAACTGTTGGCGCTCAGAGCAAAAACCAATCAATTGACCTCCTCCGAACCGCTTCACAATGCGGCCTGCTGCCGGTTAGTTGAGCTCAACTGGCGCTGAATGAAAAGGCGCGGGACTTCTTTGCCAAGTCACTCACTCAACAATAAAAAAGAATAATGAAATACTTGCTCCAAACCCCAAGTGCCAGAGCAATCCTGATGGCACTCTTCATAATCATTGTCGTGAGGGTGTGCTGCCATGAAGGAGCTGGATATCAAGAGCCTGATAAAGAGTATTGGGACGGCAGAGGCAGGCCCTAACCCGCACTGCCACAGCCTTATGTGTCTTCTTTCCTCTCATAAGCTGTCATCTGAGAAAAATGGTCAGATGACCAAGTTGAGCCCAAAATGCCCCTGATCCACGAACATCGGAATACAAAAAACTGCAAGTAATCGGCATTCTATGCAGCTAAGTGAGCTACGAGAAGGTATATGCATAAGTCCGAAGTGTTAAATGCGGTGCGTCAGGTATGGCAGAGCAGAAGGGAACCACTACAGTGCCGTTAAACAGACACCGCGGACCTTAGTTGTTCTTTGCCAATTTGGCATTTGGAGCCGCGTAGATGAGGGGTGCCTCGCTCGAGAACCAAGAATTCATCGCCTAACGAATAAGCAAACTCAAAAAACTGCTCGACCAAGACTATAGCCATTTCCCCTTGATCGCGTAGCAGGCCGACGACTTCCCCGATCTGTTTGATAATGTTTGGTTGAATACCTTCGGTCGGTTCGTCCAAAAGCAGTATCTTTGGCTTCGTGATCAACGCGCGCGCAATTGCAAGCTGTTGCTGTTGACCACCAGATAAGTCGCCCCCGCGCCGAGAAAGGAACTCTTTTAAGACCGGAAAAAGCTCGAAGATATAGCTGGGGATCGCGTGATCGCTGCGGGGCAGGCAGGCGAAGCCGATTTCGAGGTTTTCGCGAACCGTTAAAAACGGAAAGATCTCGCGCCCTTGCGGAACGTAAGCCACTCCTTTTCTGGCAAGCTCAAAGGAAGTGACATTGCCGATTTTTTTGCCGTTCAGCACATAGTCGCCACCGCTGCGGGGATGCGTGCCGGATATCGCTTTCAAAAGACTTGTTTTTCCAACGCCATTTGTCCCCATCACGCAGGTCACCTGACCCTGACGCGCGGTAATGTCGACGGCGTGCAAGATCAGGCTGCCGCCATAGTGCAGGGTCAGATCGGAGATGTTCAGAAGGTCAGCGGCCAAGATAAACCTCGATTACTTTTTCGTTCCGGGTGACATGGTCCAACGATCCTTCGGCCAGAACCGATCCATCGTGCAGCACGGTGACTTTGCAGTTTAAGCGACGGACAAACTCCATATCGTGTTCGACAACGACGACGGCCCGGGTTTTGGCCGCTTCGACAAGAATGTCGGTCGTATGCTTGCGCTCTGCCGGGGTCATCCCCGCCGCAGGCTCATCGACCAGCAGCAATTGCGGGTCCTGAGCCAGCAGCATCCCGATCTCGAGCCATTGCTTTTGCCCGTGGCTAAGTTCACTTGCCTTGCGGTCCAAGGCGCTCTGCAGTCCGATTTCCTCGGCCAGCGTTGCGACTCTCTCATGATCTTCCTGACGCGCCCGGAACCGCAGTACAGCCAACGGCCCGCGTTTGTTTTTCAAAGCAAGCATCAGGTTTTCTCGGACGCTTTGGTCTTCGAACACAGTCGGTCGCTGGAACTTTCGCCCCACTCCGGCCTGCGCGATCTGACTTTCGCTCATCGAAAGTAGTGAAACCGATTTTTCACCCCAAAGAACATGACCATCATCCGGCTTGGTCTTGCCCGTGATGATGTCCATGAACGTCGTCTTGCCCGCCCCGTTCGGGCCGATGACGGCGCGCATTTCGGCCGGGCCGATTTGGAATGTCAGGTTGTTGATCGCCTTGAAGCCGTCAAAGGACACGGAAACGCCAGAGACTTCGAGAAGCGTGCTCATTCATTCGCCTCCTTTTCGCGCAGCGATCCAAGGTCTGGTCCTAGGTCGGCCCCATGTCGATCCGGCGCGCGGCGCTCTGTAAGCTTGTCGATCAGTCCCCCTATGCCGCGCGGCGCGAACAGCGTGACCGCAACAAATGAGAACCCAAGCAGGATGGTCCACCAGTCGACCCATTGGATCGTGTAGAACCTAAGCGAGATATCAGGGGCTTGCCCGCCCGTGAACCATGTCGACAGCAACGAGACAAAGGCCGCACCGATCACCGCTCCGTACAGCCGTCCGCGCCCGCCGATTGCCACCCAAACGGCCAGATAAATTGACGCAATGGGCGCAATCTCGGCCGGGTTAATGATGCCCGCCTGTGGATAGTACAAAGCGCCCGCGATACCACAAATCACGGCGGTGAAGGTAAAGATGAAAAGCTTGTAGGCCTCGACCGAGTATCCAAGGAACCGAACGCGGCTTTCGTCGTCTCGGATGGCGCGAATGACCGATCCAAATTTGCCGGACACCACCGATGCGCAGACAAGGTAGCCAAGGCCAAGCGCCAAGGCGGACGCCCAGAAGAACAGGATCGAAACTGTTGATTGCGGCACCGAGTCCAGTCCCGGCAGGTTCTGCAGCCCGGACAAACCATTGTTCCCGCGCAACCCGCTGTCGTTCTGGAATAGGTACAGGGACAGCGCCAGCGTCATCGCCTGCGTCAGGATAGACAGGTAAACCCCGGTCACCCGACTGCGAAACGCCAGCCACCCAAAGATAAGGGCCAGCAGACCGGGCACCAACACGACGGCAGCCAGTTGCAGCGGTAGGGAATGTGCGAAAGCCCAGATTGGGGGGAACTCGGATGCGCCGACAACGCCGAAAATCTGAGTGGCAATGCCATCCGAGATTTCCTGAACCGTCGGCGGCAAGGCAGAGGCCGCGAGGCTGTCGACCACGATTATCTCGGTACGGGCGTACATCAGCCACATGCCGATGGCATAGCCGCCAATGCCAAAGAACGCCATGTGCCCCAGCGACAGGATACCTGTGTATCCCCACACCAGATCCATTGCCAGCGCAGCAAGACACAGGCACAGCGTCTTGCCCAAGGCTTTTATAAAGCTGGTGGAAATCAGCCCGATGCCAAACCCTTCGCCCAAAAAGGTGATGATCGCCGTAAACAGGGACAGGATGATCAGAAAGATCGCGACAGAGGGATAACGCAGCACCAGCGGCTTGCGTATCGGCTCGGCTGTAGAAGTCATGTCAACCATATCACGCTTCCGCCGCCCGACCTTTGAGCGCGATGATGCCGCGCGGTCGGAATTGAATGAACAGGATGATGAAAAGGATCATGTAGGTCTGCGCAGCCAGCGTATTGGAGGGGTTGAACCACTCAATCCCCTTTTGCAGCGTTCCGACCATCGTCGCGCCCAGCAACGTGCCCCAGATGTTGCCAACGCCGCCGACGACCACCGTCATAAAGCTCTGTACAATGTAGTCAGAGCCCATCTCGGACGTGACTTTGGCGTAAAGCCCGATGGCCACGCCGGCGATGCCAGCAATGCCCGAACCCAGACCGAACGTCAGCATGTTGATCCGGTCCGGGTTGATGCCCATCGAGGACGCCATGCGCGGGTTCTGGGTCACAGCCCGCACCTCAAGCCCCAGCCGGGTTCGGTTCATGACAATAAGGAACAGCGCCAGAAACAGCAGCGCCAGAACGAAGATCGCAATGCGAATGTAGCTGATCGACACGATGTCGTTCAGAACCATCGACCCATCCAACCATGCCGGCGCAGTAAGAGGACGCGCCTGCGTGCCAAATATATTTTTGGCCAGTTGCTGCAAGGCAATGGAAACACCGAAGGTTGCCAGCAACGTCTCTAGCGGGCGGTGGTACAACCACCGAATGACGAGCCGCTCCAGCAGAACTCCGGCCCCGAAGGTCACGAGAAACGCGCATGGAATAGCCACAAGGATCGAAAGCGTCAGGTCAGGAATGAACAACTGCACCACATAGCCGGTGTAGGCGCCCATCATAATGAATTCACCATGCGCCATATTAATCACGCCCATGACCCCGAAGGTGATCGCAAGACCGATTGCAGCGAGGAAATAGATCGAGGCCAGAGACAGCGCGTCCAACACCAGATCCGCTGTCTGGTTCAATGCAACCTGCGTTTCGATGTTGTCCAAAGCCGCCTGTGCAGCAAGGGCGATGGGAAGGGGGGCCGACACGTACACCTTGAAAAACTTATGCTTTTGAACGGCTTCGGCAATATCTTCCTGTGCCACCAGAGGGGCCGCCAAACCTTGCTGGGCCAACACCTGATACGCGGCCTCTCGGGCGGCGTCCTCGTCAAGGCTCGCCACTTGCACACCCGCAACGGTATCGCCGTTTATGTTGGCGATCAGGGTTTGCTTTACCGCTGCGGCATCCACCGGTTCCGGGGCCAACCCGTTTGCGACAAGAAGGTTATAGGCTTGGTCCTGCGTCAACTCGTCTGATCCGACCTCAATGCCAACCGCACCGTCCGGGATTTCATCTGCGGCCTTGATTTCGGATGAAACCAAAGGATTGAGCGTTGCCCTGACATCAACACCCAGATCGCCGGCAAAGCTGTCGATTGCAGCAAGCCTCGCGGCCTCATCCTCATCAAAGCGAATGGTGAGCAAGCGTTCCAACCGGTCTTTGCGCGCCTTGAGGTCTGCGTCTTGTTCAGCCTCGATGGAACCCCGCAGGGCAGACAGGTGCGACGCTTCGGCGTCTCGCTCAATCGCTGTCAAAGCAGCGACGCGTGTCCTTGGATTGGGGTCGTTCAGCTGAAACTGCACCAGAGCAGACGCGATCAACCCGCGAATGCCAGAATTGGGCTTGAGTTGTTTGTATTTCTTTTTCTCGACAACCCCGATCTCGGCCCCGTCAGATACATCGAAGATCTGCAACCCACCGTCAGCCTTTGAGGCAAAGACAAAAAGACCGATTTCTTTGTTGAACCACATGTCCTTGGCCTGCCAACGCTCCAGAACGGTCTGCGCTTCCGGCAGCCCACTTTGCGCCAGCGCGTCGATCGCAGGGCCAATCGTCTTGCGAGAGGATTTCTGAATCACCTCCGCGTGGGACTGCAATATCTGCTGCACCGGGGCGTCTGCGGATTGCGCTTGCAAAAGGGTAGGGGCCACAAGGACCAGCAGGGCAAGCACTGCCCGCCTGAACGGAAGCGTCATTTAGGAAGACCTTTGTATTGAGCCTCGGGGCACAACTCGCGCGCCCCGAGGAATTCAGGTTAAGACCTTAGTAGTTGGACTTGATCTGTACGCAGCTCTCGGTTTCGGTGTTGTACATCCCGCAACCCAGCTCTTTCCAATCCGACACGAGAACAGCGGACTCAGGCAGATAGTCGGTCCAGGCATCGCCCGGAACTTCTTCGGTCTGGCTGATGATGTCGAACTGACCGTCTTCCTGGATTTCACCGATCAGGACCGGCTTGGCCAGATGGTGGTTGGGCAGCATCACAGCGGTGCCGCCTGTCAGGTTCGGGAATTCCTGACCGTACATGGCGGTCCGAACAGCGTCCACATCGGTGGTGTCGGCAGCCGTCGCCGCGTTCACCCACATGTTGAAGCCGATATAGTGGGCCTCCATCGGGTCATTGGTCACACGGTCCTCACCCATTCGGGCTTTCCAAGCTTCGACCCATGCTTCGTTCGCATCGCTTTCGGCCGACTGGAAATAGTTCCAGGCCGCCAGGTGACCGACGAGGTTGGTGGTATCCAGACCGGCTAACTCTTCCTCACCGACCGAGAAGGCGACAACCGGAATGTCATCAGCCGAGATGCCCGCGGCGGCAAGTTCTTTATAGAAGCCAACGTTCGCGTCGCCATTGATGGTCGAAATCACGCCGACTTTCTTGCCATCCGCACCAAGCGCGACCACGTCGGCCACGATCTTGGACCAGTCCGAATGTCCGAACGGCGTGTAGTTGACGAAAATGTCCTCTTCCGCGATGCCCTTCTGCTTCAGGTAGCTTTCAAGGATATTGTTCGTGGTCCGCGGATAGACGTAGTCGGTTCCCAGCAGCGCAAATTTCTCAACTCCCAGCTCATCCAGGAAGTAATCCGTGGCTGGGATCGCCTGCTGGTTCGGCGCAGCGCCTGTGTAGAATACGTTTTTCGAGCTCTCTTCGCCCTCGTACTGAACCGGATAGAACAGCAGGCCGTTCAGTTCTTCGATCACCGGCAGGACGGATTTGCGGGAAACCGATGTCCAGTTGCCAAAGATCACGTCAACTTCGTGCACTGTCAGCAACTCACGCGCCTTTTCGGCAAAAAGCGGCCAGTCCGAGGCCGGATCTACAACGACAGCTTCAAGCTCGCACCCCAGAAGACCACCGGCTTCGTTTTGCTGTTCGACCAGCATTTCCATCGTGTCTTTCAGCGTGGTTTCCGAAATGGCCATGGTGCCGGACAACGAATGAAGGACGCCAACCTTGATCGGGCAATCGGCCAGTGCAGGCAATGAACTGGCCAACAGGACTGCGGCGGTTGTGGTGAGAAGTTTGGTGTGCATCAGCATTTCCTTTTATGCGACGCGCAGCAGGGTTGTTCGGGGCGCCGAAACGTCCCATATACCCCCCCCACGCATAATTGCGGTGTGCGAGGGCGTCTTCAGGTTTCCTGGGCTGGGCACCTTCGCACATGTTCCAAGCCGTCTTGCGGCACTCCATAGTGCTAGGACAGTTCTCCGCAGCACTCAGAGTCTCATGACCCGAGTTCCTGGACAGATTGAGGGTATTGCCTAATCTTGCGGCAGCGCAGCATGCCCCGCTTAATAATGCGGCAGCGCAGCGAAGCGGCTCTTATACACCGCCAAGGATCAACAAGTTACACTGATCCAAATACTGCTTGGCGGTACGGCGCGCCACATTTGCCTTCGTTTCGTCTGAACCAAAGGTCGCGGTTTGCAGCAGACGTGCATGCGCGTGTTTGGAATTCACCCTGTGGCTTAGGACAAATTCGGCATTTTCTGCTGTGGTCGTCGCTTCCAGCAGAGACACAAACCCGCCGCGCCGCAGTTCATAGTCCTGAGCTTTGGCATCGTTCAAAAGCCACGCATGTTCCATTTCAGCCGAGAAGCGCCCTGCACAACCTGCAAAGGACTTTACGATCCCACTTTCTGCATAGAGCAATCCAGAAGACGCCAGGATGCACAGATTTGAAAGCAAAAATGTTCTCAAAGTGCTCATAAAATTACCATCGTCAATGGAAGTGCGCCCGTCAAGGCAGCACTCTGAAATCAACTGTGTTCAGTTTAGGGCTTACTTGAAATAAAATACCCCGCCTTTTTCGAGCTCAGATTTGATTTATCACACCGGTTCCGCAATATAAGGCCAAGCTCGCACCAAACTTCTGAAGAGGCCGAACTGACGCTCACTATCGGCTTCAAATAGCTAAAGCGTCGCATTAGTTGGAAGTTTCAATGTCTGAACTGAGACCCGCTTGAAACTCTCGATCCGCTACCCAAGACCAAGATTGAGGCCGCTCAAGCAGTCGTTCACTCAAACCAAACGTGCTGCAGTGTAGCAAACAACGGCTTTGTCCGCACAGCAGACATTGAGTGATTTTTCCCGAATGACCGATATGCGGACATTGCTGCCATCCGCATTTTTACTCCAAAGGACCGCAGTCAGCCCAAAGCGGTCAGTCAAAAAGCAAGGAAAATGGGCATTATCTTAATTATTCGGTGAATACCAGATCGGTGACGTATACGCGCGCTCTTGTCCGATCAATGTCGCTTCTTCAGGAATGTCAGCGCCTAGACGCACTTTGTCGTAAACGACCCAGCGTGGCGTCGGGATTTCAATGACCCGCGCGTAGTAAAACGCGTGTTCGACGGCATCAAAATCTGGGTCCACCCAGACCGTTCCCAGCTCTGAAGCGCCGATGGTGTTGACATAGTTTGCCGCTTCCAGGTCGACCGTATTGCCCACTGCTGGCAGTTTCCCGTCAGCATCCAGTTCACGGTCACCCGACCACGCCACATCATAGACTTTTTCCGACAAGTTCCCGTCGCTGTCCATCCAGCCTTTGACGATCTGGATGCGATCAAGATTGGCCCCGATGGGATCGCGTAGTGCATAGACCATGAAAGTTGGCGCATCGGACGTTGCCACTCGCAAATCACCACCCATCGGAACACCCTTTTCGTATCCAACAAAGGCTGGAGCGCGAGACCTCATGTCATCCTCGTCGAACTCCCATCCCCCAAAGAACCGCACAGCCATGCGCGGACCTGTTGTGGCATAGACCTCGCGGCGCACCATGGCATCCCATAGACTAGCGCGCGTGTTCTCTTCGGCCCAGACACCTGTGTACCCTGACGCCACCAATGACCAACCGGGGAAAATTCCATTTTCTGTTTCGGTGAACGGATGCGACGCACGTGTCAATGAAGGTTCGGCATTTGTTGCTTTACCAAAGTAATTGTCGCTGTCAGCGGTTGCCAGAGATGTATGGCTGTCCGTCGCGCCGGACAAGCCAAATTTGTATGGGTTTACACCCGTGCGCGCCTCGATAGCGAACCCCTGCTTTAGCGCCTCGCGCGCATATTCGCCTGACAGCATATCTGGCGTTTTGGCTTCAGTTAGATCGAGATTCCCCGCATCCCAAGTCTCGTAATTCGCAAACTCGTCATCCGGACTAAGTGCGGGGTGCGCTTCGCCGTCTCCCTTGATCTGGGTGATTTCGTATAGCGGTTCCCATCTCATCCGCGCCATTGCATAGGCTTCGTCCACAGGTTCGCCATTGTAACGTGTTTCAGATGGGAACATGATGCCGTTTGACAGGTTTCCATTGTGCGCGAGTGCAAAAGCCTGTCCGCCGGTATCGGCCTCATAAGCCTCCAACCATTTGTACAAGTCCATCGGGTCTGTAGAACCAATGGGGGCTTGCGTTGTCATAGGTTGGACCTGTTTGACCCGATCTGCATTGTCACGAAAAATGATATTGCGGTGCATGTTGTTGCCCCGGATCAGCGACGTCCACTCAAAGCCGTGGAAAGCCGTGAAGTCTCCCGGATCGTTGAACGATTCCACGGTTGCGATCATGTCTTCCCAGACCGAGGCATAGATAGGCGATCCAGGAGAATAATCTGCGATCAAGTCTGGATCCATGTTCCCTTGAGAGAACGTAGTGATCAGGTCCAGAGCTGCTGCAGCAGACGCCTCACCGCCGTCTTGCAGACTTTTTGCCCAGCGGGAGCCCTGTTCTGATTCCATAATGTTGGGAGATCCTTTGGCCAAATCGGTGATCATGCCCATTCCATCCGAGTGTTCCGTTGTCACGATCCAGTCTAACGGTCGCGCCAATTTAACACGCTGCCCCGTGGCAGAGACGACCTCTTCGCCTCGCGCAAACCGAAGCATTGTGTCCAGATCGGTCGTGTTCCCGAAAAGACCGGCATCCATTGAAAGACCGGTGTGAATATGAGTGTCGCCCCAAAATACGCGCGATGGAAAGCTGCGCTGAGCATAGGGTGAATAGGCTTTGCCGGGGTAAAGGTTTTGAAGGGACTCTTCAGAGGGTACAAACTGTGCGTCGGCTGCGCCCGAAATTAAAAATATGGAAGAGAACAAAGCGGAATTTAGGTGCCTGAGCATAATAAACCTCCCAAAACTTGCTGAAATCAAAACGCGTTATTTTACGAATGCCGCACATTCAGACCCGATGATAATACGTCATTCTTACCATGTCTTCGAATTTCCGCTTTGTCCGCAGAGCGGTCACTGATGCTCTGCGCAGCGAACGACTGCTCTGAGAGCTGACATTAGTGCAGTCCTTAGCTGCTTTGCAGTACTTGACCTATGTGCTGCATTCGCAGCCAATATAGCGGTCATTCTCTATGAAAGTACGATCAAGGGTTACTAAGTTTGGGTTCGGCAGGTTGAATGCGAAAGCCCTTGCTTGAGAAGTGGCCAAACCGGGCGGAATTGACGTAGCGAACATTATTCCTGAAGGTCAACTCACGCGGAATCCGTCGATTTAGCCAACACTCCAAGTTTTAAATCTGAACCTGAGAAAATCTTAGGCCTACAGGATCGACCAGATGCTTTGCGATGGAGCCATATCAAGTCGGTGTTTGAGTTTAAACTACCGTTGATTGTTTGCGCATGCACCTTTCAAACAACTTCTTCTGAAAAAACCGATGCAAGACCAAGTCGGTAAAATTACGCCAATTGCTTTAGCCGGGGCATCAAATCCAAAAGTTCCCGTGTATACGGATGCTCTGGAGATACGAACAAAGAGTCCGTCTTCTGAACTTCAAGCAGCTTCCCATGACGCATCACGCCCACTCGGTCACACATCTGACGTACGACCGGGAGATCATGGCTGATAAAGAGCATAGTCAAGCCGAGGTAGTCTTGCAGGTCTTTGAGAATGTTCAGGATTTGCGCCTGAATGGACACATCCAGGGCGCTGGTCGGCTCATCACAGATCAGAAAACGGGGCTGA
Source organism: Ruegeria sp. D4 (assembly GCF_056534475.1). NCBI lineage: Bacteria > Pseudomonadati > Pseudomonadota > Alphaproteobacteria > Rhodobacterales > Roseobacteraceae > Ruegeria > Ruegeria sp. D4. The sequence goes on from NZ_JBQFPJ010000028.1 coordinate 15,609, forward strand.
GTTGCAAGGGCGCGGGCAATACAAATGCGTTGCCGCTGCCCGCCGGAAAATTCATGTGGATACTTACGCCACGCGTCCTTGGCCAACCCAACCCAGTCAAGCAATTCGCGCACCCGCGGTTCGATAGCGGACTTGGGCAGGATTTTGTGGTGATGGATTGGCTCGGCCACGAGGTCCCCGACCCTCATTCGTGGATTGAGGCTGGAGAAAGGATCCTGAAAGATCATTTGAATTTGGCGGCGATAGGCCTGCAGGGAGTCTGCTCCCATGGCCGTCACATCCTGACCGTCAAAGATCACGCGGCCACCGTCCACTGGATACAGCGTGCCGATCATCCGCGCGACGGTGGACTTGCCAGAGCCACTTTCGCCAACAAGACCAAATACCTCACCATCGCGAATGTCGAAACTGACCTGATCGACGGCGGTGAAGTAACGCCGCTGCGATGGCAGCAGGCCGCCCTTTTGCAGGAACGTTTTCGTGATGTTCTCGACTTCAAGCAGCTTACCGGATTCTGACAACTCGGTTTTGTCCCAATGCGCCGCCAGATCATCAATCTTGAAGGTTCTTGCCCGCTCGCCATAGCTGACCACCGGAAAGCGTTCTACCTTGGTGTGAGGTCGTGGCACGGCGGCAATCAGGGATTTGGTGTAATCATGCGTGGGCGCGCCAAGGATCTGATCGGTCGTGCCGCTTTCGACCACTTGGCCGGAATACATGACGGTGACCGTATCAGTGGTGTCGGCGATAACACCCATGTCGTGCGTCACGAGGATTACTCCAACCTGACGCTCCTTCGCCAGTTCCTTGATCAGGTCCAGTACTTGCGCCTGAACGGACACGTCCAAGGCCGTTGTGGGTTCGTCCGCGATCAGGACGCTGGGTTCGGAGCACAAGGCCAAGGCGATCACAACCCGCTGGCGCATCCCGCCGGAAAACTGGTGCGGATACTGATTGAACCGATCCGCCGGGTCGGGGATGGAGACGCGGTCCAGCAGTGCAATGGCACGCTTTTTGGCCGCTGTTGCAGACAGGCCCAGGTGCAGTTGGATCGTCTCCACCAGTTGCTGACCCACTGTGAATAGCGGATTGAGCGAGGTCAGCGGGTCCTGAAAGATCATTCCGATCTCCTTGCCCCGGATTCTGCGCTTGTCCTCTGCATCCAGTTCGTCGATCCTGCGACCGTTTAGCCAGACCTCGCCCTCGGACACATGGGCCGGAGGGTCCAGCAGGCCGATCACAGCATTGCCGGTCATGGATTTACCAGCGCCGCTTTCGCCAACGACCCCCCGAATTTCGCCAGGATGCAGATCATAGGTCACGTGCTCCACCGGCTTGAAAACGCCGTGGCGGGTCGGGATTTCCACCGTCAGGTTGCGGATAGAAAGAACGGGATCAGTCATTTCAGCCTCGGGTTCAGAACATCGCGCAACCAGTCGCCCAGCAGGTTCACGCTCAACGCCAGCGCCAGCAGAGTGCAGGCCGGGAAGAACAGGATCCACCACTCGCCCGAGAACAGGAAACCCTGTCCGATGCGGATCAAGGTACCCAGCGAGGGTTGCGTAGGCGGCGCACCAACGCCCAGAAAGCTGAGCGTCGCCTCGGCAATGATCGCCAGAGCCAGTGAGATTGTTGCGATCACCAATACCGGTGACAGCACATTGGGCAGGATGTGGCGCAGCATGATCGTCAGTGGGCTTTGCCCGATAATGCGCGCGGCGGCGACATAATCCTTGTTCTTCTCAACCAAAGTCGCGCCCCTGACGACACGGGCGAACTGCACCCAGTCAGACAGGCCGATGGCAAGGATCAGCACCCAGATCGCCATCTGGTCGCGATACTCAACGGGTGTGACGCCCTTTGCGATACCAAAGATCAACATGGCCAGAAGGATCGACGGGAAAGTCAGCTGCACATCGGCCGTGCGCATGATGATCGTTTCGGTCCAGCCGCCGAAATAGCCGGACAGCAAGCCCAGAATGATCCCCAGAACCATGGCAAACAGAACCGCGGCCACCCCGACAAACAGCGAAATCCGCATCCCGTACAGGATGGTCGAGAACACATCCCGCCCCTGATCGTCGGTGCCCATAAGGAAGCTTTCACCGGTAAAGGCATTCGGCTCCATCGGTGGGGTGAAGCCATTCATTAGGTTCAGGCTGGACGGGTCAAACGGGTTCGTCGGCGCAATCAGCGGTGCCAGGATCGTTGCGAGGATCAGAACCAACGCGACCGCGGCCGATACCATGGCCACAGGCGACCGGCGAAAGGCGTAGAACTGGTCGCTGTCCAGAATGCGTCTTACACGACTCATGCGCTGACCCTCAGGCGCGGGTCGATGAATGCGTAGAGAATGTCGACCGCTAGGTTGATGGTAACAAAGATGACCGAGATCATCATCAGGTAAGCCGCCATGACAGGAATATCCACGAACTGGATTGCGTTGATAAACAGAAGGCCAAGGCCTGGCCACTGGAACACCGTCTCGGTGATGATGGCAAAGGCGATAATGGCCCCCAATTGCAGGCCGATGATGGTGATCACCGGGACCATCGTGTTTTTCAGTGCGTGGCGAAAGTTTATGGTCCGATCGCTCAGGCCACGGGCGCGGGCAAAGCGGATATAGTCCTGCCGGAGAACTTCCAACATTTCAGACCGCACCAAACGCATGATCAGAGTCATTTGGTATAGACCGAGTGTTATTGCAGGCAAAATCAATGCCTTAAGCCCGCTTGCGGTCAGCAAACCGGTGCTCCACCATCCCAGATCCACGACCTCTCCGCGTCCGAAACTGGGAAGCCAGCCAAGTTCGACCGAGAAGATATAAATGAGCAGGATGCCGATCAGGAAAGTGGGCAAGGACACCCCGATCAGTGAGGCCGACATGATGAAATTCGCCGCAAAGCCATCCCGCCTGATGGCGGTGAAAACGCCCAGGGCGATGCCAAGGACAATCGCGAACACAGCCGAGACGATCGCCAGTTCCAGCGTTGCTGGTGCGCGTTCAGACAAAATCTCGGCGACCGGGCGGCCCTGACGGAAGCTGACGCCAAAATTGCCCTGTACGGCCTCTTTCAGAAACTTCACATATTGCACCGGAAACGGCTGATCGAGGCCCAACTGGCTGCGCAGACGCTCCACATCTTCCATCGTCCGTTCCTGCCCCAGCATGTTGTCGATCGGGTCGCCGACAAAGCGGAACATGGAAAAGGCAACAAGGCCTACAACAAAAAGGACCAGCGCCGACTGGGCCACACGCCTGATAATGTATGACAGCATTTAGTTGACCGTGACCCAGCGCAGAAGGAAGAAGTTATCAGGCCGTTGCGTCAACTCGATATTGCTGCGCGCGCCCCAAACCAGCGGTTGGACGTAGAGGGGCACATAGGCCACTTCGTCCTGCAAGATACTTGCGACCTTATCCAGCATCGCCTGACGCTTGGTTTCGTCAATTTCGGACTGGATCATTGGCAGTAATTCATCCACGCGGGCGTTGGAGTAACCGCCAAAGTTCCAAGAGCCCAGTTTCTTTTCCTCATTGGGGGTCGAGGCGAGAAAACGCACCGGATGTTCGGCGTCGAAAGTCCCGGGCGACCATCCCAGCAGATACATGTCGAAATTGTCAGCCCGCAGTTCCGGCCAGTAGTTCTGAACGGGCATTGCATCGAGTGTTACTTTCAATCCAACCTGCGTCAGCATGGCTGTGATCGCCTGGCAGACGGACTCGTCATTCAGGTAGCGATTGTTGGAACATTTGAAGCTAACTTCAGCGCCTTCAGCACCGGCCTCAACCAGTAGCGCCTTCGCGCCTTCGGGGTCGAAGGCATACGGGTCCGCGTTTGCAACCGAGAACCCTCGCATTGCTGGGCTGACAAGTTGGCTCGCCACCTCGGCGTTGCCGCGCATGATGGTTTGCAAGATGGCCGGCACGTTGACGGCCTTGGCTACGGCCTCACGAACGCGCGGGTCACGGAACAGATCAGAACTGCCTTGCCCTGCTTCGCTTGCGCCCTCCTGCTGATCAAAGCCCAGCATGATAACGCGCGCTTCGATACCCTGAATGACCTTTACGTCCGGGTTCCCTTGCAACCGGGCGACGTCCTGAATTGGGACAGGATTGATAAAGTCCACATCACCCGACAGTAACGCCGCCAGCGCTGTTGCAGGATTCTGGATGGGCACCAGTTCAGCGCGGGTCAGGTTATGCTCTGCCTCACCCCACCAACCGTCAAATGGTTCCAGAACGGTGCGCAAACCCGGCTCTCGCGCAGTGACACGGAATGCGCCGGTGCCGTTGGCGTTCAGTGTCGCGTGGTTGCCAGCCTCTTTGTCAGGCAATGTGGCGTCATTCGCCTCGGCCCACCCGCTATCAAGGATCATCCAGTTGGCGATGCTGTCTGGAAAGATCGGATTGGGCGCGGTCGTCATGACATCAACGGTGTAGTCGTCGACCTTCACCACCTCGCTGACCGGAGCGAACCAGCTACGGGTATCCGAATTTTCATCCGAGGCACGCTGGTACGAGAATATCACATCATCTGCGTTGAACTCAGACCCATCATGAAACGTCACGCCTTCCCGCAGATTGAACCGCCAGCCTGCGCCGTCACCAATGGTCTCCCAGCTGGTCGCCAGCGCCGGTTCGATGGACATATCTTTGCCCCGACGGACGAGCCCTTCGTAGACGTTATTCAGAAACCCCAAAACGGGGGCGGAATTGACTGCATGCGGGTCCAGCGTTTGCGGGTCGGTCGTGACCGCAAACGTGAACTCTTCGGCTGATACGGGTAACGCAAGCGCACACATTAGCGCGGCAGTGGTCAGACGTCTCATAATAGCTCCCACATATGTGGCGGCGAGCCCCGCATCCCGAGGCCCGCCGCTCAGCTTAGTTCAGACCGAAGTGCTTCACCATGGGTTGATCCTCGGGATCGACCTCGATGGCCAGATTTTCAGCCATGCCCCAGTTCAGCACCTGATGGTGGATCGGGATGTACAGCTGCTCATCCTGCACTACACGCCAAATGTCGGCTATGTCCTGGTCGCGGGCAACAAGGTCTGTGTTTGAGGCAAGCGATTTGATCTTGGCGTCAAGCTCATCATCATTAAAGCCAGTGCCGTTCCAGGTACCGATGTCACTTTCACGGCCATGAACCAGGAAGTTGAAGATGTATTCCGAGTCGTATGTCGGAACGCCCCAGCCCAGCATGTAGAAGTCGGTCTTTCCATCGGTGATCAGCGGGAAATGTTGCGCCTTGGGTTTGGCATCCAGATTCACGGTAATGCCAATTTGACCAAGCATCCCGACGGCCGCCTGGCAGATACCTTCGTCGTTGATGTATCGATCATTGGGGCAGTCAAGACGGATTGAGAAGCCATCAGGATAGCCCGCTTCAGCCAGAAGCGCTTTTGCTGCTTCAACATCAGTACTGCTTTCGGCGTCCATATCAGCCGTCCAGCCGTTCACGAAGGGCGGTGCAATCATCCCGGCGGGTTGCGACTGACCGCGCATGACCACCTGCTTGATGGCATCGCGGTTGATCGCCTTGGACATCGCCTGACGTACGCGCACATCTGCAAGGGGGTTCTTGCCATCGACGTTGTCGGCTTCGATATCATTTGCGCCCTGGTTCATCCCGAAAAAGATCACCCGGTTCTGCGGCGCCTGTTTGACTACAAGGCCATCCGCAGCGTTTACCCGTTCCAAGTCCTGAACCGGCATGTCCTGAAGGAAATTCACCTCGCCGGACAGCATAGCCGCGACGCGCGTCGCGTTATTCTGGATGGGCGTGTAGATAATCTCGCTGATTGCCATTGGGAACTGATCGCGGCCCCAATAATCCTCGTTTCGATGCATGACGGTCTTTACGTCGGGTTCGCGGCTGACCAGCTTGTAAGGACCAGTGCCGTTCACGTTAGTAGTCGCGAAGGTGATCTCGCCGCCTTCAAAATCCTGAACATCGACCGTGTTGTTCGCTTCGGTCCAGCCTTTGTCCATGATGAACAGGTCGGTCAGGTTTGCAGGCAGGATCGGGTTCGGACCGTCGGTCACGATCTCGACCGTATGGTCATCGACCGCGCGCACCTCGACAATCGAGTTGATCAGTTCTTTCATGTCCGAGTTCGGCTGTTTCGCGCGATTGATGCTGAACACCACGTCTTCTGCGGTAAGATCGGCACCGTCATGGAACTTCACCCCCTGACGCAGGTTGAACACCCAGACATTCGGATCGCTTTCGCTGGGGTTCCAGTCGGTGGACAATGCGGGCTCGAACGCGCCAGATGTGTCGCGGATGATCAGAGGTTCGTACATCTGGTGGCGCACGGTATGGGTGGGCCCTTCGTTCTGCGAATGCGGATCAAGCGTCAGCGCATCGCCCGAGCGCGCCCAACGCAGGGTTTCGGCAGTGGCCAAAGACGTCGTCGTCATCAACAGCGCCAGTACGAGTATTGGTTTTTTCATCATTTTCTCCCATATTGCAGTCGTTTAACCGCATTGAATTCACGATACTGTGTCGCAAATTTCTGCGAACGTTATGGTTGTGGATAGCATACCAACCGCAAATGCATGTCAATCGTTCAACTCGGTGCTGAATTTCTAAACGTAAGCGACCCGGGACTTTAGGAGGACAGCCACTCTCCCAGAAAACATCGCATCAAGTGTCTATTACTTAGGCGAGACGAAAACAAACCGCAAAAATCAAGCTTCCCGTACCGATAAGAAAACCCAGATAGCGCTGACGGGAATTGCGCTTCTCAGAGGCTTGATAAGTGTTCGGTTTTAGAAGCGATTGCCACACTGCCCTAGTCTCGCTGCCAGATTTGCAATCCTCCCGAGGTGTTTTCGCCGCGTTTGCAAAGTGCACAAAGCGGTGGTTCGAGCAGAACACACCAACGGCAGATTAGTCCGCACTTCGGTCGTTCAGAAGATTTCAGCGAACGTCCGCTGCCACTCAATGCAGACCTTCAGGCGAAAGGCCTCGGAATGACCACCAACAATGACCGCTATCCGTTCCCGTCCAATTGGCATGGGCGACTGCGCGAAATAATTGGCTCATCGAAGGTCAGTATTTAGGCTGCAATCAGCCGATCCGCACACCGCAGAGAGTGATTACTTCAAGCCGAAACTTACCATTGACGTCATGTTGAGTTATTCGAATGCGTGACTTAACAATTGCAGTAGATTGTTTGAATGAGGAGTTCGTTTTGCCAACTCGTTTAGCTTACTGTTTTCTCACTATATCTTTGATTTACTTTTTCACTGCTTTTGCCGCGCAAGCCCACTCTGGCGAGGGGTATGGTGGAGGCTTTGTCGCAGGATTTACGCATCCAATCCTCGGTTGGGATCATGTGGCTGCAATGGTCGCAGTTGGTATCTGGGGTGCGTTTCTTGGTGCGCCAGCAATCTGGATCTTGCCGGTTGTTTTTCCTTTGGTCATGGCCTTCGGGGCGATAGCAGGAATTATCGGTATTCCAATCCCTGCTATAGAAACAGGCATTGCTCTTTCCGCTGTTGTACTGGGAATAATGATCGTTTTTGCTGTCAAGCCGCCGATTTGGATATGTGCGGTTATTGTGGGGTCTTTTGCAATTTTTCATGGTTACGCGCACGGCACCGAACTTCCGGCCACGGTAAACGCATTTGCATATGCAGTCGGCTTTGTAATCTCGACAGGGTTGCTTCACCTTACTGGGATCGCATTCGGACTGCTTGTTCGCTGGCCTGCAGGTAGAGTTGCTGTGAGGGGTGCCGGTGGCTTGATCGCTTTTGCCGGGATCGCGTTTCTTACCGGTGTAGCCTAAGAGAATGAAAAAGTGCAGACTAATCTGCTATCCACTTGCGATTTTGGTCGCGGGGCCTGCCTCGGCCCATAGTGCCTTTCCCGGTATTGAGGGCTTTTATGTCGGGCTGATCCACCCCTTTTCGACACCGCCGCAGGCGCTTCTCATTATGGGCCTTGCTTTGCTTGGTGGTGGGTTCAAACCGGAACAGGTGCAATGGCTGCTTCCCAGCTTTTTTGTGGCGAATATTGCGGGCCTCGTTTTAGCTTTCGGATTTGAAGAACTCGACGCAAAAATGTTTGCAATCGCCTTTGCCGCGTGTTCGACGGCCGCGCTTCTTCCCCAAAAACTGTTGCCGTTTGCAATCGCACTGGTCTGCGTCGGAGCATTTCTGATAGGAGACGCGTCTGTCCCGGAGCCAGGGCCGTTAAGAGACAGATTGTTCACAATGTCCGGCTCCTTAGTCGGGGCCAATGTTGGTCTTTTGTATCTATTGGGGGGGTCCTTGTGGGTCAGAGAACGCTTTAAGAAACCTTGGGTTGGAATTGCTTTCCGCGTTGCTGCAGCTTGGCTTGGAGCCGTGTCATCTCTGATGCTGGCACTCGGCTTCGCAGGTGCAAATCTCTCTACGTGAACTGACTAACGCCTACCGTGTAGGCTCAGACAACCCAGCATGGGAAGGAGGCAATTGGCAGCTCGGGCAGTTTGCATAACCAAGTGGGGCTTGAATAGATGACCGCTTTCCTCCGTAAAGCCACATTGGCAAAGTCTTGTTTTGAATGTCCGGTCTGGGCTTAGAGCGGTAGTTGGCTTATGCTGAGCGGATGGCGGCTCTGTTCGCCAAGCAGACACTCTGAAGGTCTTTGAACCCTGCAGTGCGGCTAACGGCGGCTTTGTCCGCTTAGCGGTCGCTCGCTGCAACTTGCTTGAACGTCTGCAATGCGGACAAAGCGGCCATTAGTTGCACCGCTGCACAGGCCCTAGGAAAGAGTAATTTAGAGTTGAATAGTCACGTTTCTCAATCGACTGTCGCGCCTGGCACTTTTTCTTAGCTCGAAAAATTGACGGGCTTTGGCCAATATCGCGAGCGAACGCGCGTGAGAATTTGCAAACCCATCGCTAGAGAGCTGAGCGTTCGAAGACAAACCGAATGACACGAGCTTTCGGCTGTAACAAGATGATGGTGGAGGTGTAAGTTATGGCGGATGTTTTCGACCGCATTGCAGATTGGCTGCAAAAGCTGGCCTTTTTTGATGCTGACCTTGGTGGACTAGTCGAGCAGTTAAGTAACAGGCTGATCGATGGTGGCGTGCCGGTCACGCGTGTTTCCTTGGGTCGCCTGATGATGCACCCTGTAATTGGATTGCTCGATGCAACTTGGGATGCATCAAACCATCGTATTGAATGGACTGTTCTTCCACGCAGCTCAGTAACGGCTGATCTCTTCGACAAAGCACCCTTCGGAGAGAATTCGAAATTGGCCAATGAGATTGCGAAACAGCACTTTAATAAGGAAGTATGGGACTTGGCGGACGGACTTGCGAACGGCACAATCAAGTTTCCTTTCATGCGAGCAAATCTGACTGATCAAGCGACCCGTGACAAATTTCCGCTATTCCGAAAACTCGCTGAAGCAGGCGTCACCGACTATGTCGTATGCAGTGCACCATTCGGCAATCGTACTGTTGTCTTTGACGGAGAGTTGGAGTGGGCTTTGGGCGCGTCTGTGTCTTTTGCTACAAAGCGTCGCTCTGGCTTCACAGACCGTGAGGTAGATGGTCTGTCGCGGCTGTCTTTACCTTTGCTTGGTGCAGCGCGTGTATTGTCGGAGCAGTTCTTGGCAGCTGAGTTGATGGAGGTCTATCTAGGCAAGTTGTCCGGTCGATCCGTACTGAACGGTCAAATAGCCCGGGGAGATGTCAGCATAATTGACTGTGCTCTCTTGTTCAGCGATATGCGCGGCTCAACGGCGTTGAGCCAGCGCTTGTCATCGGAAAAATATGTCGCGACGGTTAACCAATTCTTCGATTGTGTCGGTGGGGCGGTACACGATCACGGCGGAGAGGTTCTTAAATTCGTTGGCGATGGGTTGCTTGCGATCTTTCCTTTTGATGGTCAACGAAGACTACCCGAAGACATGTGCGAAGCAGCCCTGTCCGCGGCGCGTGAAGCGTTCCAAAGGAATGAAGAACTTGATCCATCAGACCGTGCTGAATTTGGGGTTGGTTTGCACACTGGGGCGGCTGTCTACGGAAATGTTGGCACTGAAAAGCGCTTGGATTTTACGGTAACCGGCCCATCAGTCGCTATAGCCAGCAGGTTAGAGGGCCTGACGCGAAAACTTGAGGCGCGGCTTTTAGCAACGGGCGATTTTGTGAACTTGGTATCTGAAGAGCCGCAAAAATTGGGGCGGCATTCTCTGCGGGGTTTTGAGGAAGACTTAGAGGTCTTTTCTTACGAAATCGTCACATAACGCTCAATTCCATTAGGCTTTTGGCAATCATTCGTTGAGGCGCGGCTATGCGTCAGCGAACCCCTGCAAAGTCGGTCCAACACAAACCAGCGACCTTGCGCTTCTAGGATTCGATGCCTTGGTGGATGAAACCATACAGGTCTCCACGGCTAAAGGTGCGGGCGAAGGCGTAAGCTTCGGAAGCGAGACTCGCCTGATGTGCCAATAGACGACTGCACGACTTGGAAATCAGGTTTTCATCTGGGCTCGAGGCGTAAAACGCCGACCCGCCTTTGCAATGCATAGCCAAGCCAATATCGCTTGCGGTAGCTCGAGTGCCGATCTTGGCAGCCAACTGCTCATCAGCTTCAGTTTTTTTGGCGGTTCGCTCTTCGGATTGTGCGTTCGATTAATTCCGTCACCTGGCCGGGCGTTTCAATGGAAGACGAGTGGCCCGCTCTGCGAAACACCACCAGTTCAGAACTCTTGATTTCTCGATGGATGCGCTCGGACCTTTCGGGAACCGTCGCCACATCTTCGTCCCCGACGCCAATCCCGACGGGAACTTTAATGTTAGCGAGGAGGTCAATGCAGCCCGCCCGTTCGATCACGCCTTTGACTGCACGTGTAATGCCGATCCGATCATTTCCCGAAATAGCCTTGGACCATCTGGTTTTTTTCCTCAGCGCGTTCAGTGTCCTCGAGAAACGTGCGGCCAAACACAATTGGCATCACCCGTCCAATGACAGCCCATAGTCCAATCCATCGTGCCACAAAGTTCAGCATTCTGTAGCGCGGAGCGTTTTGGGAATCTTCAGGATCGGCGCTTCTTTCAAGCAGGGTCAGTGTTTTGACCAGGCTTGGCTCCCGCGCGGCCAATCTCATCCCGACAAATCCGCCCATGCTTAGTCCAACAAAATGGCACGGCTTTGCATCCAGATGCTTGATCAGTGCAGCTGCGTCCGAAGTGAGTGTGTCAATGTCATAACCGGCATCCGTAACGCCACTCCTGCCTTGCCCTCGATGATCGAATGTAATGCACCGATAGCGATCTCGTAGTTGAGAAACCTGCGCTTCAAACATCGCTCCACTGAACAAAAGGCCATGAGAAAAGACGACCGTCTCTCCTTTGCCACCCGTATCATCGTAGTGGATCTGTGCACCGTTTAGGCTAACCGTCGGCATTGAATTCTCTTTGCTTAGGAATGACGAAAATAACAGAAATCTGGCGAAAGTTCACTAGAGCGTTCCAAATTTGGTTCGCAAAGCCTTTTCCCAAGCCCTATCCAATGGACTGTTTGCAGCCCGAAGCGGCCATTCACAAATGGACTTTGAATATCCCGAGAAGTAAACAAAGCTGTCGATTTCTTTTGAGGCCCACCGGTTGTCTTTCTGAACTTGAAGCCGAGCGCGCGCCTTAAAATTTCTCTATAAGTTGGGGGATGGCCCACTCACAAACCACCCCCCAGCCGAACTGGACTGCAAAGGTCCAGGACGGTTGACTAAAATCGTTCAATTGCGGTTTCTACTTGGCCGCAAAACTTATCAATATCGCGCTTTAGCATATCACTTTCTCGCGTCTCATCTCTGACGCCAGATAGTTCTTCCATAACAGCCCACAAATCTTTTTCTGGAGCTGCCTCCGCGATGCGCACCAAAGCTCGAATAAGGGCGGCCGTTACGAGGCCATTGCCCCGGGCAGCGCGTCGCAGAGCTGGCATCGAGTCTTGAAACAGTGCCTCAGCCGTGATGGACGGGTAAATCACCCGCGCGTTTCCGTCGTCATCCCGATACACACCCGTGCAGAGCTTGGATGACCACGCTCGAGCCAGAGATGCTGATAGACGGTCGATGCACACAATTGCGGTAAACGTGTCATTTACACCCGGCGACAAAGCCCGAAGCGCGATTTCAATGAGGAGGTGGACAGAAAAACGGATATCTCCATTAGGATCTCGCGCGGGGATCAACGGAGCTGCCGCTTGCACTAGATCATTCAGGCTCTCGTCACTATCACCATAAACATTGGCCAAAGTGTCCGTTGGAACCATGAAGTCACCTGGCTGCACATCAAAAACGACGACTGCCCCTGCTTCCTTGGCCGCACTCACCAGACCTTCGGTATTGATCGAATTCACATATCCAGTGCCCGCGGCCGAGACTTGGCGCTTGTCTCCCTCCTCAGGGACTGCCTCTGAAGACGGAATATCTGCACTGTTTTCGATTGCGGCGCTCACTTGGCGATCCAAGGCTTCAGAAATCCGCGCCGCCTCCTGATCAATGGTTACGCGCGTCGAAACAGTATGAACGAAGAGCAACAGCAAAAGAACTGAGATGATCGAATAGACTATTCCAATCGCGACGGCCAAATTGACGGATGTGTCATCGCGTATCAGCCACAAGATCAACAAGCTGTATAAAAACGTCGCTCCAAGTGAGCCAACTGCAACCTGATTTACCCTGTCTTCGCCAAAGCGCTGCAAGAGCCTGGGCCCAATAGATCCTGCTGCCAAGGTGTAGACCAGCAAAACAATGGAATAGACCATGACCAACGCGGACATGGATGCTGCCGAGATTGCGCTCAGTACATCGCTCGCAGTGCTATTGGACACTCTGATCCAATCGGAAGCGGGCCAACCCCAACTCACGAGCGCTTGCTCCGTTTTGAAGACAATCCCAGCCACCAAAAGCCCTGAAAGACTGATGGCGGCAGGGATAGTTAGGAACCCGCGAAAGTACCTCACTAATTCTTTAGGTGTTTGCATTCCGTTCCCCATTCTCGACACGAGCTTCTTTAGCGAACACAGCTCTATGCGAACCGGTCGGCCGCTTCTTTCAAAGCACTCTGCATTTCGTCCCATGCAGCCTCGTAGCCCTTTTTGACATCTTCCCAGGCCTCGTCGCTGGTCGACTTCAAATCATTCAGTTGAGCCTCTGCGTCAGACCTTGCCTTGTAGAGCTTGCTGAGCTGTTCCTCGAGCTCTAGTTTGGCATCCGCTTCAGCCACCTTCAGCTTGGCTTCGAGAACATCAATCTGGGCGTTCCAACTGTCCAGTTGCAGCTGTGCCTTTTTCTCGTACCCAACACGTGTCATCATTTTTCCTTTCTTCTCAAACGGTGGTTCAGATCGAGGGGAGCCATCCATTAGGCCGCAACAATTGCCTTGAGCATCCAGACCGCTTCCTCATGCTTCGCCATCCTGGCGTTCATCAGATCCTCCGTAGCTCCATCGCCATAACGGGCTGCGGTAGCGGCAGTCTCACGCAGGTTCCGGGCAATCTCTTCGTGGTCTGCAACCAATTGTTTGATCATCCCCTCTGCATCTTTAACCGTCTCTTCTTCGGTCAGCTTGGCTTGGCTAACCATGTCCGTGAACGAGATCGGTGCCACCTGACCCAACGCACGCACCCGCTCGGCCAATTCATCCGCAGCTTCGAACAGGTCGCGATACTGACGCTCTGTCAGTTCATGGATCGGCAGGAATAGCGGACCCACGACGTTCCAATGTGTGCCTTGTGTTTTCACCATCAGGACCATGGTATCGGCCAGTACTTCCGTCACCGCGTTGGCGATCCAGGCGTTTTTGTCGATGCCTGTGTCGTTGGTTTCTTCCTGAACTTCAGACTTCAAGACTTGCTGTATCATTTTCACTCCGTTTCGTTGCTTGCGGAGTAAAACCTAAGAGCGATTCATAAAATTTCAAATAAAATCATATACTTAATATAGGTATCCGACACATCATGGGGCGCTTCATGATCCTGGGTATCCGGCACAACATGCCAAGATTGATGTAGACACACAGGCCCATTGCCATACATGCTTGGAGTAACTGACGTAAGCTACTGAGGTCATACCAGTGTCTGATCAAAATCGACCACCAAAGCGCACGGAAAAACTACAACTGATGCTCGACCTCGAAGAGCTTAAAACCATCGATGATTGGCGGTTCGAGAACAGATTGCCATCCAGAGCGGCCGCCATTCGAGAACTCATCCGTCGCGGTCTGATTTCCAATGAGTTTGAAGAACCACCTACTGATGCGCCTTCCGGTGAGTTTCGTGTTGTGGATGAGTGACAGGAACATCCACAGAGCACCAAGCGAAAACCATGTTTGATTAAGGTGATGTTCAATTCTCACCCTCGCGTCGGTAGTTGACCAACCTAGCGCGCCGCGAACACATAGGGGAAGATTAGGAAGGGCTTTCTTCAGCATTAATTCTTGGCGCCAGGCTACCCTTCACATCGGGACTGGAGCCCAACTCGCTCTCAGCGTCAGCAAGCGAAATTGCTTCATCTTCACCGACAGCAAGGACGGCAGTTTCAGGCGTAACCACCCTTGCAGGAGCGCTGACGCGAAATGCGGTCTTCTCACTTTCAGGTACGGCTGACTTGGCCATAATCCGCCAGACCGTAAACACGATCATCAGGCAATGCGCTGCCACAGTTGTCATGAATAGGCCCTGTGGCCCTAATCCAGTCATTGCTACACCTGCTATCAGCGGCCCGGCAATCGATCCCAGCCCGTAGACCATCAGCAACCCGCCTGAAACCTGAATCGAGGTGCCCGGCGGTGCATGGTCGTTCGCATGTGCAACGATGATTGGATACATCGCAAAAATTGCAGCGCCAAACATCCCAACCAAAGCAAGGTTCATGACGCGAGACTCCGGCGCAAGAAGGACGAAAGCCAGGTCCGAAGCGAGAGCCACAACCGCTGTAAACAGCAAGACTTTACGCCGGTCCATTCGATCACTTGCAAATCCAATTGGGACCTGTGCAAAAGCTCCGGCCAAAACCGGAATACTCGCGAACAAAGCTATTGCAGTAAGTGATAACCCAACGCGATCCGCATACACCGCAGCTAGGGTCCCAAATGCTGCATTTGAAATGCCAACAAGAAAGACCGCGGCGACCGCAACTGGAGAGTTTCGCCACAACGCCGGTAGATCGAGACGCACAGATGTCAGGGGTGCTGGCGATGCCGAGGTTGACAGGGCAGTTGGTATAAGCGCCAAACAATACACCATCGCGCCTACGGCAAAGAAAATGAAACCCGTTGCATCTCCCAGTGAGATAGCCATCTGACCGGCTGTCACCGCACCCAGGTTAACCATCGTGTAGACGCCAAAGACTGTACCACGCGTATTGGGTTCAACCTTATCGTTGAGCCATGACTCGACGATCATTGCCGCGCCTGCAAAACAAAATCCTGAAACTGCGCGCGACGGTATCCACGCCCACGTTTCTACTACCACAGCCTGGAAAAGGATCGTTACGGCGGCGAGGGCACACATTACGCCGAAGGTTCGAATATGTCCTACTGCCCCAACAAGCCTTGGTGCAACAAGGCATCCTGCTACATAGCCAACTGCCCACCCCGTTCCTAAAAGGCCCAGAGAGCTGGCGGAAAAACCTTCGAAAGAGCCACGAACGGGAAGTATCAGACCATGGACACCACCCGCGAACAGAAGAAGCCCTGATCCAAGAAGCAGCGCTGATATCGGTAAGAGCTGTCGGAACATCGGTTCCAGCCTAATGTCAAACTGGGAAATGAGAAGCTATTTTGCTTGCAAACACGTTTTTGCGAAGGAATTCAGGGCATTCGGTCCAGCAGTTTGGTCAATCTTTGGCAACCTACTTTAACTACAACCACTTCGAGAGTTTGAACACAATGTAAAGTGCAATTCCGATGGCAACCGAAGCCAGCATCAGCGCCCAAAAGGCAAAGGGCGCGTTCAAGCCGGGCATACCAGCTACGTTCACGCCAAATAGACCAGTCAGAAATCCAAGTGGCAGAAAGATTGCTGCCACGACGGACAATAGATAGCCGTTTCGAGCAAGCGCATTCGCGTGCTCGGCGTTCATTTGCTCCTGAAGCGCTGTCAACCGGTCCCGGCTTGCATCCAGTTCCTCAAGCGTACGGCGAGTGCGGTTCGCGGTTTCATTGACCAATACAGATGCGTCGCTGTGAATTACGCTACTTCTCAGTGAGGATAGAGCATCGAGCGCATCGCGTTGCGGACTGATATAGCGCCGAAGTTTGATCACCGTTTGCCGCAATCGCGCAATGCGCTCTGGTTTGATTTCATTTCCTGTAAGCCCGATCTCTTCGAGAGAGTCTGTCTCGTCTTCAAGTTCAAGCGAAACAGCCTCAATCCGCTTTGTGAGCCCCGCAGCAAGTTCTGCCAAAAATGCACCAACACTTTCTGGCCCGATACCGCTTTCGGCTTTTAGACGAAGACGGTCTGCTACCCAGACTTTGCGCACACGGGCAGATACGATGGCTCTTTCCGTAGCCCAGAGCCTTAGAGAAACCATATCCTCCGGAGACGCATCAGGGTTCAGGTTAACGCCGCGTAGGTTCAAGATGATGCCATCGTCGTGCATATCACATCGTGGTCGCGTTTCCGATTGAAGCAATGCCTGCGCGGCTATGTTTGGCAATTGTTCGTGTGCCCATTGCCTTAAGCCGCTGTCGGCGAGGTCGAAATGAATCCAGCGGTAACCGTTTTGCTGCCTTGCAAAGGGTTCTGGCCACTCTGAAGAGACGTGGACTGCTTGGCCAGCTACTATATCAAACGCGCAGATGGGAGTGACTGTTTGTGTGTTCATTGGCAATCCTATTTTGCGTCGATTGGGAAGCCAATGCATACCAAAGATTGCTCGCGGACTATCCCCTAAACTGGACAGACCATAGATGGTTTAGCGACCTATGCCACTATTGGTTTCCGGCAGAACAAGGCGCAATGAACACTAAGAATACCAAAGCGCGTTCATCTTTTGAAAGGTATCAGGTATGCGATCAATCCGATGTGTAATGGGTCATTTCCCTCAGCGCTTCCAGTTCAGCTTTATCATCGTCGTGAATACGCGCGAGGATTTCTTTACTGCTGACGACCGCAAACGGACCCCCTCCGCGTGTGACAACAAGGTTCCTGTAACCGTGTTTTGCCATAAGGCTAAGAGCCTTTGATAAGCTGGATCCTGAAGCGCAAGTGACAGGCTTTTCGGTCATCCAATCGCTAACAGTTTGTTCATAAAATGAAGAGCCGGAGTCGGCGAGGCACAACAGAATATCATGATCAGCCCGCATCTGCCATGAGGTCATTTTCCGAAGAAGACGTTGGGGGCATCAAAAAGGGGGAAGATTTGCGGTTTTAGTTTTCGGAACGACTTTCTATCTGTTCCCAACACCAACTGATCAGGAATGATAGCCCTCCGACTACAAAGACTATCATCGCCGCGGCTTCTATTCGGAACACCGCAAACTCAATCGTTGGGGCCGTCACCAACAGAGTGGCAACAGTAAAGAACATCGCGGTCCATAGCGTGTTACCACCGATTTTGTGCACGCCTATGACAGCGGAAGCAAACCCGAGGATCAATAAGACTTGGTGCGACAAGCCGCTGAACTCGAAACATAGGGCTGCCAAAGACCCAAGCGCCACGCCAACCCCAAACCGCAATGCAGCATCAGGCACTTTTTGAAGTGGAGCCAAGACGCGGAATACGAACAGTAACGAAAGCCAATAGGATTTTTGGTTTCCAATTACGTGAGCGAGAAACGACGTCAAACTCATGCCGACAATTAAGAATAGCCAGACAGAAATTGCTTCCTTGAAAGACATGGGGGGTCGTATTGCTGATCCCGCCAAGTTAAGCCAAGCGCTGAGCAAACTACCGACTGTTGCCGCGGCTAGAAAAACCAAAACATGAACGGCAATACGCTCGTCGGGTGGGATCAGTAAGTACAAGAGCAATCCGTTCAATGCAGGAACTGTCGCAAAACCACCGTACTTGTACCCTTCAAAAGCAGCCCAGCTGATCAAGACAAAACCACAAAGAAAGGCAATCCACTGAAGCGGGAAGAGTGTGCATACCAGTATGCTCACCATCACCATCGCCATTGTTCTGGCATTAGAAACAAGACTTGAAAAAACAGACCCTAAAAAACCAGCTGAAAAACCCGCGACTGCCGCGATACCACCAAACGCAACGACCTGACCGCCAAGCAGTACGACGAGTACGGCTGTTGTGCAAATTGCCAACGCTGTACTCCAAGAGAGCACTCCTCCATCGAACTTACTCGGCACCCTTGTTCCTCCACTAAGCGGCTTTTCGTCGTGAGTTCACTGTAGTCCGTACGAAACAGAACCTTTCGAATATTCTGAGAATTTTCACCGGTCCCAAGTTTTTAACAGGTCAGTGTAATCCCATAACAGCTCGCATTGTATCGCGATTGGAGGCAGTCGGTCAGCACTATGTATTGGCAACAGAAGCCCATTGGGTGATCCATTGTTTGAAGTCTTAACCATGCGTTATTGAGCGACGGGCGCCCAACCAGCTCGCTCTAAACCTTCAATAAATGCCGCGCTTATCCCTGGATCGATATGTTGCGCCTTTAGCGCTTTGGCGGGGTCGCTAGCCAGCATAGGCCAGCCCGCGCCCATGCGCTCCAAATGGACACCCGCTGCCTCGCGATTTCCCATCCCTTCATACGCAACCGCCAAAAGGCCGTGTCCTACGCTGGAACCGTTGACCACTGATTTGCTAGCGGCATCGAACATCCGCTCCCACTCCTCGTTCATCATGTGTCCGATAGCCAGAATATGGTAGTAAAATGGGAGCGGCTCAACAGAGCGCTCGATGGCCTGTCCCATGAACAGTCATTCGCTGCACCTTATGTTTTCGCTGACCCCGTGCGCAAAATACTCCTACTCTTGATCACCCGGATGAAAACAATTGAAGTTACGTGAAGTTTTACGTCGCATTCGATCTCTTAGGTCGAAAACAGCGCAGCGGCATAAGCGTGGATTGGCAAAATTCAGCACCAATCAAAAATGGTGTTCAGAATGTTGGAAGTTCATTCGATTCCCGGTGCATTTTCCGCACGGGAATGTGAGCAGATTGTTGCTGAGTCAAAAACAGCCCCGACGAACGAGGCTCTGCTCGTCGGGCAGAACAAGGACCACAACTTGCGCAGGGCAGATGTGACGTGGTTGGATGATGTTCAAGGCACAGAGTGGGTGATGGCGCGGCTGATTGAAGTGGTGCGTCGTTCCAATGCTGACAAGTTCGGCTTCGACCTGAAAGAGTTTGCCGAAAGTCCGCAAATTGCCTGCTACAAGGCATCAGTTGGAGGCCATTTTGCATGGCATTCTGATATCGGGGATGGGCCGACCGCTCGGAAACGCAAGCTGACGCTGGTCGTGCAGCTCAGCAAACCGGGAATGTACGACGGTGGTGACCTGGAAATCATGCCCGGTGCTTATGCGGTCACGGCCAGCCGTTATCAGGGCTGTGCGACTATTTTCCCGAGCTTCCTGCTCCATCAGGTGACGCCAGTGGAGCATGGTCAACGACGCTCATTGACCGTCTGGGCCCATGGCCCGGCATTTCGCTGATACCACTGTCATGCTTTTATACCACTGTCATGCTTTTCCAGATTGATCCAAAACTATGTCACACTCCAGGGCGGGCAGATATGTGCTCACTGGACACTGGGGTATTTCTTCAACACTGTCAGCAACCAGTCGGGCGGAGCCTCGATACTTGAAATCATTGCACCCAACTCCGGTTCTCTCACTTTCCGGGCCGCGTGCTCTGGCAAGAACCAGCACCTTTTTCGCTCGTGTTTTTCCTTCCAATTCTTGCTGAGTTTCTTCACGACCATCGGATAGAGTGTCACGCGGCAAGTTATTACGGTGCCGTCATCGAGGAGTTTGAAATAGTCGAATGTCCCAAGCGGTGTTTTGGAAATAGCGCCCAAAGCGCCTGCTTCCTCCCAGGCTTCGATCTTCGCGGACGACCACGGACTTTTTTTCTTGTTCGCCCATCCCTTTGGCGGGACCCAACGTCCTGTATCTCTGGACGTCACCAGCAACACCTCTACCTTGGAAGCGTTTGACAATCTCAAAGGTAGCGCTGCAACCTGCGCATACAGCTTACCTGTCGTTCGGGCGGCCTTCCTGGTTTTGCTCATATTCGCAAATGCCTTTACCCCTCAAACAACTGATCGATCAGGTGTATTGCGTGCCTTGTCGCGCAACACTTTCAGTTCCAATTCGTCTTCCTCATGAAACCGTGCAAGTATCTCTTTGCTGCTCACGACGGAATAAGGCTCGCCGCGTTGAGTGACGACCAAGTTTCGAATGTCGTGTTTCGCCATCAGACTGAGAGCAGTTGAAAGTTTCGAACCAGTCGCACATGTGATTGGTTTCTCTGTCATCCAGTCATTCACGGTTTGCTCGTAAAAGGAGGACCCTGAATCCGCGAGGCACAGCAGCACATCATGATCCGTGATGATCCCGACTAACTTGTCATTCTTAAGTACAGCGAGGGCATTCACTTCCAAAAGTGCAATCGCGACCGCAGCTTCGAATACGGTTGTGTCAGCGTCGCAGAATGGGCGTCTTTTTAGATTCTGTGCTTCGACAATGCTTGAGATCGTCATTCTTTTTTCCTCGTAAGAATGCGCCCGACCAAACTGATGGTTCGGGTGCGGGAGAACGTCAAACCAGAAGTGGCATCATTGCGGTTGCAAGGCTCAAGACGAGGAAGAACCCCGCCATGTCGGTTATAGTCGTCAATAAAGGGCCGCTGGCGACGGCGGGGTCCTGACCGATACGCTTCAACAGCAATGGTAGAATACCGCCAATGGACACGGCGACGACGGTGTTGAGCCCAAGTGCTCCACCAATCACCAGCCCCAGAAACGGATTGCCTTTCCACATCCAGGCAACGACGCCGATCAGAAGCCCGAGAACGAACCCATTGATCACCCCGACCGACACTTCTTTGAACCAGACACGCATGGCGTCGATGGGCCGGACAAGGCCGAGGGACAACTCGCGCATGCTGACGGCTACGGCCTGATTGCCCGAGCAGCCGCTCATGTCGGACACCATCGGCAAGAACACTGCAAGCGCGATCACTGCGGCAAGGGTTTGTTCATACGCGGCGATTACGCTGGCCGCGATCACATTGAGAACAATGTTGGCCGAGAGCCATTGAAGCCGTCGCCTCGCCCGAAGTGGGAGCGGCATCGACCGAAGTTCATCGCCGAAAACACCCTGGCGTTTCAGGCTGGCCGATTCTGCACGTTCCAGCAGGGCTTCATCGACGGCAGACCGCGAGACGACACCCACCAGATGCCCGTCCGCTTCAACGACCGGTAATCCAAGAAACGGGTGTTCATCGAACAAGTCTTCCAGTTTCTCCAGCGGCATGTTGGCTGGGACGGTAATTGGGGGCACCATGATATCGGTCAAACGCGCGCTTCGGCGTGTGGACACGAGGCTGCGCAATGAGACCACGCCAATTGGGGCACCATTCGAATCCAGCACATAGGGATGCTGACCCCGATAGCGTTCAAGGTCATACTCTTCATTGGCGAAGCGCCTGAGCACTCTTCCCACTGTATCGGTCTCGGAAAACGTGAAGGCTTCGGCAACCATGAGGCCTCCCGCAACATCGTCCTCATATTCCACCAGCCGACGAACATCTGCGGCATCCTCAGGATCCATCCGGGTAAGGATCGCTTCTGCGTCTGCGTCTTCAAGCTCTCCGATGACATCGGCCTGAACATCAGAATCCAGCTCTTCGATGACCTCTGCGGCCTGCTCCGACTCCATGCGCTCGACAAGATCGACCGCCATCGCGTTCGGCGCCTCTTCGACAAGTTCGGCAGCTAGTTCCGGTGGCAGCAAAGATAGTGCGGCGCTCCGCTGCTCTACTGGCAGATTGAGCAGTTCACGCAGGGCATCGCTCAACGGAAGCGGATCAAGCAGCTGTGCGAGTTCAGCCCCGTCACGCTCTGCCAGGGCTTGCTGCAACTGCGTTTCCAGTTCCCTCGGGATAGTATCGGTGTCTCTCATCTTCGTTTCATTGGTGGAGATTCTGGCCAGTGAAAGCTCTATAGCAGATTATTTTTGCCTATAGACAAATTTTTTTCGTCAATATAGTTAAAAATCATGCTTGAACATGACTGGATATCTATAACCGCCGCACGCCTGGCCGAACTTTATGATCAGGACTTTGGCGGTAAGCCAAATGGGCGCTATCGAATCCCGGACAAGCTCGTCCGTCGGATCGCAGGGCGTAGACGTTTATACGAAACAGACATCCGTGCACTGTCGGTTGCACTTTTTGAACTTGGGTACGTGTTAATAGACATGGACACGTTTTATGTCGTGATGAGCGCCAATTCGTTTGTGAACTACAGACGTGCCAACGATGACTGCATAGAGTAGATGCTATGGTGAAGCGTGCCTCACACCCAGAAATCATAGGTTGGCGTGAACGCATCAGCCTGCCCGACTTCGGAATAGAGAATATCCCGGCCAAGATAGACACCGGTGCAAGAACCGCAGCACTCCATGCTGTGGACCAGACAGTGTTTGAAATTGACGGCGAGCGATGGGTCGAGTTCATGATACCAGTCCAAAACCACCGTTCACCAAACCGGGTTCGAACCAGGGTTGTCGACGAACGTGAGATCAAGAACACAGGTGGCGTCCCCGAACGTCGACTGATCGTGAGAACGCAGCTTTTGCTTGGACGGCATCGTTGGCAGATCGACGTCTCTCTGGCCAACCGTGCAAAGATGGAATTTGATCTGATCCTTGGCCGCACCGCCATTCGCAGGCGGGGGATTCTAGTCGATCCGGGTCACTCCTATCTGCTGGGTTCCGGAAAAGCTCCAACAGGGATCAAAAAGAAAGCCAGACGCAAGGACCCGGAGGGACAACGCCAATGAAATTTGTCATGCTGGCTCGGAATCCAGAGCTTTACTCCCACCGTCGTCTGAAAGAAGCCGCAGAGCAGCGCGGACATGAGCTTGATATAGTGAACACGCTGCGCTGCTATATGAACATCGCTTCACGCCGCCCCGAGGTCTACTATGACGGCAAGAAGCTTGGGCGCTATGACGCGGTGATCCCCCGGATCGGAGCATCGGTCACATTCTATGGGTTGGCCGTGCTGCGGCAGTTCGAGATCATGGGGGTCTTTCCACTCAACGAGTCAGTGGCGATTGGCAGATCGCGCGACAAGCTGCGCTCCATGCAACTCATGGCGCGGGACGGCATTGGCCTGCCGGTTACCACCTTCGCGCACGATCCGAAGCAAACCGGCGAAGTTCTCAAACTCGCGGGCGACGCTCCACTGGTGGTCAAGCTGCTGGAGGGAACACAGGGCATCGGGGTGGTTCTTGCCGACTCCAACCGGTCGGCAAAATCTGTGGTCGAGGCCTTTCGCGGCGCGAAAGTTAACATCATGGTGCAGGAATTCATCAAGGAAGCGGGCGGTGCGGATATTCGTGCGCTCGTGGTGGGTGGGCGCGTGATTGCAGCCATGCAGCGAAAAGGAGCCGAAGGCGAGTTTCGATCCAACCTGCATCGGGGTGGAAGTGCCCAACCTATCAAGATCTCACCCGAGGAACGCTCTACCGCCGTGCGCGCAGCCAAGACGATGGGGCTGAACGTCTGCGGCGTAGATATGCTGCGCGCCAATCATGGGGCAGTTGTCATGGAGGTGAACTCCTCACCCGGACTTGAAGGGGTGGAAAAGGCAACTGGTATTGATGTTGCAGGCAAGATCATCGAGTTTCTGGAAAAGAACGCCGCCAAGGGAAATACCAAGACCAGAGGGCGCGGATAACGGCTATGCGCGAACCATTTGAAATCGGCGGTTTCACCGTCCCAGCAGGTACGCGGGCTACGCTGGACCTGCCGGTGAGCGTGATGTCCGATCATACGCCGGTCAGCATGTCAGTGCATGTGGTTCACGGCCGCCGCCCAGGGCCAGTCCTGTTTGTCAGCGCGGCAATTCATGGCGATGAGGTGATTGGCGTCGAAATCGCGCGGCGATTGCTACGGGCACCTCAACTCGACAAGATCGCGGGCACGTTGCTGGTTGTGCCAATCGTGAACGCGTTCGGCTTCATGACCCAATCGAGATACCTTCCAGACAGGCGTGACCTGAACCGTTCTTTTCCTGGCAGCGAGGGCGGATCATTGGCGGGCCGCCTCGCACATATATTCATGACTGAAATTGTTGAGCGTTCCGATCTCGGTATCGATCTTCATTCTGCCGCTATTCACCGCACCAACCTGCCTCAGATTCGAGTGTCTCCGGCCTCGGATGCGACGATCAGATACGCCGATGCGTTCGGCGCGCCGGTCGTCATGATTTCCAAGTTGCGCGACGGGTCCCTGCGAAAGGCGGCCCAAGAGCGCGGCGTCGACGTGCTGCTGTTCGAAGGTGGCGAAGGGCTTCGATTTGACGAGCTTTCGGCGCGGGCGGGGCTCGCAGGTATTCTTCGGGTAATGAACGCCATGGGCATGGTTGCCAAGCGCGGGATCGCCGCTGTGCGTGAAGCGCCTGTTCACGCAAGAACGAGTTCCTGGGTACGCGCTCCGGCCGGTGGATTGCTAAGAACATTCAAGGCAGCGGGCGAATATGTGGAGGTTGGCGACTTGCTTGGCCGGATCTCGGACCCGTTTGGTGAAATCAGAATGGACGTTCTTGGAGAAGCGGACGGTATCATTGTAGGCCGCACCAATTTGCCATTTGTGCACGAGGGCGATGCCTTGTTTCATATCGCCAAAACGACGAGCGCAGATGTCGAAATGCGGGTCGACATGATCGCCAATCAGCTCGACGGTGATCCAATGTTCGATGAGGACGAGATCATTTAGGTGGCCTGAATGTGAGAGCGCGGGGCAGTTGCCCGCCCCGCACCAATTTACTGGATTGCACGCAAACCGCGGCTCTCCAGCATCTCCCAAGCGGCAAGCCCGATCAGCGCTGATCCCGCTATCCATGCATTAGCCGTCGCCACAACATGGCCCGTGAAGTTCAACGCCGCCGGCGCCACGATCAACAGGAACCCCAGTGCCGATACCGGAGCCACCCGTGCGAGAAGGTGGCTCCGACCGTCGGCGCCGGACATGACCAGAACAACAATGCCAGTTGCCATGAAGGCGATTGCTTCAAGTTCAGCCATGCCCTGCAACAGTGTTTCCTCACGAAACAGGACAAAGGGGGACAAAACCAACCAAATACCCATCGCGGCAAGCAGCCATTTGTGGGGCGGGATTGGCTTCCTCATAGCCGTGACAACCTTTGCTTACTGATCACCTGTGGGACCAGGGAGAAGTTCTGCGTCAACGGCGGCAACCAATTCGTCGTCATTGATGAAACCATCTGCATTCGCGTCGATCTCCAGGAAGAGATCATCCGAGACTTCAGGATACTTGGTCTGAAGCTCTGCCAGCGACGCCAGGCCATCACCGTCCATGTCCAGGTCAGCGGGCATGGCGAATGCCGGAACAGCAAACAGCGAAGAGAGAAGAGCAACAATAGAAACTCGACTCATTTTGTTTTCTCCATGAGAAAATGGGCTTCTTGCCCATTGTGGGATTGGTGCAGCGCTCCGGTGTTGGTGGCAAATTCACAGGGGTCAGATTGCAACGGTTCCTCAGCTCGGGATCTCCACTACAAAATGAGAAATGTTGATTAGCGTTCCGATCTGGTGGGGGCACTTTCGCGCTACACTCGGTATATCGCACGAAATATTTGTGTTGAAAAACGAATTTTATTCTCGGATGATATCGAAAAATAGAATAGATAATCCTTGGATATCGAACAAGCTCGAACCTTTCTGGCCGTTGTTGAAACGGGCACCTTCTTTGATGCTGCGAAAAAGGTCCATGTCACCCAATCTACGGTGAGCATGAGAATTCGGACTTTAGAGCATCAACTTGGGCAAGTGCTTTTCGACCGCAGTAAATCTGGCGCAGCACTGACGAATGCGGGACAGCACTTTCTCAAAGCCGGTCCAGCATCCGGTCGATCAGGCTTTTCGCCGCGACTTGATTTGCGGAGCAATCATAGATGAGATCGAAGACTTCCTTATAAGTTGATCGTTTGTTTTTCGGCAGGTTATCGAAGATATCGCCCTCAATTTTGGTAGTGTGGGCATCGACAGCATTTTCGATTTTCCGAAGCTGGCTACGCAGCACGCCGCGATCCTCGTCGTCGAAGAGATCGAATTCAGTAGCCTTACGCATCTCCGACAGAAGCGCGCCAATCTCTTCTTTGATCGACTTGGCGTATCGTTGCGACACTGCGCCTTGCTTGAGGACCTCCAGCTTCTCGTAGATCTTGTCCGCAGCCAATTCGAAGGTTTTCAAACGGTTTCGTTTTTGAGAGGAAGTCCGGCATTCGCGTGCCACTTCTGCGCCCACGGGTCGAAGATGCGCAATGATGTTATCTAGACCTAATGTAGGTGCGCGCATAACGCTGCATTCCTAACACTGATTTTATTCAGAAAATCTGGGGGGCTTCGCCCATAATTTTGCGCAGCATTTGCGCATAAGTTTGCACGATTTGCCCATAAGTTTGCACGGTTCACTATACACGTTCAAAATTCGATTGTCGTAGCGTAATACGATCAACTTTAACGCATCAAAACTCAATCAAAAGTGCATTCTGACTGGTATAATTCAACCCAAACCGAACAACACAACTCAATCGCGAGGTCGCGGCAAATCCCTTTCAATGTAGCGCGGCTTGGTCGGCCTTGAATGTCCACTCACCGTGGCTCAACCAACGGTTCATATTTCCATAGACATTTCGTGCCAAGTCATTCCTCCATGATCAGAGGTTGATGGACGAAGATAGTTGTACCCAAATCTCTGATAAAGCGGGACGTGATGCTCTTTGCACATAAGGTAGATCGCGGATTTGCCCATTTTTCTCATGCGGCCGACGAATTCAGTCATCAATGCCCGCGATAGGCCTTTTCCTTGATGCGCCGGATCCACGACGACAGACATAATAACGACATTTGGCGCGCCGGGGTCATGCCCTACAAGTTCTTTGAATTCCTCGTCAGACATTTCAACGTTGTACGCACATCCGCAATTCACAAAGCCAACAATCTCGCCTTCGATTTCAAGAATGAGGAAACCATCGGGATAGACCTCGATTCTCTTTGCTATCTTTTCGAGGGTAGCCGCTTCGTCGCCTTCATAGGCATCAGTCTCGATCTCAAAGCATCGAATTGCATCATAGGTTTGGGCATTTCGAAATCTGTTCATGCATTTACACTATGAACGATGGGTCAAGTTGTATAGCCGCCGTCGGTCTTGCTCGCACCATTGCTCAATCTGCGCGCGGCGCAGACTCTCTCTGCGCTCACATCTAGCGGCAGCTTTGCGGGCAATGTTGCCCCAGGCGCACACATGCTTTTCATTCCACAACAACGCAGCACACCCTTGACCGTAATCACTTGCACATTTAGTCAAGTTTGAGCTGCCCGCTGGGACGACCCGGCCAAGCAAGGGCGTTTTTTTCAGGACGACCTGGCAAATTAGAGGTCGAACATGGCAACTAAAACCAAACAAGCCAGGAAACTGATCGAGGGTAGACCTGCCCTAATCGTAATCGACATTCAAAAGAGCACGTTTATTGATGACAGCGAAGTACGCTCCATCGACAACATGCCGGGCTACAAAGAGCGCATGATTGCTGCGCGCGATTTGGTTGACGCTGCGCATGACAACAATGTGCCCGTCATCTTCGTTCAGGAAGTCCATCGTCCCGATCAGATCGACTTCGGCAGGGAACTGGATGGTGACGAAGACATACACTGTCTCGAAGGTGATCCACGGACGGAAGTTGCAAAAGATGAGATGGGATATCGCAAAGGTGACTACATCGTACTGAAGCGACGGTATTCTGCATTTTTTGGAACCGATTTCGAAATCCTGCTGCGCGGTTTAAAAGTAGACACACTTTTATTGTGCGGCGGTTTGACGGATGTTTGTGTGCACTACACATTCGTCGATGGCCACCAATCAGACTACTTCTGCCGCGTTGTAGAGGACTGCGTTGGAGGGTCATCTGTCCAAGCCCATGAAGCTGCTCTCAAAGCTATGGAGTATCTACAAACCGGCGCTGTTCAGAGCCGAGAAGCAGTGATCAACGCGATCACCTCGCTCTAAATTGCAATCGAACTGTTAGTAGCAGTTGGGGCGCACAATTATTTAGGGTGCACAAACGGGTGGAGATTTTTGTTGCTTGATCGCCTTGGACTTGCCCACTTGAAGCAGAAGATACCGACACTTTCAGTGCAAGCCTTTGAGTGTGCGACGATGGCCCTTCAAAACCTCGCTTGCATCGCAATCCAGCCGTCGGCGCGTATAATGCGAATATGACAAGAGATATTGAATCTAACGCTCAGATAATTGCTGATGCCCTGACCTCTGCCCGGCAGATACCTAAACTGTCTTCAGAGGCAGAACAGCTATCGCTGGATGACGCATATTCGATTGCTAGTCGTGTCCGCGAGATTCTGGGCAAAGAAAGAGTCGGCCGAAAAGTCGGCTTCACGAACCGCACGATTTGGCCTGTTTACGGTGTGGATCAACCCATTTGGGGAGAGGTCCACGCAGATGGGCTGTTTTCGACTGATCAGCCGGTAAACTTGGCAAGTTATTCAGAACCGAGAATCGAGCCAGAAATCGTACTGGGCCTTAAACATGCACCAACAGCTGAAATGAACAATGAGCAGTTGGCAGGTTGCGTGGAATGGGTGGCCCCGGGATTTGAAATTGTTCAATCGATTTATCCCAACTGGAAAT
>NZ_JBQFPJ010000029.1:0-25899 GCF_056534475.1 Ruegeria sp. D4
GGAGCGATTGGTTGCTGACGCGCAGGAATGGTTCGAAACCGTGGCCCGTTGTGCAGCATATGTCGCTGAAACCGAGGCTGAAGCTGTTGAGAAAACAGTTGGCGATGTTGCAGCCTCTACAAAGAGCGCGGGGAGATCTTCAAAGTCTAACCCTGTGTAGGGTTCCTGCCTCCGAAAAACCAAACTGAAATCATCGGAGCAGTAGCTGGGAGGGTCTTGTCCGAATAACTTTGCTTGAGCGGGTTAGGGGTGTTGAGTAGCTTTTGCCCATGACCAGACCTGCCTCTTTCAAGTACTTCAAAACCAGCCCCGAGATCATCCGCCTTGTGGTGATGTTATACATCCGCTTCCCGCGCTCGCTTCGGAATGTCGAAGATCTGCTGCATGAGCGAGGCATCAACGTTAGCCATGAAACTGTCCGGTAAGGCTGCGCTCAGACAATTGGGTGCTCTTGAAAAACAAGGGACGGGCAGTTGGCTAAACAACCGCGTCGAGAACTCACACCTCCCGTTCCGACAACGAGAAAGCGCAATGCAGCGTTTCAGGCGTATGCGAAGTCTGCAGAAAATCGTCTCGGTCCACTCCTCCGTCTACAACCACTTCAACCAGGAAAGATCGCTCGCAAGCAGAGGCTCTGTGGCGGTACATCGCGGTGATTACCGAAGAGACGGCTATCGGATTAAATCACATGGTCCTATCAGAGCTGATCCGCGATCTCGACCGGTCCCGGAAGTTCTTAACGGAGACAGAAACCCACGATTACCCGATGACGAGATTGATCGGCGAAGCCATGGACGCAGGCGTGATCCGAAAGGCCGATCCGACCTTCGCAACCAACCAGTTGCTGGCGCTCGTCAAAAACTTTTTCTTCTGGCCAGAGTTTTTCCACGGCGAGAACCCGACACCAAAAGACGTACTGGACGATTGCATCGCTATGTTTTTGGCGCACTACAAAGCAGACATTTGATCGGTCATCACGAACGGCAGGAAAGTCCGCTTAGCAGTCGTTAAAGCCGAATGCAGTGAATGACCGCACCGAGCCCGAAGAAGACATAGCGTGAAATTTAAAATGAGTGGTATTAAGACAATCAGCATCTGAGAAAACATGACACCGTACTTGGTAAATATCCCAGTTCTCGAAACACAGCGCCTACGCCTTCGCGCACCGCTGGCTTCTGATTTCGAGCCGTTCGCCGATTTCCGAATGTCTGAACGGGCGGTGACGGTCGGCGGTCCTTTCACTCGCTCAGAGGCCTATGCTCAATTCGGTGAACTGTTTGGCCATTGGGTTCTGCGTGGATTTGGTCGTTGGATAGTCGCCGACCGCTTATCTGATGAGCCTTTTGGGGTCGTAGGGTTGTGGTTTCCCGAAGGTTGGCCTGAGCCTGAAGTAGCTTGGTCTGTTTTCGAAGTCGGCGAGGGTAAGGGCATCGCTTTCGAAGCCTCGCTTGCGGCTCGCGATTTTGCGTATTCTACTCTCGGTTGGACGACCGCAATCAGCTTGATTGTCGAAGACAATCCCCGGTCTTTTGCTCTAGCAAAACGCTTGGGCGCTAAATTCGAGGCGCCTTTTCTTCACCCTGTGCTGGGAGCGATGCAAATCTGGCGTCATCCCGGGCCAGAAAATCTTCCCTAGCTCACTCCCGGTGCCTTTTAGATTGATTAGCTTGGGTACATAGTATTGTTAATAAAAAACTAAGTCGGTCAAGCAAACCGATGATGAAGTGGAGTGGCAGCAAAGTCCGCACAGCAGGCATTCAGATGAAATCCGCGAATGACCGCATCGAGTCCAAAGCGGACCAGCACCAAAACCCGTAATGTTCTCGCACGGACGAAAATTTCAAACGCTGGTCAATTTTACCATAGTAGCAGGCTTGCTTTTTGCGCCTCGAAACCTTTTGGCGTCGGAAAAAGCGAGCGCATCCTGGCAACAAGTTCGATCTCACCATCCAGCATCTTTCGGACAGTGGTTAACCAGTTATTGAAGGTTTCAGATTCCCAATGATCTTGGACCGCGGCTTCGTTCCTGAACACTTCGTAGAAATAGAAACGATTTGGGTTTGTTTCATCCACCATAATATGAAACTGGAAAACTTCGGGTTCTTCACTGACAACATTTTGCGCTTGGAAGATGCTGGCGTCCAAAAAGGGCTGCCGATATTCAGGTTTTACGTTGATCACGAAGAACCCACCAAACATTGCATCGTCCATATTTGTCTCCTTCATTGACCTAAAAGCGGCGAAGGTCGCAAAACACACCTGTCCTGCTGGAAGGCGTTAACCTACAGCACTGCGATACCCATGAACCTAAGCGGGTATCCTTTCTTTATCTGCTTCACCCCATCCTAGCGCGCGTGCAAGTTCGTGTGACATTGTGGTAAGTGTATGGCCAATCTTTTCTCGCTTTGAAGGTGTAAACACCCGAAGAGACGCCGTAGCGCCGATTGAAAGCGTCGCACCAACACCTGTCTTAGTCAGTGTTGTTGCGACAGAACTGATCCCGCGCTCGAGCTCTTCAACACACATAGCATACCCTTTGGCTCGAATGACATCGAGTTCCGCGGCCAGTTCCTTAGGGTCTGTAATCGTGCGATCTGTGTACCGCTTAAGCTGTCCATCCAATCTGTCTTGAGACAGCAGCTCAGGCGACACGGCGGCGATTGCCTTGGCGCAAGAGCACGCATGCATTGGTCGTTTGCCCATACCTGGATGAAGAAAAGACACGCCCGTCTGCGGTGTCTCCACATGAATAATCTCAACCCAATGGCCCCGTAGCCGAGACAAAAAAAAGGCAGCGCCATAGTCATTCGCGGCGCCAGAGAGGACAGGCGCA
Source organism: Ruegeria sp. D4 (assembly GCF_056534475.1). Lineage (NCBI taxonomy): Bacteria > Pseudomonadati > Pseudomonadota > Alphaproteobacteria > Rhodobacterales > Roseobacteraceae > Ruegeria > Ruegeria sp. D4. The sequence goes on from NZ_JBQFPJ010000029.1 coordinate 2,834, forward strand.
ATCACTTGCAAAAGAGCGGGATCAGAGTGATCGCTCAACGTGATACGCTTTAGCCTGGTCCCAATCGCGAACTCACCTCGGGTTGGTGATTCAAGGAGGCCGGATGAAACAAGGTCTTGAACCAGCCTGTAGGCCGTCGGTTTAGGTATATCGGACTGGGCGCAGATATCCGCTACGGACGCACGTCCTTTTTGACCCACGATTTCCAAAATCAGCGCTAATCGTTCGAGATGCATTTTTCTCACTTTATGATAACTAAGTTTTCGATATACGATACAATTTAGGGAATCAAGGGAGGAGCACTCGATGGATGGACAATGCTGTGGACCGGGCTTCAAGAGTCCGCAAGAAGCCATTAAAGCCCCCCGAGAAAAGCTACTCTACACGATCGCTATCTACACCGGCACAGGGATCCAGAAACCTGATTACCTTGCTACAGTGGATGTCGACCCTGACAGCCCGACCTATTCTCAGGTAATCCATAGGCTGGAAATGCCGGGGATTGGGGACGAGCTTCACCACATGGGGTGGAACGCCTGTTCGTCCTGTCACGACGACGGCTCGATGTCCCGCAAATACCTAATCCTGCCGGGCGTACGCTCTAACAACCTTCACATCGTTGATACAGCCACTGACCCGCGTGCGCCGCGGTTGCATAAGATCATCAACGGGGCCGAGATCAAGGCCAAGGCAGATTTGTCGGGTCCGCATACGGTGCATTGTTTGGGCTCGGAAATCATCATTTCCTTCCTTGGAAATGCCAAGGGTGAGGCTCCTGGAGGCTATCTGCATCTCGACAAAGAGTTCAACATCGTCGGTCGCTGGGAAACCTCGATGGGCGATATCAAGTTTGGCTACGATTTCTGGTACCAACCGCGCCACAACGTGATGGTCAGTTCCGAATGGGCTGCGCCCAATACCTTCATGCCGGGCTTCGATCTGGAAGAAGTGGGCCATCTGAAATATGGGCGGGAACTGCATTTTTGGAATTTCGAAAAGCGCGAACCGGTCGAAAGCTTCTATTTGGGTGAAGACGGGCTGTTGCCACTGGAAGTCAAGTTCCACCATGACCCCGACAGCACGCATGGGTTCTGTGGCGCAGCTCTTTCGACCAATGTGATCCATTGGTGGCAAGACGATGCAAAAAAGTGGCGGTGGGAAAAGATCATCGACGTGGAAAACGAGATGCACCCCGAATGGCCGATCCCGTTGCCGGGGGTTATGTCGGCGATCCTGATCTCGATGGACGACAAATACTTGTACCTGAACAATTGGCTGCATGGAGATATGCGCCAGTATGACATCACCGACCCGCATAATCCCAAGCTGACCGGCCAAGTGTTTATGGGGGGCCTTTTGGGTAAAGCTCCGATCGTTAACGATGTCGAGGTCGCGGGTGGTCCGCAGATGTTCCAGCTCTCTCTCGACGGACGAAGGCTTTATGTCACGACCTCGCTGTTCTCGACTTGGGATAACCAGTTCTATCCCGAGATCCGCGAAAAGGGCGGGGTTATGGTGATGATCGATTGTGACCCTGAAAACGGTGGTATGAAGATCAACGAGGATTTCATTGTGGACTTTGGCAAAGAACCGAATGGTCCATCGCGCTGTCACGAGAGCCGGTATCCGGGCGGTGATTGCACAAGCGACATCTGGCTATGACTATGTATACCGTGACGATCGCGAACAGAGATGGCGCGCAATACTGTGTGGATGCGCGGCGTCCACTTCTGGAAACGCTGAGAGAACAGGGCGTCGACTTGCCTTTTGGGTGCAAGTATGGCGGCTGCATTACCTGCGCGGCAAAACTACAGACTGGCGCGATCGATCAACGCCGACAGGTTGCGCTGAATAATCGGCAAATCGCGAACGGCTATGTGATCCTTTGCGTGGCACGTCCGACATCCGACATCACGCTTGAGATCGGGGTCGAGAGCCATGACAAGCTGTACCGCAATCCGTTTCTCGACCCTCTCAAACCCCACGAACTCAAGGCTGACATTGCGACGCCGAAGGAAGGTTAACCGATGCCCGAAGCAGATATCGACCGCATCTACGATTACGACCCCAAATACCTCGCCGAAATCCTGCAGTCGGTTAAAACCATTGCAATGGTGGGGGCTAGCGCGGACAAAACGAAATTCAGCTATGGCGTTCTGCGACAGCTGAGTGAAATCGGCTATGATATTCTACCGGTGAATCCTAACCCGAATATTTCGGAAATTAGAGGGCTCAAGGTCTACCACTCGCTGGAAGAGATCGAAAAACATGTTGATATGGTAGACGTTTTTCGCCCGAAGGAAGAGTTTTATGCCTTTGCCGAGAAGGCTATCGCAATCGGGGCAAAAGTTCTTTGGGGTCAAATCGGTGTGTACGACGACCAAGCAGCGCAACTCGCCGAAGCGGCGGGCCTTAAAGTCGTGATGAACCGATGCCCCAAGATTGAACTCTTCCGCCCTTTTTGGAAGCCGCGCCTGGACCTAAAGATATGATGGAAATTCGATTGGTAGCGGCCTCCTCAGCATCCAATGAGGGTGCAAATTGAGATATTGCGCTTACGGAAGATAAGACCAGTAATCCTGTCACTCTACACAACCGCCTAGTCTAAAAACAAAAATGTCCGATTTGTTCGGAGAACCAAAGGCCGCTTTGTCCGCAAAGCAGACGCCCAACGAGCTCTTTTTGATGGCTGCTTCTGACCTCACCAACGCGTATCCTACGCTCAATTTCGATTGGTTGTTAAGGCAATGCGACCGGGTTTTCATCGAGTGTCCGGAGGTAAGAAATCAAGTCTGCGCGATCCTGATCAAACCAAACTCCATCTAAGTCCATCTTTGTTCCCGGAATGTATTCTCGTGGACGCCCAAGAAACGAGTTGAGATTGTCGTAGTCCCAGACACCTGAAGTCGCTGAGAAAGCCGTCGAGTACTCGTAGCCATCGTACGAGCCAATGGTGCGCCCGAGAACTCCCCAAAGTGGCGGACCTTCATTGGCTTGAACTTGCCCATTGTTCTCCAGGCTGTGACAGGCTTTGCAGGCACCTGCCAGAGTTTCTCCTCGGCCCCTATCGGCATTACCAATCAAGTGCTTCACACTAGGGATACTTGTACTTGTAGGTACGCCAGCATCCAATAGCATGGTCACGATTTCGTCGTGCCCACGCAACGAGGCGAAATGCAGTGCTGTCCCAAGCCAAGGATCCACGACAGTTGGATCAGCACCGGCTTCCAAAAGCAATCGAACAACTTCTGTGTGTCCGTTGCTTGACGCAGCATGGATTGGGTATGCAAAAGTTTTTTCGTACTCAGCATTGGGAAGAGAGTAGTTTGGGTCGGCCCCAGCCTCCAACAGGGCCGTGACCACGTCTGTACGACCGAACCGAGATGCGACTACGAGTGGTGACGAACCTTCAAAACGAGCGCCTGTGGTGCTCGGCAGATCCACCGGCACTCCTTTTTCGATTTCTGACATAACTTTTGCGACATCGCCTTTTCGAGCCATCAAGTGGATCATTTCAGCGGAACTTGTCGACATGGTGGCGCATAGCGCAGCCACCCCCGCGAGAAATGTTTTCCAAGTTCTGTTCATTGCGGCATCCCCCCGGTTGTGGGAGCCTTAATACCACAACTAGTCGTCAATTTCCTTTCTTGCAAAGAGTGGCCGCTTTGTCCGCATAGCAGACATTCGTGAAAATTCGGCGAGCGTCTGCACCGAGCCCAAAATAGCCACCACCGATCCACCTAGATGCTGCGAGCGCATTCGGCCATAAACAACTCGGAGCCGAAGGTCCTTGATCTCATCCGACATATCAGCTGCTTTCATCGCCATTTTGATTGCATAGTTCCAAGGGTGTGACATGAAACAACGCCTTATTGCTCTTCTGCTCGGCATCTATGCGTTGTTTGCCGTTTTTTATTTCAGCGCGGCAAATTGCCTACCGCTCGCCCCGCTGGCGAACTCAGAAAGAGGCGAGATGACTACTTTTCTGCAAAGCAGTCAACAACACCAGATGCAGCGAACGTCCGCATCAAGTTCAAAGTGGACACATTTGTTTAGAAAGCTCGATTTGAATTTCAGTTGATGCTGATGCTCAAAAGGCATGTGCAATCTCTTTCTAGTAAAGACAGCGGAGCAACATCTGGAATAGAAGCGCCGCTCGAAAACCTTGACACAACTAGATTAAGAAATGTCAATATGTACGAGTGTTGTTTGGAGGTCGAGATGTTTGCTCGCCACCGTTTTATTCTAGCGGTCTTTGTTATTTTTCTTGGACTAATTGGCTCCACCTCAAATGCCAAAACAGGAATTGATCTAGATTCGCCGACTAGCGTTCAAGAAGCAATAACATTTGGAAACGAAAACCTTCTGGCGCAGGCTGCAGATGCCACGGCGACTAAGTTCCAGTTGTCTTTCAACGAGCAGACTTCCAACACGGGTGCAAATACCCTGCAACCCGAAGCGGCTGAATCAAAACCGAAAGCATCTGCAAACGAACTGCTTTCCCGCGCTTTCCTGGTCTATAAGTCATCGCAGACTCAGTCGGGTAAGGAACGCCAGAAATCGCTGGAAGAGGTTTTGACCAGGCTCGAGAAAATCCAGACTGATTTCCCGCAAAGCAACTTGGCAAAAAAGCTATCAACCGAGGGAACGCTCGGCGCGCTGGACCTAGCGGCCATTCGCGCTGAAATCGAGGCCCTGTCTGACGAAGTTGCTGTTTCGACGTCCGGCAGTTCCCCTGCCGGGACTAATCAACGCTGGAACCAGTCGATTGTTGTCGAAGATGCCTATTCACTGGCAGGCCTGACGTGTAAGCAGTCCAACCTGCGCGAATGCCTGACACAAAAGGGGCTGCAGGGCAAAGCTCTGGAATTTGCATATGCCCTAACGATGAAATCCGCAGGCGCGGGCGGCACTGGGACATCGTCGCAATACTCGCCCGTGGCCATCGCGGATTCCTTTCTGGAATTGGGGGCGGTGGACCTTGTGCGGGTTTTTTATCCCGGCCGCGCCAATACAAATACCGCCTTCTTTCTGGTGAACGGATCGCCTGACCTTCTTGCAACCGAATTCCAGTACGGCAATTTGGCACCTTACGCGATTGATGCTCCTAGCCGGGCGTTTGCAAAGGCATTCCCCCAGGCCAGCGTGCGCGGCGGCGGAGGGTTCAGCAGCCATCGAAAGCTGCCGGATGGCGGCCAGAGGTTTGTTTTTGGCGACTCGATCGTAAGCCAATGCCGCGCTTGCCCCTTGCTGGGTGGCGTCGGTCGGGTCTATGATTTTTCGGCTGACGGAACGCTTCGCCAGACCCGAAATCTGGGGATATCTGATGATCGGCTGACCGGTTCAAGCCTCGAACCTCTGACTGCCGAGGCTCTGGACCGCTTTCCGGGATCACTGCAGGCGCGTCTAGCGTTCTCGGGCTACGATGTCGGTCCAATAGACGGCGTACCGGGCAGGCAGACCCAAACCGCTGTGGCAGAGTTTCAGCGGGCCAATTGCCTGAATGCGACCGGGCAACTGGACAGCCGCACGATCGGGCAACTGTTGAAAATGCCGCAACTGTCCGACGGGTGCGGAACCGAGGCCCCGCAGGACACGGCGAAGCAGGCAGAACAGAAATCACCCCAGCCAGCCCCGGTTCAGCCGGATGCAAGTATTCAGGTGCGGTTTAAAAAGATTTGTCAGCGTGCAGGATCGGAAGGCTCGAACCTTCCATGCCCGTTTGTCTATGAGCGGACCTGTTCCGGCGAAAGCTGCAGTAAATTCGGGCCGCGCCGCACGTCGCAGGAGATATCGCTTGTCGCCAGCCCGGGAAGTGCCAAAGTGGTTTCGACCGTACCGGCCGGAACCTGGCTGTGGGCGCGCAGAACAGATGTTTACATCGCCCCGTGCCGTGCAGTGGTCAACACGCCGTTTTCCGGGCTGAGAAGCGGCCAGACCGTCTGGCGGACCTTGTATCTGGGCGAAGGGTACTCCGATCACTGGGATGGCCAGTTGATGGTCAGTGACGGGTTCGATGATGCCGCCCGCGAAGCGGCGGATTGCGACGACCAGAGCGTTGAAACCTGGCAGCAATTAGAGACCAAAGCGGGCGAGGTGGGGTGGTCGAATGCCGTCAAGGGTATCGAAGGAGGCTCGTACTACGAAATCGACTCTTTGCGTTCCGAATACCCGACTTGGGTGCTTCGCAAAGCTGCGGGTCAGAAAATTCAACCCGGTGGCAAGCTTTGCCCACAACAAGCGCTGGCCCCTCTTTCCGGATCGGTGATTTCGTCCCTTTTTTCTGACAAGACACTGATTGGACATAACGCAACTTATGAGCCCTGGACCGAACGGCTTTCGGCCCTGAGCGGTGGTCAGGGGACAACAAGTTTTGTGAACAAGGGTCGTCAGATTTTCGATGGTCGATGGAGCGTTCAGGGCGATCGAATCTGTTTCAGCTATGGCAACAACACGAACTGGAGCTGTAAGTCCGTTCATGTGTGCGAAGGGAACGGCGGAATCTATGCCTATGTCGGCGAAGACGGCACCCAGACATCGTTGATCCGCGCCATCGCACCGAACGCTGCCCCTAGCACTACGCCAAAGCCTGTCACCACGACAGCGATTACCCAGGTTCGGCGTATATGTGAAACCGGCTTTCAGTGGACGCAACCAAACGGCTGCAAGGCCTGTATCGGGAACCAGACGCTTTTCACCCAGAAATCCGAAGCCGTTGAATGGGATGGGGCCTGCAAGGACAATTATATCGACGGTGCCGGAACCCTGCGGTGGATGGCGGGCAAAGACCTTATTTTCAGTGTCGCCGCATCAGGGCGCTACATTGCAAAAGATGGGTTTCTGACACTTTCGACCGAGCCGTCCGACGTTGACGTCCTGTTTGCAACGAACGGCCCGCGCGGGACGGTATTCGGGCCGGAATGCGGGTTGGTCGATCAGGGGTGGCGTCAGATGCTGCCGACCGCTCTGGCTGTTTTGCCCGCGGATATCCCAGTGGAACACACGCCTGCATTGGTTGAACTGATGAAGCAGGCTCAGGCAAAAATCAGAACCGCCTGCGCCAATCTTAAAGGGCAGATCCGCCGTGGTGGCTTCGGTGACATCGAAGTTGTCCTGCGCGTTGTTCAGAGCAATTCGCAAATTGCCGGTGAACTGGCAAATTTCCGATCTGTCAAAGTCGAAACGGTTGGCCGGACAGGGCAATGTTCCACCAAGGTCGGGCAGGTCGGCGGCTGTTTCGATCAATACCCTCAAAACCCCTTCAAACTGGCATTGGACCAGCAACTGGCTAACCAGAACCGACAACGGCAGCAACTGGAGCAACAGCAGGAACAGGCCCGCAAAGAGCGGGAAGCCCAGCAATCGCTGGAACAGCAGACAAACCAGTTGGACGCCGCATTTGCCGGGCAGATGGAAACGGTTCTAAAGGGCAAGGCCCCAATAGGCAGCGTGGCCGATCTGATACGCTATGACCGTGTCGCCTTCATCCGCGAAATGGCAAAGGGGCGGCAGCTTGTTCTGTCAACGCAAGGGCTCAATTTCTCTGATGGCGCTTTGACCTTGTCGCATTTGTCCCGTTCAACCGACGTTTATGCACCAATCCGGAAGGCGCTCAGAAACAAGCCCGGGTGGGAAGGGTGGCTTAACAACACAAAGACACCCGGCCCACCCATCGACGTGATCGAAGTCAGGGTGGTCTGCCGTCTGGACATATCGGAACTGGCAGCGCTGGAAGGCAAGCAAACGGTTGTTCTGAATGCGAAGCTGCTGAACTTGGGAACCAATCTTGCGGAGTTCGAATGCAAAAGTTGACATGCCACAAGGCCCCGAAATACTGGATTTCCACTTTGGCGGCCGCGCTGCTGATATGGGTGAGCTTGCATGGGGTATCGATGGCTCAGGACAGCGGCCCGGCACGGATGGACAAGGCAAGCGCGCTATATCAGGGACAAGCCACCCCTCTGCCCGATCTGGAGGAAATCGAAAGGCTTCTCGACGGGATTGTCCAGGAGTTTCCAGCCTCGGATCTTGCCGTAAGCATCATTCTTCAGGAGAAAATCCAGGGCCTTGACGTCGCCGCATTTCGCGCGCAACTCAGCGCGCTTCGCGAGGCCGGGGGTGCTTCGCCGATCGACCCTGCCCTTACCGGTGCTGCTGATTGCATCATAAGGGCGCTTGCAGAAAAACCGCTGGCCGACGTCGAAATCCAGTTCGAGGTCAGCCCGACCGGCGATATTGTGGGCCTGCCTGTTCTGACTGCGCCAAAGGTCGCGCGTTCAGTGCATCGTCAGTTCTTTTTTGCTTTCGCGACTGCGCTGGAATCCTGCGCGCCGTTCCTCAATGGTATGGAAGGCAAGCAGTACACTGTGCAGAACATTCAAGGCGACCTGACACTAATCGGACAAAGCACCGAACAGGCGGCGTTGCAAAAAGAAAGCCAACCGGTGCTAAAGGCACTTCCCTCGCTGCAACCGGTGCAAGAAAGCGGTTCCGCCGAAACGGAATCCGCCCTGAATCTGGACAAGCAGGCAATCCGCGATATTCAGGCCCGGTTGAGTGTACTAGGGTATGATCCTAACGGTATTGACGGAGTAATGGGTAGAGGGACCCGAGGCGCAATTCAGGCTTGGCAAGCTAGCCAGGATTCTCCCGCTACGGGCTACTTGTCAGCCAGCCATCTTGCAGCACTCAAGACCCAATCAGAGGCTCCGTTGCAATCTTGGCTTACTATTCCAGATAACAACACCCTGTACAATCCGCCGCCGCCAATTCCGCTCGGGCCATATGCCATGTCGGGCAATTGGCGTTACACAACAAATTGTGGCGCCAGCAGCAAAGTTGGAAAGTTCAAAATCAGAGGTTTGTTGAATGTAAGACATGTCGGCGGAAACAACTACGCGGGATCGATAAGCAACTCGCAGGGCTTGCGGGGGCGGTTCAAGGGCACGCTTTCAGGACGTCGGTTTGCGGGCGAGGTTAATTGGGGTTTGTTGTATGGGCGCGTTCAGACCCACGGCGTTGTCGCAGATCAGAAACTTTCCATCAGCGGTCGCGATTCAAACGGCTGCTCTTTTTATGCTGCAAAGACCGGATAACCCTATTGTCATTCGCCTCAGACTTGAGGGCCGTATATCTGGTTCCAAGTTTAGTTGGAGCTTATCCCAAAACTCCACTCCATATTGGTGCAAGAAGTCGTTAAAGACTATTTTCCTACACTTTCATCACCGGCAATGTAGAGAATCCTGCCAAAAAGCGTGACAAAGAAGATAACCCAAACAAGAGTGCTTATATTGATTACTGCATTTGCAACAACAGTGGCTGTGACTATAGCCGCAGCGAACGAACGTTTTGGTCCGCAAAGTGGTTGTTAATGGAAAGTACGGCGGATGACCGCGTTGAGCCCAATAGGACCGATGCTGCTTAACGCACCAATGTCAGCGATGCGCAGAAAGCGGGCTTTGCAAAGTGTAGTAGAATGCTCAAAGCGGTATTCCGTCCAATAGCAGCACATGCGGCTTTGAGCTGCGTTCCGCAAATCATTCAAAGTGCACTGGACAGCAATATTGAGCCTACAGTTACCGATGTGGCAATTAGCGTGAAAGGCGGCAAGGGTTTCGAAAAAAGACATCGAGTCTCGCCGATATACAAAGCGGGCATACAATCTAAAAAAAATACTTCAGCCCGAAATACGGCCCATGCTGCGTGACGTCATATGCGAAGTCCCCCGTGCTAAGAGCATCGCTATAGTCGATGCTAAAGTATCGATAGCCGAACGTCAGCGCGACCTTTTCCCATGGCTGATAGTCAAAACCTATGTTGGCCCCTATCTGCAAATCGTTTCCTCCGGCGCCGAACCCGCCCAATTCCAGAGAAGCGATGGAGGTCCATTTATCGTTCAAGCGCCACATGCCCCTTGCCCCGACGACAGGTTCTATCCAACCTTCATCGCCACCCAAAACCGGAAGCGTCATGGGACCAGGGGTTGTAATTGAGATTTCCTGTCGGATCGAGTTGAAGCGCACACCGCCTTGAATATCGACAGTAAATCTTTGATTTTTTTCCCCGTAAGGCCCGTCCGCAACGCGATAAGCCGCCAGAATTCCGAACCATTTTTGTCGGACGTCAACATTTGCATCTGCATTCAGTGGCCCCGGTAAGCTGGCATCCTGTTCGATGCCAACATAGTTCGCATCAACGATAAAACCGATATCACCTTTCCATGCCTCGTACCGGCCTGCTGCCGCAAAATCCAGAACGTCGAGAACGTCTCCAAGGTTCAAATCCAATTCAGCGGATTGTCCGGCGACCGTTGAGGTTCCACGAGTTCGGAGCGGAGTGAATAGGTAGAATGATGCTGTATGACGCCAATTTGTTTCATCCTGACCCGGAGCAGGCAGGGATTGACTCAAGGCAGCTGTAGGAAGGGTCAAGATAGACGTAGAAAACAATGGGCCGAACAGAGTTCCGGAATGTGACATAGATGATCTCCGCCGAGGTTGGGTGTGGGTGAATTAGTAGTTGAAACGCAAACCTAAGCCGGCACCTTTGTCGTAAGGGCGGTCGGAACCTATTCCGATGAGAAAGTCGGCATAAATCGCTATTCCGGGGCTGAGGTTCTTGCCGATCTGCAACTCAGCGGTCGCTGGCCAAGCATCGTTTTCCCAGTCATATGGCGCTTTGATATCGGCCTTGGCCCAATACCCGTCGCCAAACGGTTGCAGCGCAATTAATCGCATTGCGGTTTGGCTGATGTCGGCCGGACCATTGTACGAAGCAAAATGCTGGAGCAAGGGGATCAGCGTCAGCCCTGAATTTGTGTTTGCGAAGGCGAACCCGCCAAAAGGCGCAATTTGATCGGACCCGGTTCCAATCCCTTTATCCGGGTCGCCAAGGTCCAGTATCCACTCCAGACCAATGGCCGACTTGATGGCCCATGTGTCGTTGAGCGGCCTCTGAGAAGGAAAGTAGATCGCTTTGAGGCTTGCTTTTTCGAAGTCAGAGAACCGCGTTCCGGTCACATCCGTTGAGTTATAGTGCAACTCATATTTCAGTTTCAAATCAGGCCGCAGCATGTAGGCACCATCGATAAAGGCGTCCTGTCGATCAGCGCCATTGCCCAGATCAAAATACTGATACCGGATGTCCGTGTTGTTTACGGCGGCTAAAGGGTTTGAAGCGTTTTCGTCTGCCATTGTATGGGTCGCGACAATGGCAGTTGCCAATGCCAGGGCAAGCGCTTGGAGTTTCATACTGTTCCCATGATCTTTGATGTAGATGTCAAACCCCGCGTTGAGTGCATCGTTTTGCAACGCGGGGTTTGCGCGATTTGTGCGGGAGCCGCCTATTATTCGGGCTGAATGTCCCGTTTGGCGACAAAGGCATCCACCGCTGCGACAGTTTCGGGACGAAGGTTCACAATACCTTCATAGGGGCGTCCTGTTGCGGCCGGTTGATCGGGATACATTTCCTTGAATTTCAGATGCCGGGCAATGATGCGGTTGAACTCATGACCTGCCCACGCGCCGATCTCTGTCGATACGCTCTGTTCTTCGCGAGGGTCGCGGAACAGGTTGTAGAACTTGGCCACGATGGCGTTTTCACCTTTGGCCGGAACCTTGAGCTTGATGTGCTCCTTGACCACCTCTTTCAGCGAGTTGATTGAGTAGATCAGCACATGATCTCGGCGCCCATGCGTATCGCCAATGAACATCAGGGACGTCTGATCGACACCGTCAATGATACGGTCGCGCGGGATGGCATCCATCGCTCCGCCGATACGTGCTATCGACGTGAACAGGTCAGAAATGTGAATGATGTCCGATACTATCGAGTCTCCCTCGATCAGGCCAGGCAGGCGGGCAAACGCGTCCACCCGAACGCCCCCCTCGGACGTATCGGCCTTGCCGCCACGGAAGACTAGTGGCGAAAACCCGCTGCCAGGAGCATATTTAGTAAAATGGCCGTTGTCGCCCATCAAAACGATCAGGGTATTGTCCCTGAGCCCCAGCGCATCGACTTCGTTCAGAATGACCCCGATCCATTCATCCAGCTCTTCCATGCTTTCAACGAATGTACCGCCGTTGGGTGTCGTGAACGCCTCTCTCGTCGTGCGCGTTGTCGACAGAGGGACAAGCGGCCAGTATTGCAAGAAGAACGGTTCATCCCGCTCTGCTAGCAGGCGCAACTGTTCCATGGCTTGTGCCTGATAGCGGATGTTCATTTCATTGTATTTGTCCTGGGTCCATTTCTCACCCGGTTCCATATGGACTTCGCGGACCTCCCCGCCAATAACGGCTTCAAGGCCGGTAATCATGTGTCCCGGATCAGGGCGAAACCAATCATCCAGCGTGTATTTGGAGTTGTAGTTGTCTTCCCCAATGGCCATGGTGATTTCTTCCTTGGCAGCATCTTCGTTGAAGATGGCCAACTGGCCCTGTTGATGGATGGGGAACGCGGCGTAATCAAAGCCCTGATAAGTTGGCCAGGATTCCTGAATGTCTCCCATGTGCCACTTGCCAACATGCGAGGTGTTGTAGCCCACGGATTTCAGAACTTCGGCAATTGTGACTTCTTCATCGGCAAGGCCAAAACCCGAAATATCGACGGCGGTATCGCCCATCCCATTGCGATACGGCTGGCGACCCGTCATGAAGGCCACGCGCGACGGGGTACAGGACGGCTCGGTGTACATGCGCGCGAACCGCATGCTTTCCTCTGCCAGCGCGTTGATATTGGGGGTCGAATACCCGCGTATGGCGTTCATCTCGGGCATACCCATGTCGCCAAAACCCATATCGTCAATCAGGATGTAGAAGATGTTTGGAGGGTTCCCTCCGTTCTTCTCACGAAAATCGGCCAGCAGTTGATCAACCTGCGCGTCGTTCTCGACCCAAACGGCCTCGTTTTGCTGCTTAAGTACATAGTACTCCGCATCATGCACGATGTTGCTGTCCTGAGCTGTCGCCGTGAAAGCAGAGCCAGCAAAGGCCAGTGTGGAAAGGAACAGTTTTGATTTCATGAGATACCCCTGTTTCATGAATTTTGTGTTTTCAGGCCTTCAAGGATCAGGTGATGGCAGTAGGTCGAAAGCGAGAGTTCGCTGTCCTCAGCCTGAGAGCGCAACATCTCTTTTTCACTCTTGGTAAGCAGTGTTACGACACGTTCAGTGCGCGCTATGTCATCAGGCAAGGATGGGCGTCCAAACCTTTTTTCCCCCGATTTGTCTGCCTTGTCTTGCAATTGCCTAAGCCTACGTTTGCGAGATAACATTGCATGACAATTACGCGAGCTGCTGAATGGACCACATCAAAAAACGATCAGCGGAAGAAAAAACCTGCAACCCAAATACTCTTTTATTGCAGGATCCTTCGCAGTTCCGCGAGCTTTCCCAATGGGATGTCGAATTACGCCAACTCGAAAAAGGAAACATGAATTCGTCGGTATCTGTTTGGGCGGGGACTGGTCTCCAAATGATAGATTTGTCGTTTGACAAAGCCGTGTACCAAACAGGTGTATCTCGCCCCGACATTCTGGCGTTTGGATTACCAGACAAAGGGAGTGTACGGACTTGGCTTAACGGCTACCCTTCAGACACCGCTCTGATGAATTTTGGTAGCGGAGACTCTTTTGAAGGCGTGAGCAATTCAACGCTGACAGGCCTGACCTTTGGCATCGACATCCAAAGGGCGGAACGGGTCGCCGACGATTGCGGCCTTGATATCAGCACCGTGCGAATGAACGCTTCTCGCTCTTTCGTGGGTGATGCTGGCAGATTTCATTCTCAGATCAAAAACAAAGCACGTTTTCTTATAGCTTCCGAGACAGGCCCCAGCACTGAAGGTGAAGAGAGCGATCTGATCTTAGAGCTTTTGGAAATGCTCGTGAACGGTGAGCAATGGAGTGATAGGGGGGGCAACAGCAAGAACAGAACCCGCTTGGCGCGAAAGGCAGTTGAATTCATGCGTGCCCATTTGATGGACAACGTTTCAATTGGAGAAGTATGTGCAGACACCCAAGTATCCGCTTGTACTCTTCGTCGCGCATTTCAGGAAACTTTCGGTGTAAGCCCCAAACAGTTTTATCTAAGAGCCCGTCTCGGTGCCGTGCGCCATGAACTGGTATCCTGCTCGCCAGATCAGAGTATATCGGACGTCGCAAACTCCTATGGGTTTTGGCATATGGGGCAGTTAGCAAGGGACTACAAAGCATTCTTCGGAGAACTGCCGACTCAAACGATATCCGGCAGAATGAACTGAAACAGAGCTTGGTAGCTTATTTTGGTGCAAAGTTTGTGTTGAGCCATTCTTGTTGCGGAGCCAATGTCAGATTTCAGTGGCTAGCGACGCTGAGATCTTGGCAGAACGAGGCCTAACTTATCCGCAACACGAGAACTGCAAAGTTGGAATTTGAAGGTCCGCTTCGGGCTGACTGCGGTCCTTTGCGGTAAGAATGCGGATGGCTGCAAGGTCCCGCATACCGGTCGTTTGCTGCAACTTGCTTGAATGTCCACTGTGCGGACAAAGCTGTCGTTCGTTGAGGTAAATCTCCAGGAGTAGCCAAACTCATTAAATTGGGCCAAATATCTCAGTTCTCAACAGCACGTCATTCATCAGTCGGGCACCAGAAAAAAATAGACAATTCCACTTATTGATCTGTCACGCCAATCTCCCTCAGTGCTTGACCCGCGGCACTGCTAGGTTGGCTGATACCCAAAATAGTGCTCAGAGTGACGGCCACGTCCACAGTGGAAACAGTACGGCTTACTCGAGCTGGCTTGATACCTGGACCAGCAAAGATGATTGGAACATGCGTGTCATAGCGCCAAGGCGATCCGTGCATTACGGCAATCGGGCCATCTTCAAAGAGAAATGAATAAGGTGTCTGGACGACATATATGTCGCCAGAGCGCGCTGGGTGATAATTTCGCCGGATCTGCTCCTCAAGGGTATGGCCTCGCTGTTCAGCAAGCGGTTCGGCCGGCATCGCAAGCTCAATGCCAGATGCAGCCATCAAGACTTCGACGATGCGTCGTTCGATTGCACGCCGGTCAGCGCCTGACGCTTCTATCTTGCCGTTGTCCAGATAGACGTAAGGGCGGAAAAAGAACTGTATTGCGGATTCCACTCCAAACTCATCTGCGATGACCGAATTTACATCCATCATCAATGCTTCAGTGGAGTTTCGGAATGTCGAAAGCCCAGCTTCGGTCATCTCTTCTGGCGCTTCCGGCATGCCATGGTCGGCGGAAAGCACGTAGAGCACATTCGCACTTCCAACTTCTCGATCCATGAAGTCAAAGAAATCTGCTAGCGTCTCATCCAAACAGCGCACCATTTCTTCATTTTCCAAACTGGATGGCCCGAAAAAATGGTTGGTGGCGTCTACACCAGAGAAACTAACGCTTAGATAGTCTGGCCATTCGTCATCACCAAGCCCCTCCTCTTTCACTACAGTTTTTGCGAAGTCGGCCGTGATCCGGTCCCCGTGCGGCGACAACAAGACCTGTGTGTAATAGAGCCCGTCGTCCGGCTTCCCATAGAAATGCGGGAAAGTGCGACCGAACGTGCCAAGATTGGTTACGAAGGAGCGTTCCTTTCTTTCCATTAGGTAAGGCGCGTCTGAACACTCCGGCCACCACTCACTTTCGATCTTCGCATCTGCGAGGCGTTTAGAATTCCAATCGAGAACCCAATCAGGATACACTTCGTAGTAAAATTCACTTGTTTCAAATGCTCCTGTGGCCGCCGACAGCCATAAAGCCTTTCCAGAATGCCCTGCCATTGCAACCGCTGAACGATCTTTACCAGACACGGAAAACACTTTGGATCGACCGACATTCGCTTTTACCAGTTCATCGCCGAACGTCGTTGCCAGCAGGTTGACCGGAGAGCGTCCCGAGGTAGCAGCAGCGGCTTGTGTAGGGTCAACTTGGTCGACGTTTCCTCCGAAGCCTGGAACAGGCAGTAACGGATAGTCCGGGTCTTCAATGTTGTATCCCAATCTCTCTTCTGCCCTGTTGAACCAGGCATTGCCGATCATTCCATGTTCAGAGGGATGGGCTCCAGTAGCGAGGGTTGCGTGACCAACAATGGTTTCGGTGTTGGCGTGACGATGATGAGCGTCGGTGTACCAGACGCCATTGTCTATTAGCCTTTTGAAGCCTGAGCCCCCGAAGGCGGCCTGATAGCGAGAGATCAAGTCTCCGCGTAGCCCATCAACTGTAATTTGCACAACAAGTCTGATGTCTTCCGTTGCACTAGATCCCGTGGCGGAAATCGATAGAAGCATGGTTGACGCCAACGCCAGAGATCGCTGCATACTTGACTTCATGGGATTACCTAAAGAGAAGGCTGTAATTTATTGCACGTACGTTTCTCATTTACTTGTTGCTCCTTAGTAGTCTGATAACGTCCTGTATTTAATTTAAAAACCTCGTAAGGCGACTCGCGGTAGTTTCAGAAGTCAAACCGTGCGCCGATGAAGGGCCCATCGAAAGTCAGATCGGAAATCGCCTGCGAATTGCCAATGTTCCAATCCAAATACCGGTAGCCCACCACCAGATCCCAGTTGTTGATCTTAAAATTAGCCGCCAGGCTCAGCTGTGTTGTCAGGTCGCTTTCTCCGGCACCGATATCCGCATAATACGACATTCCCCAACGGTCGCTGAACTGACGTGTTCCACGTATGCCAACAACAGCGTCCCAGTTGTTGATCGAGCCTGAAACACGTTGCGAGCCGCCAGCGATGGCAAGGTCAACAGTATTGTCCAGATTTAGGCTTCTTGCCCCGCCTAAAACAGTGAAACGGGCGTCTGTTGTGTCAATCAGATCATACCCAACTGACCCCGCAAACACTGTTCCTTCAACGTCAATGCCAGCGGAGGCCGGAATCCCTGGGCCAACCGCACTGTCCTGATCGTTGCTCAGATTCAGGTACAGTGCGTCGACAAAGACCGAGACTTTACCGCGTCGCGCTTCGACAGCACCCATCAGCCCGAAATCCAGATTGTCCAGCATCTCGCTGAAGCTGATGTCGATGCTGTTTCCCGTTGTTGTCTCACCGCCTAGGGCGGGCCCCCAAAGGTACAGATAACCGGTGAAGTCCCAAGTCGGATTTTCGGCACATGCTGATGGTGCGAACCCAACAGTAACGGCACAAAACAGAGCTGGGATTCGCCATTTCTTATCAGCGAAAGGAACATAATTCATCTAAAGGGCCTTGAAGATGTCAGAGTTCAAATGAGGGCGCAGATATGCGATGCCCTGCGCCCGCTGGGACTGGTTTATTGCCAGCTCATGAACACGTCGCGTGCTTGCTCGCTTTCAGGACGCAGGTTCTCGATTCCTCCGTAGGGGATGTCCTTACCTATTTCCGAGTTTGGATATTGGGCGATCATTTTTTGATGGCGCTTGACCATATCTTGGAAAGAAGCACCGGCCCAAAGAGAATACCCAACCAGAGGGTGTTCTTCGCGCGGGTCGCGGTAGACGTTGTAAGTGGGAGCAGCAGCGCCTGGAGCGCCCGGAGCAGGTAGATGCATCTTGAACTCCTGCTTGACGATAGACCGCAAGACCGGGCCTTCGTAAACATACACATAATCGCGCCGCCCATTGCCCTCGCCCTCCAGCAGCAATGCCGTTTGGTCTACCCCATCAATCACCCGGTCACGCGGGATAAAATCGGTCGCTCCGGCAATGCGCGCAATCGTCGTGTAGATATCCGAAACGTGAAAGATGTCCCCAGCGGCACTATCGGCTTCGATCACACCGGGCCAGCGAATGAATGCGTCCGTACGAACGCCTCCTTCCAGATGTTGAGTCTTGCCGCCGCGATAAATCAATTGGTTCAGACCGGATGTTCCTTCGTAATGATACATCAACCCGTTATCCGCCATGATCATGACGATGGTGTTGTCGGCCTCGCCGGTCTCATCCAGTTTGGCCAACACTTCTCCGATCCAGCCGTCGAGCAATTGCAGCTTGTCAGCATGGAAGCCGCCGTTGCGCGAGAGCGCCTGATCGGGGTAAGCGAAGTTCAGCGGATAGAGCGGCCAGTACTGCAGAAAGAACGGCTCATCCAACGCTGCAACGCGTTCCAACTGTTCCAGCGTCTGCGCCTGGTAACGCTCGTTCATTTCTTCGTATTTGGCCTGCGTCCATTCTTCGCCCGGAGCCATTTCAACCTCGCGCGCGGGTCCGCCTGCTTCGGCCTCAACCCCTGTGACCAAACCGTAAGGTTTGAAGCGTTCATCCAGCAAAAACTGGTTGTTCTGACCCGAGGCGTGGTATCCTAGCATATTGTTCGCCTGCATGGCCTCGCGGGTCATGAGGCTCAGCTGCACCTGTTGGTGCAGGGGAAAGGCCGCATAGTCGAACCCCTGATTGTGAGGGTACGCCTCTTCGATATCGCCCTGATGCCATTTGCCGACATGAGAGGTATTGTACCCAGCCTGTTTCAGGATCTCCGGTAAAGTGACTTCGCTTGCGGGCAAGCCCTCGCCGACCAGAGCAACCTTAACCTCTTCCACACCGGCCCGGATAGGGTGCCGACCGGTCAGCATGGCTGTACGAGTCGGCGTACAGGAGGGTTCCGTATACATACGCATCAGCGACATGCCGTCACTAGCAAAGTCGTTGATATTTGGGGTCTCGATTCCCATCACATAGTTCATCTTCCGCTCGCCCATTTGGCCAAAGCTGATGTCGTCGATCAGAATGTACAGAAAGTTCGGAGGCTTGCCGCCATTGGCATCCCGAATCTCAGCAAGCTTGGCGTCGATCTCAACATCCTGCGTATCCCATTGCTCACCAAACTGAGCACGCAGGAAGTTAAATTCACCATCATGAACAATTGGGTCACTCTGCGCGGCAACATGCGTGCCTGATAGGAACACAAGCATGGCAGCAGCTGACGCCATGTAAGAACGTTTAATCTTCACTTCGGGTTCTCCTGTTGGTAGCCATTTCTCGCAACGCGTCGGCAAGAAGGTCGTGGCATTGGGCAGATAATGATTGTTCAGATTGATGCGCCAGTTCTGTCAGTCGCTGGTATTCGGGCGGAGTGACAAAGGTAACGATCCTCTCGGAACGGGCGTCGACATGGGGCAAACGTGGTCTGCCCATGCGCGGCTTCGAAACATGATGCGACATTTGACTTAGCCCCCCGTCCAGTTAGTTTTCTTTTCCGGAAAACTATCAGGATGCAGAAATGGACCACATCAATAATCGGCCAAACTTGCAGGAAAACGATACCGGTGCTCAATATGCCGATTCTCCTGTGGTACGGTTCGACCTCGCGCATCCCAATGATCTTGCGGCAATGACACCCTGGGAGATGGATTTTCGTCAGATGGATCCCGGTCCTTTGTCGACACAGGTTGCTGTTCGTTCCAGCCAGAACACTTCTGTGTTGAATATCTCGTTAAGTGGTGCCGTCCATCAACGCGGTGTTTCCCCTGATGGATGGACTACATTTGGGATCTCACGCAAGGGTACGGTGAACACCTGGCAGGGGTGCGACATGGAGCGTGATGCCTTCCTGACCTTCGGTAACAATGACGGGTTCGACGGCGTATCGACGGATCGCTTCTTTGGCAATGTTGTGTCGTTTAGCACTCGGCGTTTCGAGAACCTTGCGCAGTCTTGTGGGTATGTTTTGGAAACCGACAATCCCGCAGTAAGGTTGCAGATATCGGAATGTAACACCCAAATAATGGATCGGTTGGAACAAGAGATTGCGAAGCTGTTGCATAGTTCAGAGGACCCCTGGCCTGAAGAACTTGATGACGTACTGATGATTGAAGTGCTAACGATCCTTACAATCAGCGAGGTTCATCAGGATAAGAGTTCAGCCCAAACCAGGCGCCGAGCCCTCAACAGAGCCCTGGAAGTTATGTACTGCAATCTGCACAACCCTGTTTCAATTGAAGAACTGTGTCTCGAAAGCGGAGCGTCACTTCGCTCTTTGAACAGAGCTTTCAAGGAACGATTTGGACATGGTCCAAAGACCTACTACATTCGATTGAGACTGAATGGCGTTCGTAAAGACTTGCTTAGTGGCGCTTGTACAGTTTCGATTGCTGATGTTGCCAATAAATATGGGTTTTGGCACATGGGTCAATTCGCAAGAGACTATCGTTTGTTCTTTGGTGAATTGCCGTCAGAAACTCTGATGAAGCGTGGTGCTTGATCGAAACTAAATTGCTTCCTGTAGAACCTATTTCGATTCTGTTATTCGAAACGTCAACTTGTATCTGCCATACGGGCGCTGCTTAGAACAGTTTGACTAACCGTCAAATTCCAAACCCTTCATTAATTCGAAGACTTGGCTACGCATCCACGCCGCCATCGGGGCGTTGTCAAAACGCTTGTGCCAGATGCCGATGATCAACGCCGGTTCAATATGCATCGGAGGTTCGAACACGTTCAGTTCGAATGTCTTGGCCACTTTCTTTGCAAGCTGCGCGGGTACAAGCGCGATGAGGTCGCTTTCGCTAACCGCACGGCAAACGCCACTAAAGACGGGCACTGTCATAGCAACCTGTCGCTGTTTTCCGACGCGATTAAGGGCAGCATCGCCCATCGCAGCCAGATTCCCTTCTGGGGAAAACAAGACGTGGTGGAGTGCGCAGAACGTATCCATGTGCATCTGCGTTCCTTTCTGAAGCTCCTCAAGCTTTGGATTTCCCTTGCGAGCTATCACGTGGAACGGCGAATGGAAGAGTGGCTCCCGATTGACCCAGTCCGGCAGGAGCAAATCTGGGATCAGTGCTATGTCAGCGTTGCGTCGTTCAAGACTGGCCACATAGTCATTCGGAACCAGATCAACCAGCTGCGCTCGTAGATTGGGCGCTGACTTTTGCAGGAGATCTCCTAAGGGTGGCATCAGGAGTTCCGCGAAAAAATCGCTGGCGGCGATCCGGAAAGTGCCTTCAGCGGTTCGCGGATCAAAGGTAGCTGGCGGAGCTAGCAGAGCCGCAAGACGTTCGAGTTCTTCGCGCAAACTGGATTCAATCCTGGACGCATAATCGGTAGCGACCAAACGGTTTCCCTGCCGGACAAAAAGGGGGTCGTCCAAAGCATGACGAAGACGCGACAATGCTCCGGAGACTGCGGATTGCGACATGCCGAGCTTGTCGGCCGCCTTGACAGTTGAGCCTTCGCTAAAGAGGGCGTCCAACACGCGCAAAAGATTGAGGTCCAATGTAGCAAAATTCACCTGACCGATATCCTATATTAGATATTGCGGTTTGCCTGATAGGTTGGCTTTCGGATAGGCTTCTGTCAACGGAAGCGCTTTCGTTTCAATCCGATGCTAATGGAGAGAAACGATGAAGGACCTGGCCCAAATCGACGGAGCCATCGAATGGCTCGGCGTAAAATACAAAACCATCCTCGGCCCAGAACAGACAGGCGGCGATATGTCCATCGTCGACAGCTGGTCCCCTGCGGGTAGCGGACCTCCGCGCCATGTGCATCACAACGAAGACGAAACCTTCGTGATCCTCACCGGCGCATGCAAGTTCTGGTTGGAAGGCAAAGAGTTTACCGCAGGGGCCGGCGAAAGCGTATTCATCCCACGAGGCAAGGAGCATACCTTCAAGGTGACAGACGACGAACCTAGCCGCCATCTCGTGATCCTGACACCGGGCGGATTCGAAGGTTTCTTTTCCGACATGGCAGCCGGTCAGTGCCGTATTCCCGAGGACATGCCTGCTATCGAAGAGAGCGCCAAACGGCACAACATGGCCTTCACTGGCCCGCCGTTGGATTGATGCCATGACTGGGAAACACATCGTCTATCATATCCCCGTCTGTCCCTTTTCGCAGCGACTGGAAATCCTACTGGCGCTGCGCGGACTGACGGATGCCGTAGAGTTTCATGTAGTAGACATCACCAAGCCACGAGATCCAGAATTGCTAGCCAAGACCAGAGGGACGACAGCCTTGCCCGTGCTGGAAACCAGCGACGGCCGCATATTGAAGGAAAGTCTCGTGATCCTGCGCTATCTTGATGAGACACTACCAGGGACACCTTTGCGCCGCGGTAATCCTGCCGAGCACGCCATCGAGTCTATGCTGATTTCCCGCGAAGGACCCTTCACAATGGCGGGCTATCTCTTTGTCATGAATCAGGATCAGGCGCGCCGAGATGAGCATTTGAATAAACTTCTCGCGCTCTATCGAGACCTTGATGATTTCCTAGCTCATCATAATCCGACTGGCCCATTCTTGTTCGAGGACTTCGGTTTGGCAGAGGCTGTTTTTACCCCAATGTTCAAGCGGTTTTGGTTCCTTGACTACTACGAAGGGTTCACACTACCTGTTGGCAAAGACTATGACCGGGTACGAGCGTGGCGTGATGCATGCATGGCGCATCCAGAAACAGCGCAGGTGACCGAAGAAGAGATCGTCAAGCTTTACTACGACTACGCGCTCGGGGCCGGAAACGGTGCCTTGCCTAACGGCCGCAGCGTTTCAAGTTTCACCTTCGAACCGCCCTGGCAGTCAAGGCCCATGCCCCCGAGGGAAAAGTATGCGGTTACAGCCACCGACAAAGAGCTGGGCCTTGTCGCCTGACTATTGATTAAATGCCCAGTACCGGACATTCGTGCGCCGCGCGGCATTGGACAAAATGGGCTTTTGATAGTGGAGCGTTCGTCTCCAGCGACAGGAAAAAAGCCTCTCTGGTCGGGTACGCTGGCACAGTCGGCAATCTCGGATTGGACATACTAGGATTTTAGTTCATGGTTCCGTCAAGCATACTGGCTTCAGCCGCAACACGATGCTTTGCGGCGAACAAGAGTTCCTCAGAACTGGCGTAAGATTGCCAGAGGACGGCTAATGCTTAGGTTAGGGTCAGGACCCATTGATTTCTGCTGGGTTGCGTGATTCACGGTTCGAAAAACGAGCGGTGAACATGTCTGATCTGTTTTGGCTGACCGACGCCCAGATGGCGCGTCTTGAGCCCTTCTTCCCAAAGTCTCATGGCAAACCCCGCGTCGATGACCGGCGGGTGTTGAGCGGGATAGTCTTCATTAATCGCAATGGTTTGCGCTGGCGCGATGC
>NZ_JBQFPJ010000030.1:0-21172 GCF_056534475.1 Ruegeria sp. D4
AGGCCGTCTCCCCGACCCGTCAGCACCGCCTCAGCAGCGCCGGTGAAGGGGGTTCTAAGCATAACACTTATCAGCCGCAAGCGAAAAAACAGAAGAAATCGAAAAAAGTTTGAGCAACAAATTTTCTCATTTAAAAACATATTATTAAGTCGATGCTACGCTCGAAAAACTACAGACGACGGCATGGAAACGCACTAAATCCAGACAGCAAGACATTTATCCACAAGCTTGCCCACAGACTCGCCCTTGGTCAGGCAGAGTCTGCCGTCCTGAACCGCATCAAGGCTTCGGTCATCGGAAGGCGCAAAGCCAGAAGACCAACGATCAAGCCCAGATAAACCAGCGGCTCGATCTGAAATCCCTTTGCCAACATCACATAGTGTAGCCCGCCCAGAATTGCCGCCGGATAGACAAGACGGTGCAGCTTGCGCCAAACCGGACCCAAATGCCGGACTGACCAATTGTTCGAGGTCAGCGCGAGCGGCAGTAAAAACAAGAAGCCAGCCATCCCGACAGTAATATAAGGGCGCTTGAGTATATCCGCCCAGATTTGACCCGGCACCTGTACGTCCAAAACAAGCCAGACCAGCAAGTGAAAACTGACATATCCTAATGTCAGAACACCGATCGCCCTGCGGAATTTCATCAGGTTCAGGCCCAGATGCCTGCGCAGCGGAGTGATCGCCAGTCCGAAAATCAACAACTGAAGAGCCATTTCGCCATATTCGTGCTCCAAGGCTTCAATAGGCTCCACGCCAAGACCTCCGGTCAATCCCTGATAAAACAACCAGGGTGCCGGCAGGAAACCGACCAGATAGACCAGCCAGACCGGGATTCGTCGCAGGTGTTGATTCAAAAACTGCATGGTCTCAGTAGTTTTTCGCCAGATCCATGCCTTCGTAAAGACCGGCAACCTCTGTTTCATAACCATTGAACATCAGCGTGGGCTCGCGTTTTGCAAAAAGCCCGCCTCCGATGCGGCGCTCAGCGGCCTGCGACCAGCGCGGGTGATCCACATTCGGATTAACGTTACTATAGAATCCATACTCACGCGGGTTCGACATGTTCCAGCTGGTTGGTGGCTGCGTGTCTGTCAGCGTTATTCGGACAATCGACTTGATGGATTTGAAGCCGTATTTCCACGGAACCACCAGACGCAGGGGTGCGCCATTCTGGTTCGGGATCGGCTTGCCATAGATGCCGGTCGCCATGATCGTCAACGGATGCATGGCTTCATCCAGACGCAACCCTTCGCGATAGGGCCACTCCAGGATCGGGTATTGCACCCCCGGCATTTCGTCGGGGCGATAGGCGGTTTCGAATGCCACGTATTTGGCGCCCTCCTGAACCCCTGCCATGGCCAGCAGATCAGCCAACTCGAACCCGTTCCAGGGGATAACCATTGACCACGCCTCGACGCAACGGAAACGGTAGATACGCTCCTCTACCGTCATTTCTGACATGATCTCCTTGAAGTCGTATTCGCCGGGGCGATCAACCAGACCATCTATCTTCACGCTCCATGGTTCGGTTTTCAGCGAAGCGGCATACTTTGCCGGGTCATCCTTGCCCGTGCCGAACTCATAGTAGTTGTTGTATGAGGTGATCTCTTCCCACGTGTTGGGCTCAAGCGTGTTCTGTGCAGCCGCAGGCTTTGTCATCGCTGTCAATCCGACACCGGCCAGACCGGCCATGACCTGCCGCCGGTTCAGAAACGCCGACTTCGGGGTGACGTCTGCATGTGTCAGTGTGTTTCTCCAGCGATACGCCATTTGGGTCTCCATAATCCGTATTTCCCGGGCTCGGGATCGCCCGCTCATACCACATTGTCACCGCTATATACGCTCCAATCTGATGACATTCTCGCAAGCTGACGCAGCTGTTACCCGTGTTACAGGGTGGATGGGCGGCCAAGATCCACAACGCTTTCATCTGGGCGCAATTTGATCGGCCCGTTGAAAAGCCTTCTCTTTACAAAGCAAATGCCGAGCGCGCAGTCTGTATCATGCTGTCAGATGCGAAATTGTCGCCTATGGAAATGACAGCCTGAAAGGGAGAGGACTAATGTGTGACATCTGCGTAGTTAACGCGGTCAAGGACCGCATGCTGTCAAGACGGGGATTCTTCAAGGCCGCGGCAGCCTCTGGCGCGGCAATTGCCGCAACGGGCGCGACCGCGCCTGCCGCTCTGGCCCTTGGGCATGGCAAGGTCGAAGATATGACCCATACACTAAGTGCTGATTTCCCAACCTGGGGAGGTGACCCCGGTTTTGCCGGTGATCAGGTTTTCAATTTTGGGGAACACGGGTTTAACCTTTTCAATCTTACAATCAACGAGCATACCGGCACGCATATCGACGCCCCACTGCATTTTTCCGCGGATGGCCTGTCTGTTGATGAAATACCGGTGACGGATCTTGTTGCCCCGCTCTGCGTGGTCGACATCGCAGCACGGGCCGCCGAAGATGCCGACACGCTGCTTACCCCGGACGATCTGAAAGCGTGGATTGCAGCCAACGGCGACATTCCTGACGGAGCCTGCGTGGCAATGCATTCAGGTTGGGCGGGAAAGACAGCCACCGATGAGTTCCGCAATTTTGACGGCGAGGCCCAGCATTACCCAGGCTTTCACGTTGAAGCCGCGCAGATGCTGATGGAGGAGACCGGCGCACGCTCGATTGCGGTAGACACTTTGTCGTTGGACCACGGGATGTCGGCGGACTTTGCAACTCATTACGCCTGGCTTCCTTCCGGACGTTTCGGAATTGAATGCCTTGCCGGGCTTGATCTGGTACCTGCTTCGGGTGCGACCCTCGTCATAGGCGCGCCAAAACATGCAGGCGGGACAGGAGGACCCGCACGAATTTTTGCACTGATCTGACGACACCGGGACGATCAATAAAGGGCTCGCCGCGATGGTGAGCCCTTGCTGCTTGGGCAATTGCTTCAGCGAGACCTAAGCAGCCAATCGATTGAAGCCGCCTGAACCAAACATGTTTTGTCTTGACCTAAACCTACCTTGAGCAATCAGGGTGCATTCGAAGACCGGATAGCTATAGAAGGATTCGCATGTGCATGTCCTGACAATTCTTGATCATCCAGATCCCAACTCATTCACCGTCGCTGCGGCGCGGAGTTTTATGGAAGGTGCGACAGCGGCCGGTCACACCACCGAGCTTGGCGACCTGCATGCAGAAGGTTTTGATCCGCGCTGGTCCATGGCCGATGTAGAAGGAAATCTGGCCTCCGACGCGCTGTCAGACGTTGTTGCCGAGCAGTCGCGAATTGCGCGCGCCGACACAATCTGTCTGGCTTTTCCCCTGTTTTGGTGGGGAATGCCGTCCATGATGAAAGGCTGGGTTGATCGCGTATGGACCTGGGGGTGGGCGTATGACCAATTGAATGATCCAGAGAAATCGCACCGGAGTACTGTTGGTACCGGCAGGGGCCCGATCCGACGAAATGGAAAGCGCCGGGTATCTTCAGGCGCTGGAAACAAGCTGGATGCAGGGTACCTTTGGGTATTTTGGGTTTTCACCACGCAAGCTTGTTATTCTTCACGGGTCGACCGGGTCGGAATCCCGGCGAAAGGCTCTGCTGGAAAAGTGCTACACTATCGGCCAGACCTTGCCCGCGCCTGAGAACCACTAGGATAAATATCAGCTCGTGGTATGGCTTGTTTGAACTCAATTGCGACAGCCGGAGCAATTTGATCGCCGCCCAAACCCGATCAGAATTTCAGACAAGATTGTTTGAATAGCCTGATAAACACTTACTTAAACGTCAGTGCATATTCTCTTTCAAATGCTCCACCATCAAGCTGGCAGAACTGGTTGCGGCTTCCAGAGACGAATGGGAATGTTCATCGCGGTAGAGTACGATCCCATCCTCACCAAAGTAGTTACAAACCGGCCCTGGGCAATAAAAGTCGAACAGGTCCACAAAGATCGCAGTTTCGTTTTCCTCAAGCGTTGACAGTTCGGTGCGGACCCCGCCAACCCGTTTGAGAGTTTGCTCGCGCGTCAGGTAGTGGCATGGACCGCCATTGGGCGCAAACCACTGGGCAACTGCCACCTCGGGTGTGCACCGAGCCTCGCGGACAAGAGGCAAAGGACCAACAATTGCGAGCGAGATATCTTGTTCATTCAATTCACGGGCAAACCGCTGAATACCTTCCAAGTAACGCTGCAGAACCACGTCATCCTTCCCGCCTGAGCCGTACGAAAGCCCGCCAAGATCGCTAAGCATCAGAAACACATCCCCGGCACGAAGTTCACGCACCAATTCAGGCACTGCGTCTTCCCAATAGTGTTGATTGGCTTCTTTCCATGGTCCATTGTAACCAAGCTCAGGCACTGGCTGTGCGCCCCAACTGGAGGTTAACAGAACCGCCCAGTCTTCGGTTTCCGAAATCTCTCGAAATGCACCGCCAAAGGCGACTGAGAACGAGTTTCCGACTACCAGTATGCGCTTTTCAGCCGTTTCCCAAGAACCGAAGACGCAGCCTTCAATTGGAATGGACCTCCCGACCTCGGTTGCGTCTCTGATAATACAAGGCCTTCCCTGCCAGACAGAACCATCATTTGCCTTCAACGGCGCCTCGAGGGTCGCCGGACCTCGTTGAGCAAGCGCCGGAGACACGCCGGAGTACAGGTTCCGGCTCACATCTTCTGACAAGACCCAAATGGCAATCAACGTTGTGACCAGCGCGGAGGACCCAACCAGGTAACCCGGCATTCTGGCTGCGGTCCACTTGGAATGGCGCAGAGGATTCTCGACAAACCGGTAGGACAGCGTAGCGGCCCCAAACATCACGAGAACAAAAAACGGTGCAGTGATCGCGGTAAGCCCGATCGTCCATTTGGCCAGAACGGCAACTGGCCAATGCCACAGGTACAGCGAGTATGAGATCTTACCGACCCAGCGAAGCGGCGTATTCGAAAGCGCCTTCGAGAAGGTTCCGGTCCGGACGGGGAACAGCAACAAGGTCGCCGACAAGACAACGGCAATGACCGTTGCAAAGTTGCGATTCAAGTCGACCTGTAAGGCAAACAAGATCAGCAACAGCCCCAGACAAACCGGAACGATCAGAGAGTTAAAACGCTGCGGTCGCCAATGTCTGATCAGCACGGCAATGGCCACACCCAGTCCCAGTTCCCAGGCCCGGAAGTAGATCATGTAAAAGGTGCCCACCGGATCCGTCTTTGCATACATCATGTACGCACCAAGCGACGCCAAGCAAAACACCGCCAATACCGTGATTGATATCAGGTTCACCCTGCGCGGCAAAGCTGCTGACAGCGACAACCACGCAGCAAGTGGAAAGAGTATGTAGAATTGTTCTTCAACACCAAGGGACCAGGTGTGTGTGAACAGGTTGAGATCCAGCAACCTGCCGAAATAGTCAAATTGCTGATTATAAAAGAAAAAATTTGAAAGCCCGACAGACGCCCAAAATGCGGTTTTTGTGTTGTCCTCCATGTCCTGAATAAAGAACGAACCCACTAGTGAGGACAGCAGAAGACACACAAACAAAGCCGGCGCCAGCC
This sequence comes from Ruegeria sp. D4, assembly GCF_056534475.1. Classification (NCBI taxonomy): domain Bacteria; kingdom Pseudomonadati; phylum Pseudomonadota; class Alphaproteobacteria; order Rhodobacterales; family Roseobacteraceae; genus Ruegeria; species Ruegeria sp. D4. The sequence continues at coordinate 5,549 of NZ_JBQFPJ010000030.1, forward strand.
GCTTGAAGCGGCGCGCAAAGAAATGAGAAGCATTGGGCCAGAACTTCGTCCAATCCCAATCGATGACGGATCGGGCGATGACAAATCCGGAAATCACGAAAAAGACATCGACACCCAGGAATCCGTAAGGAAGAAGATCGAGGCCGAGATGATCAATCAATACAGCCAGAACAGCAACGCCGCGAAGACCTTCAATATCTCCGCGAAACTTGGATGGCTCCCCGCCGGGGCCATGGATTTCTGTCTGTTGCATGCTGGTTATCCGAGATTGCCCTGCGTGATTGCCGTGAGTGAGCGATATGCGGTTTACCAGACTTTTAGTCAAAAAGACAAATAACCGCCAATATGGCGGTTATTTATCAGTTCAAATGTCAGATCAGTGCACCACGGCATCATCCGGGCGGGGCCGTTCCGACGTTCCCAGCCGGTCACCGATGATCAGGCCATCGGCCCCTGCCGTCACCGGAACAGTCTCGCCATCCTTGATCTCACCAGCCAGCAGGGCTTCGGCGAGCGGGTTCTGCAGTGCACGTTGGATCACGCGCTTGAGCGGGCGCGCACCGAAGACCGGATCGTAGCCTTCGTTCGCCAGCCATTCCTTCGCACCATCGTCCAAAGCCAGCTCGATCTTGCGGGCAGCCAGACGTTTTTGCAGGCGCGCCATCTGGATATCGACGATGCCATCCATATCGGCCCGCTTGAGGCGGTCGAAGATGATGGTCTCATCCAGACGGTTCAGGAACTCGGGTCGGAAATGCGCCCGGACTGCATCCATCACGTCACGCCGCGCCTGCGCGCTGTCCGCGCCCTCGGGCAACTGGCTCAGGGCCTGCGACCCAAGGTTCGACGTCAGGATAATCAGCGTCTGCTTGAAGTCTACCGTGCGGCCCTGACCATCGGTCAGGACGCCATCGTCCAGAACCTGCAACAACACGTTGAAGACATCCGGGTGCGCTTTTTCGACTTCATCGAACAGCACGACCTGATAAGGCCTGCGCCGCACGGCTTCGGTCAGCACACCACCTTCGTCATAACCGACATAGCCCGGAGGGGCACCGATCAGACGGGCGACCGCGTGTTTCTCCATGAACTCGGACATGTCGATGCGCACCATCGCGTTGTCATCGTCGAACAGGAAGTTCGCCACGGCCTTGGTCAGTTCGGTCTTACCCACACCGGTCGGGCCGAGGAACAGGAACGAGCCCAGTGGGCGGCCTTCGTCATTCAGACCGGCACGGGCCCGGCGAACGGCGTTGGCCACGGCAGTGACCGCCGCATCCTGACCGATCACGCGGGAATGCAGATCATCTTCCATCCGCAGCAGCTTCTCACGCTCGCCCTCCAGCATTTTCGAGGTCGGGATACCGGTCCAGCGCTCGACCACCGAAGCGATCTGTTCTGGGCGCACCGTTTCCTCGGCCATCATCTCGCTGCTTTCGGCGTTCTCGGCCTCGGTCAACTTCTTTTCAAGCTCGGGGATGACGCCGTAAGACAGCTCACCCGCTTTGGCGAGGTTGCCTTCGCGCTTGGCGATCTCCAAGTCAGCCCGCGCTTTGTCGAGTTGTTCTTTCAGATCCCGCGCGCCTGCCAGCTTGTCGCGTTCTGCCTGCCACTGGGCGGTCATCTCAGCGGATTTCTCCTGCAGGTCGGCCAGGTCCTTTTGCAAGGTTTCCAGACGATCCTTGGAGGCCGCATCATCCTCAAGCTTCAGCGCCTCTTCCTCGATCTGCATCTGCAGAATCTGGCGATCCAGCTGATCGAGCTCCTCGGGCTTGGAATCCACCTCCATCCGCAGACGCGACGCCGCCTCATCGACAAGGTCGATGGCCTTATCGGGCAGGAAGCGGTCGGTGATATAGCGATGCGACAAAGTCGCCGCCGAGACCAGCGCCGAGTCCGAGATGCGCACGCCATGGTGCAGCTCGTATTTCTCCTTGATGCCGCGCAGAATGCTGATCGTGTCCTCGACCGACGGCTCCTGCACCATCACAGGCTGAAACCGGCGCGCAAGGGCCGCGTCTTTTTCGACGTACTTGCGGTATTCGTCCAGCGTGGTCGCACCGATACAATGCAACTCACCCCGGGCAAGCGCGGGCTTGATCAGGTTGGCGGCATCCATCGCGCCTTCGGATTTACCCGCACCGACCAGCGTGTGCATCTCATCGATGAACAGGATGATCTCACCAGCGGCCTCGGTCACCTCGGTCAGAACCGCCTTGAGACGTTCCTCGAACTCACCGCGATACTTCGCACCGGCAATCAGCGCGCCCATGTCGAGCGCCAGCAGTTTCTTGTCCTTCAGCGATTCCGGCACATCACCATTGATAATGCGCAGGGCCATGCCCTCGGCAATCGCGGTTTTACCGACACCGGGCTCCCCGATCAGAACCGGGTTGTTCTTGGTGCGACGCGACAGAACCTGCATCGAGCGGCGTATTTCCTCATCCCGCCCGATGATCGGGTCGATCTTGCCCTCAGCGGCCGCCTCGGTCAGGTCGCGCGCGTATTTCTTGAGCGCGTCATAGCCCTCTTCAGCCGACGCGGTGTCAGCGGTGCGCCCCTTGCGGATATCGTTGATTGCCTCATTCAGCTTTTGGGCGGATACGGCACCGGCTTCCAACGCCTCTTTGGCCTTGGATTTCACCATGCACAGCGCCATCAGAACACGCTCAACCGGCACAAAGCTGTCGCCTGCTTTGGTGGCGAGCTTCTCGGCCTCGGCCAACACCTTGGCAGTCTGGCCGTCCATGTAAATCTGGTTCGCGTCGCCGCTGACTTTTGGAATCTTGCCCATTGCGGTGTCCAGCGCCTCGACCACACGGCCTGGCGCGCCACCCGCGCGCGTGATCAGATTGCTTGCCAGCCCCTGATCATCATCCATCAATGCTTTGAGTATATGTGTGGGCTCCAACCTCTGATGCCCTTCGCGCAGCGCAATGGTCTGCGCGGCCTGCACGAATCCCCGTGCCCGCTCGGTGAACTTATTCAAGTCCATATTATTCTCCTTTTCTCAAGCGCCCTGAATGTGATGCGCCCGCTTGGCGGCACGCTTCGGTCTGGGCCTCACATTCAATTTGGGAAATGTCTTCACGGCTTCAAGGGGCCAGGTTTCAATATTCGGCCTTATCCCCGCGGTATTGAGTAAACCGTGTAGCCGCCGGTCTCAGCCATTTGCCTGGCTTCGTACATGTCCAAAAGCGATTGCGCCGCATCGCTGCCCGTCGGGCACGACACCAGATCGGCGGTATGATCCAAAAATTCGACGGTAAATGCGGTCTCGCCTGTGAGCTGGCACCAGTCATCCTCTGATCGATATCCACGCACCAGCAGCAGATCATCATTGGTCGGGGCCGGGGCAGCGCCTGTGTCAGGTGTATTGACGCGCGGCGCCTCATCACACGCGAAAAGCGCCAGGGCCGCCCCAAGCAAAATCAGTTTCTTCATATCGCGGTTCCCTATTCATTATCACGAATTGGCAGGATCATAGCACAGAGTTGAATCCGCTAAGTGATTTGCATCACCCGGTTATCATGCATGGACAGAGCGTACCGAACCCGTTAGGACGCAGACGTTTGCCAAATAGGAGCCTGCCCATGTCCGATGACCGCCTGATCGTTGCCCTTGATGTTCCAAATGCCCTGCAAGGGCTGGCCATGGCCGAGCGGCTGGGCGACAGCGTTTCGTTCTACAAGATCGGGTTGGGAATGCTGACCGGAGGCGGATTGGCCCTGGCCAATGAGCTGAAGCAGGACCACGGCAAACGCATCTTTCTGGACATGAAGCTGTTCGACATCGGCAACACGGTGGAAAACGCAGTCCGCGGGTTGGCGCAATTTGATCTGGATTTCCTGACCGTGCATGGCGATCCGCACGTGGTTCGTGCGGCCAAAGAAGGGGCGGCAGGCAAAGACCTCAGGATTTTGGCGGTAACGATCCTGACTTCGCTGAACCGGGATGACCTGGATGCCAGCTTGCTGAAAGACGGAACAGTGCAGGAACTGGTCGTTGAACGTGCCGCGCGCGCGCTGGAAGCCGGGGCCGACGGGGTCATTGCAAGTCCGCAGGAAGCAGCCCTGATCCGCGCCCTGCCCCAGGCCGAAGGTCGGCTGATAGTCACACCTGGTGTCCGCCCTGCAGGGGCCGCTTTGGGCGACCAGAAACGCGTGGCCACACCTGCCAGCGCCATCGGCGACGGGGCCGATCATATCGTGGTTGGCCGTCCGATTTATCAAGCTGACGACCCAAAAGCAGCAGCCGAGGCCGTTTTGGCAGAGCTAAATTCTTTGACCAGAACCTAATCTGGCATGGATGATTGACGTAGCCGATACAGCCAAATCGGCTCGCAACGCCTTGACCTTAGGTCAATTTTGTTGACAGCCGCGCCAAATCGTCCCTGTGCCTGAAAACACACATGAAAAACACAAGTTCACAACGCAGGCTCTCAGCTCTGTCGTAATTGTAAGTTTTGCGCGATTCTGTAGGGGTATACTCCCCAACGGGCCATTTCTTCCTGAGGTCCGTTACCTCCCCCCGCGCAAGTGCGGGGGGTCTTCTTTGGCAAAATCCAGGTCTCCCATCACTGCGCGACGCCCGACAAGAGGTCCCGCAATCAGTGGCGTTTACCGGATGCGCAACCACTTCAAAAATCTCTCCTATGGCGCAATCCGCAAGGACATCATGGCCTTCGCGCCGACGCGGCGAAGATCTCAGGAACCCGTTTGAGGAATACTCCGTAAGTCGTTTTGCTGAATCACCACCGATTCTGGTTCAGAAAACAGCACCGCCTTTTGCCGTGTCGAAATCCATGTGCCGCTTTTGCTTTGTTCTGAACCACGTTAGAATTTAGCGGATTGCTCGGGCGAACCAAGCCCGCGCCGGGCCGGGAAGTGACTGAAATGCCTGCTCTCTGTCAGGATTGCCTTACACAAATGGAAGCCGGAAGCAGGTGCCCGTCCTGCGGCAGCCCGCGCGTCAAATCGCATCCGGAGCTTTTTGAGCTGAACATCGCGCACATGGACTGCGATGCCTTCTATGCCTCGGTCGAAAAAAGGGACAATCCAGAACTCGCAGATAAGCCGGTTATCATTGGCGGCGGCAAACGCGGGGTCGTGTCCACCGCCTGCTATGTGGCACGCATTCGGGGCGTGCGATCGGCCATGCCGATGTTCAAGGCATTGCAGCTGTGCCCCGACGCGGTGGTCATCAAACCGCGCATGTCGGTTTATGCGGACGTGTCACGTCAGATCCGGTCGATGATGGATGAACTGACCCCGATTGTGGAGCCATTGTCGCTGGATGAAGCCTTTATGGACCTGTCTGGAACCTATCGCCTGCACGGCGCCCCACCAGCGGTGATGCTGGCGCGGTTGGTCAAGCGCATGAAAGATGAGCTGGGCCTGACCGGGTCAATCGGACTAAGTCACAACAAGTTTCTGGCCAAGGTTGCATCCGACCTTGATAAACCACGCGGATTTTCAGTGATCGGCAAGGCCGAGACTGCAGAATTCCTGCACAACAAGCCCGTGCGGCTGATCTGGGGCATTGGCCCTGCGGCCCAGGACTCTCTGGATCGGGCTGGTATTCGCAGTTTTGCCGATTTGTTGCGTTGGGATCAGGAGGCTTTGACCGCACGGTTCGGGTCGATGGGTTATCGGCTGTGGCACCTGGCGCGCGGGCAGGACAAGCGCCGCGTTTCCGGCAATGAGCCGATGAAATCAATCAGCAATGAAACGACTTTCTTCGAGGATACGGCCAGTATCGACATTCTGGACGGGCATTTGTGGCGTATGTCCGAGAAAGTGGCCGACAGGGCCAAGGCCAAGGGGTTGGCGGGACGGGTCGTTACACTGAAACTCAAGAAGGCCAATCACAAGATCATCACACGGCGCGTTTCCCTGCGCGACGCGACTCAGATCGCCGACCGCATCTATCGAACGGCGCGTGGGCTTTTTGATCAGGTCGGAGATCAGGGACCATATCGCCTGCTTGGTTGCGGATTGTCGGATCTGTGCCCCGAGCACCAGGCCGATATTTCGGGCGACCTGCTGGACCCCGGTGCGGCAAAGCGGTCACAGGCAGAGCGGGCCACAGATGAAATCCGACGACGTTTTGGATCTGAGGCGATCGTGAAAGGGCGCGCGTTGCGCTAGGGCTATTCGGCAGCCAGACGGGCCGGTTCGGCGCCGATGCAGGCAATCTCTGAGATCACATCGCGCAGTATGGCGCGGAATTCATCGAAATTTTCGCTGGGCTCAATGGTGTCTTCGTTCATATAAAGCGACCGGTCGATTTCAATCTGAACCGCATGTTGATGACGCACGGGGCGACCATAGGTCTGGGTCACGTAAGCACCGGCAAACGGGGCATTGCGCGCTACATTCAACCCGGCAGATTCAAAGGCAGCTTCGATTCGATCGACGACCTCACCAGTCGCTGATGCCCCAAACCGGTCGCCCAGAACAATTTCCGGCCGTTTGGACTGTGCATTGCTGGCCATGGCGACGGCTTCATGTGGCATCGAATGGCAATCGATCAAAATAGCCTGCCCAAATGCCTCGTGCGATTCTGACAAAAGGGACTTCAGGCGTGCGTGATACGGGCGCCAGCATGTGTCGATCCGCAGGCGCGCTTCGTCCATCGTCAGTTTCCCGCGATAGATGGCCCGACCGTTGGCAACGACGCGCGGAATCACACCCAACCCGGACGCAACACGCGGGTTGTGACCATGTCTGCGCGCGCCTTCGATCAGGGCCGGATCCAGTTCATCGGCACTGCGATTCAGATCCAGGTATGCGCGCGGCATTGCAGCCGATATCAGCGGCGCACCAAATTCGGATGCCGGGGCAAACAGCTGATCGACAAAAGCATCCTCCGAGGATCGAATCACGCTTGGGCTTAACACTGTCTTCTTGAGCAGGGACTCAGGGTAGACGCGCCCGCTGTGTGGAGAGGAAAACACCACGCATGACGTACGCTTGACGGGCAATTCCAGTATATAGGCTGCGTTCGACATGGTGACTCCTTGTTCGCACTCAACATAGACCGGAAAATAGTTCTTCCAAACCCCTTGAACCCCTTTGCGACTCCTTTTATAGACCCCGCTACCGGCGCGGGGTTCCGCGCCCCATTTCGTTATGGGGCACATCTCGCAAAGGTAAGTGGGCGGTTAGCTCAGCGGTAGAGCACTTCGTTGACATCGAAGGGGTCACAAGTTCGATCCTTGTACCGCCCACCATCGTTTTCACTGCTTCGGGTCTGACCCGGGGCACCCGCTAACCCAGGCGCTGGCCACGTCTCTGATGAAGGCGCCGCAGATTGGAGACAGACCATGAAGGTCAAGAACTCGCTCCGCTCGCTCAAGAACCGGCACCGTGACTGCCGTGTTGTGCGTCGCAAAGGCCGCGTCTACGTGATCAACAAGACGCAGCGCAAGTTCAAAGCTCGCCAGGGCTAAGAACTGCATTGAACCGCTAAAAGAAACCGCGCCGTTGAGCGCGGTTTTTTTGTTGTCTGCATTAGTCCCCACAACATGGTACGCTTGCCTCATTTGATCGGAGCGCGAATTCCATGAGAGGACAAGGCGTCGACATATTGGTCGGAACGACCAAAGGAACATTCATCATCACCAGCGACCACGACAGGTCGAATTGGAAAGTTTCAGGCCCGCATTGCGATGGCTGGCCGATAAACCATGTGATCGGCGACGCAGAAACGGGCTTGCTTTGGGCGGGTGGCGGCAGCGATTGGCACGGTGCGGGCATCTGGCGGTCTGAAGACGGTGGAGAAACTTGGGAAGTGACAAGGCTTACCACCGGTCAGAGGGACGAATGGGCCAGCAATGACCCTGCTGTCGCCAAGATGGTCGGCTGGACCGGTGAACCTATGCCTTTCACCGACGCATTTTCACAAATCTGGTCGCTGAGCTACGGGCACGGCACGTTGTATGCAGGCGCCAAACCAGCGCGTTTGCTGACCAGCCATGACAACGGGCGGACGTGGGAGAGTGTCGAAGGCCTTACCAACCATCCTTCAGCGCCGGACTGGAATCCAGGGGGCGCCGGTTTGGTATTGCACACAATCCTGACAAACCCGGGTGAAAGCCAAAAACTCTGGGTCGGCATCTCAGCGGCGGGGGTCTTTGCGTCAGAAGACGGGGGCAAGAATTGGGAACGGCGCAACCGCCTGTCCAACGCGGAAAGCTGTGATCACCTCAATCATCCCGCGGCCCCAAGAGATGGTGAGACAGGCCATTGCGTGCACAACATGGTGAGGGCCCCGAAGACCACGGACTTGTTGTACCAACAGAATCACCACGGGGTCTGGCGCTCGGCCGACGGGGGGCGCAGTTGGGAGGATATTACCGAGGGCCTTCCATCGACTTTCGGGTTTCCAATTCACGTTCATCCGCGAGATCCCGGCACGATCTGGACTTTACCCCTGAACGGCGACAGCATCGGCCGCTATCCACCCGACGCAGCAGCAGCGGTTTGGAAATCCACTGACGGCGGCGCGACATGGCAAGATCAACGGCACGGGCTGCCGCAGGAAAGCTGCTATTTTACGGTACTGCGTCAGGCTATGGCCGGAGACAGCCGAGATCCCGCAGGGGTATATTTTGGAACAAACAGTGGGTCTGTTTTTGCGACCGGTGATGAAGGGGACACCTGGAACGAAGTGGCCCGACATTTGCCGACCATTCTCTCAGTTGAGGTTCTGGACCACGAATAGATCATTCGTGGCGACGAGGTACTGATCTATTCACGGCCAGCGGCTCGAATGGTCATGAAGAGTGCGAAGATACAAGCTGCGCCATTTTGACCGAGTAAATTTGTCAGATTTCCTTGCATCCTCCTGAGAATCGTATAATTGACCAATTCAGTCGGATAACGATCCGCTACAACTTCAATCGTTGGGAAATATGATGCTGAAATCCTCTACATGCGTTGCTGCCGCTCTGACGGCCCTGATTGCAACCTCCGCCACCGCTGACGGCGAGCTGAACCTTTATTCTTCGCGCCACTACGACACGGATGAGCGTCTTTACACCGATTTTGAAGATGCCACCGGGATCACCATCAATCGCATCGAAGGCAAGGCAGACGAACTGATCGCTCGGATGGAAGCCGAAGGCGCAAATTCTCCGGCCGATATCCTGCTGACAGTTGACACATCACGCCTTGCGCGCGCCAAGAACGCAGGCATTCTGCAGACCGTGGACAGCGAAGTTCTGGAAGACCGCATTCCGGCAAATCTTCAGGACGAAGACAATCAATGGTATGGATTTTCGCAGCGCGCCCGCATCATCTTCTTTGACAAGGAAGGCGTCGCCAACCCGCCGGCTACTTACCTGGACCTGGCCAAACCCGAATTCAAAGGTCAAGTCTGCATTCGTTCGTCCAGCAATACCTACAACCAAACCCTGCTGGCCTCTATCATTACCAACCACGGCGCGGAAGAAGCCAAAAAATGGGCCGAAGGTGTCGTTGCCAACATGGCGCGTGACCCACAGGGTGGTGACACGGACCAACTCCGCGGCATCGTTTCGGGTGAATGCGAAATCGCGGTGTCCAATTCCTACTATTTCGCACGTGCCTTACGAAAGGACGTGAAGGGCCTGAGCGACCAGATTGACATGATCGGCGTGCAATTCCCCGCTCAGGACGCCGAAGGCGCGCATATGAACCTTTCTGGCGCGGGCGTTGCGGCACACGCCCCGAACAAGGAAAACGCAATCAAGTTTCTTGAATATCTTGCCAGCGAACAGGCTCAGGAATACTTCTCGTCCGGCAATGACGAATTCCCGGCCGTTGAAGGTGTTGCTCTGGCTGAGCCGGTCGCTGCTCTGGGTGAGTTCAAGGCTGATAGTGTCAACCTGTCCGAAGTTGCCAAGAACATTCCGGATGCGCAGAAGATCTTCAATGAGGTCGGCTGGAAATAAGCTGGCTCCATTCGAGCGGGAACGAGGCGCGGTCAGACGCGCCTCTTTTTCTGTTGATTAAGACTAAAAATCTGCCAATATTCCCAAATAAGGGAAAACTTCTCGATTCTGAAAAATGCTGGATAATATCTCGAACCGACTTGCAAGCCAGCTGAGTGAACTGCGCAAAAGACAGGGCTGGTCCCTGGACCAGCTGGCCAGCCGCAGCGGACTTAGCCGGGCGACCCTGTCCCGCCTGGAAAAAGGCGATGTCAGCCCGACGGCGGAAAGCCTTGGGCGTTTGTGCGCGGCCTACCGGTTGCCCATGTCCCGGCTTTTAATGATGGTCGAAGACAGTTTCGACCCCAAAATTCCGTTCGAACGACAGGCCGAATGGCGCGATCCGGAAACCGGTTTCACACGGCGCTCGGTTTCACCGCCCGCACCCGGGCTTAGCGGTGAAGTTCTGGAATGTCACTTGCCGCGGAACACCGTGATTTCCTATGACGCACCCCCCAATCCGGGGCAAGAACACCATTTAGTCGTATTGGACGGCGGCCTTTCCCTGACGCTGGATGAAACAACACATGAACTGGCCGGAGGAGATTGTCTGCGGTATCACCTGTCTGGCCCGACCCGGTTTGAAACAGGCGCACTGAAAGGCGCGCGTTATATTCTGGTGTTGTTGTGATACAGCGGCTTGACGAAAACAGCTTTGAAGCCGCCCTGCCCGATCTCAGCGAGATTCTCCACGCCTGCGTTCATGCAGGGGCCAGTATTGGCTTCATTCTCCCTTTTTCCCACGAGGATGCGCGGGCGTATTGGCTGGACAGGATACTGCCGGACTTACAGGCCGGTCTTTTGGATCTGTTTGTGTTTCTGGACCGGGGCCGCGTTTTGGGTACGGTCCAGCTTGTCCCTGCAGCGATGCCAAACCAACCGCATCGCGCGGATGTAGCCAAGTTGCTGGTTCACCCTGATGCAAGAAGGCGCGGTCTTGGGCGAAAACTGATGGCAGCGCTTGAGGGGCGTGCGATCGAACGCGGCAGATCCGTATTGGTTCTGGATACGCGCAGCACAGACCCTTCCAGAATCTTGTACCAAAGCATTGGGTTCCGGAGCGCCGGGGAAATCCCAAATTACTGCCGCAACCCCTTTGAAGACCGCCTGGAACCCACAACGTTCATGTTCAAATTGCTGGAGTAAGAACGGCGCATGAGAGTTGTCGAACCCACAGTTCAATGTTTTGCTTATCATCAGTGAGTTTAGAAGATCTTGTGGTGCGGGTGGAGGGCAACATGTTTATGTTGCCACATGTTGCAAATGAGCCCACCCAAGATGGGGGCCTAGTTGGGGGCCTGAATGGCAAAACTATCTGCAGTAAAAATAAAAAGCGCTCCCGTCGGTGCAAAGCTACAAGACGGTGACGGGCTGTTGTTCATCAAAGGCAAGAACGGCGGGAAGTGGAAATTCCGGTTCTCGTTCGGCGGCAGACGGCGAGAAATGGGGCTAGGTTCTTTTCCAGAGGTGTCTTTGGCTGACGCTCGAAAGCTAAGGATGCATTGGGCCGGTGTTCTCGCTATTGGCTCAGATCCGATTGCGGAGCGAGAGCGCCAGCGCCTTGAAGCTGAGAATAGCCAGAACGATCCGACATTCGAAGAAATGGCCGAAGTGGTATTCGAGGGACGCAAGGAGCGGCTGCGCGGCGACGGTGATAGAGGGCGCTGGTTCTCCCCATTGCGCCTGCATGTGATCCCTAAGATCGGAAAGCGCAGGATTAGCACACTGCACCAGCGAGATATTCATGACGCTCTTAAACCGATCTGGCGCACCAAGCACGAAACGGCAGACAAGGCGATGTACCCGACGCGCATGGTTCTGAGGCAAGCAAAGCTTATGGGCTACGATGCAGAGCCGTTCATATGTGACGCGGCCCGGCACATGCTTGGCTATGTCGAACGGGCTCAAAAGCCCCTGCCCGCGACACCATGGCAAGAGATCCCGGATCTTTATGCTCGGCTGGACAAGGAACACCCGTCTTACCTGGCTTTGCGCTTTACGATCCTGACGGCGGCGCGCTGGATGCCGGTCCACGGTGCCCAGTTTGAAGAAATTGACGGTGATGTGTGGACAGTCCCGAAAGAGCGAATGAAGGGCCAGCGGGGCAAAGTTCAGGATTTCCGCATCCCACTATCGACCGAGGCCATGAATGTGGTTGAGATATGCCGCGAACTGCGCCGCAATGACTTCCTGTTCCCGAGTCCGAGGACAAACAAAGGCATCAGCAACGTGGCCATGACAAAGGTTCTGAATCGCATTAATGAAGCGGGTCGAATCCACGGCTTCCGGTCGTCATTCAGGATGTGGATTCAGGATAATGAAACGGCCAGCTTCGAGGTCGCGGAAACGGCACTAGCCCACGCTATCGGCAACAAGGTCGAGCGGGCCTATGCGCGTTCAGATCTGCTCGAAAAGCGCCGCATCCTAATGCAGAAATGGGCCGATTTCGTCATCCAGGCGGAAAGCAAGATTGTGCAGCTTCGCGGCTAGATCGGCGGCGGCTCCGTCCGTTTTCGACGCAACTTTTTGTGCACTCTGGGGGCAAGACCTAAATTCAAGTACATTTTCAACGGCAGCTTCACACCAATTGCGGACGCTCGAAAAAATTTGGGCTTTGACCGAATTGCGGACAGAGTCGACATTCGAAGCTGCTCGTTAACGCGCATAGAAAAATCTCACCATTAGGCTAAACTCAGTCACTGAGAGGTTCTTATGGAACGACGGTTGGCCACAATCCTCGCTGCGGATGCTGTCGCATATTCAAGGCTAATGGGCGAGGACGAGGAAGCGGCTCTGGCCGAACTGACGGTCTGCCGGGAACTGATTGACGCGCAAATTTCAAGCCATGGCGGTCGGATCTTCGGTAGTGCCGGGGACAGCGTGGTGGCTGAATTTTCCAGCCCGGTCAAAGCGGTACAGGCGGCATTGGCTGCACAGGGGGATATGGCCCGGCGCGCCGCGGAAAGCCCAGGGCCCAAACGGCTGCAGTTTCGCATTGGTATTCATCTTGGTGATGTAATGGTCCGGGGTGATAACTTGCTGGGTGATGGGGTCAATGTTGCTGCGCGGCTCGAGGCCTTGGCGCCCCCCGGCGGGATCGTTGTATCGAAACCGGTTGCCGAAATGGTCATAGGAAAGCTGGATGTCGAGTTCGGGCATTCTGGCATCCACGAGTTGAAGAACATCACTCGAAGCGTGGAACTCTGGACTTGGCCAGCGGACAAGGCGGTTAAGCCGGTACCGCGGCGTGATAGTCGAAAATTGGGCGCCGTGGTTGCTGCAGCTGTTCTGGCGCTTGCAGGTTTGGCGTACCAGTTCTACCCAAAAGAAGAGGCCTATGCCCTGCCAACCGGACCAAAGGTGCTGATCCTACCCTTCGAGAATGTCGGCGGCGGTCCGCAGGACGACTATTTCAGCGATGGCCTGACCCGCGATATTAACGTGATGCTCGCCAAGTTCACCAACCTGTTCGTATTGGCGCCAGGGGCCGGCAAGGCATTCAGAGAAAATGCGGACTGCCAAGCGATCCGCGATGAGCTGGCTGTGGATTACATACTGGGTGGCACGGTGCAGCGTTCTGACGACAAGCTTCGCGTCACCACCACGTTTACCGATGCAAAAACTTGTCTGCAGCTTCAGGCTCCTGGCCCCTTTGAAAGCGACCTGAGCCTTGCGAGCGTTCTGGACGTGCAGGTGGAAGTCGCCAGCAAGATTGCCTCGCTTATCGGATCGAGCGATGCCCCATTGTTCAAGGCCGATGTTCTGAAAACGATCCGCGAAAAGGCGCCCGAAAGCCTCGATGCATATGAGTGCTTTATAACCGCACACTGGTTTTATCAGACCTTTGCACTGCCCGAGCACCGAAAGGCACGCGATTGTCTGCTGCGGACCGTGCGGGAAGAGCCAGGCTATTCATTGGGTTGGTCGCGCCTCGCGTACAACTACCTTGATTCAAAAAAGAACTCTTACGACCTTGATCCCGATTGGGCTCAGAAAAGCTTTGACGCGGTTCAACATGCCATCGAAGCAGATCCCGATAACCCAGATGCATATTACGCACTGGCAGTACGGAGCCGGTTGCTGGGTGAGAGCATGGATGTCTACCGTAAACATGCTGAGCGTGCGGTGGCACTGAACCCGAATGACTCTTGGATTCTAGCTGATCTGGGTATTTTCTTTGCCTATTCAGGTGATTTTGAAACGGGGTTGGCATGGATCGACCGGGCACGGGCGCTCAACCCAAAACTGCATTCGGGCTATACCTATGCGGCGCATCTGGATGCTATTTCTCGCGGTGATTACGAGGAAGCAATCAAAATACAGTTGGCTGCGGCGGGTAGATTGCCCATGAACAAAGCAAGTCTTGCGGCCAGCTATGCCCTAAATGGGCAGCAAAAGAAGGCTGAAGAGACCGTAGAATATATCAAACAGCAGTTCCCCGAATACCAGTCAGATCCGCGTGCACCGTTTCGCGCACGTGGGATGCCCAAAGAGCTTATTGACAAAATAATGGAAGGCCTGACCCTTGCTGGCTACCCGGTGCAACCGGAAGAGGCCACCAAGTGATGATACCGCGTGATCTTCAAACCAGCTATGATTTGCGGGCTTGCCGATCCTGTTCCGAACGTCTGCTTCGGGCGGGTATCGTTGAAAAACCCCAGTTTTGGCCAAAACCGGTGAAAAAACTACACATTGAGAGGCGGTTGAAGTTTTGGGCCAGGGGGTCGGCCAAAGCATTGGTTCCGCTATGTGAGAGGCTGTCATGGCCTACTCTGGGCAAGTGGTGCCAACATTGCTGACGCGATGGAAATCGCGAAAAAGCGAGTGGGCCAAAACTGGAGATTTTCAACACTATCCGGACAAACCGGCCTTTCACGGCAGCGCAGCATGTGGCAACTTTCGGAAGGGCTGCTTTGTGGCCCCAGCAATCATTTCCAGTATTTAGTTTGGGGGAAATATCCAAACGGTAAATTCGTCTGTATTCTTGGTGTTCCCCGTCTGCGCGAAAACGCTGAAAAAGTCGCCTAAGCGGCTATCAGGTTTTCCAGCATCGTAACACTTCACGCTGAATGGATCGACGTTAGCGCCCCGCGCTCGAAAAGGTCCGTAGCAACCAAACCGTTCATCGCCTAGTCTTTCAAACTTGTCCAGTGGAACGTTCTTCGGTCCGACGCTCACGCTGGCCGTTGTGACCGGCCCATCGTCCGCAGGAGTTCTTGGCGCAAAGAATGCAAGCCCCTTTAGTCCTTGGTTGCACGCAAGAGGTATTTTGTATTGCTTCTTGTATCCACTCGCTGCAGTGCTGTCGAAAACTACAGTGCGTTCGTTAAGCTTGTGTTTTCCAGTACAAACAACCGTCGATGTATCAACTGTGTACGTCGCACGTGCCGCACCGCTAAAATCTGGTGTGAGTGGAGCGCCCGAAGACGTTTTCACCAGAACTGGCTGCCTGATATCCCCGTCTTTGGCCGCAATTAGAACCGGCGCTGCAACGATTACCCCAGGGTAGACTAGAGCAGTTGCGGCCAGCGGTGTCGCTTCTTCGCAGCCTGACAGGAAAAGTAGGCAGGCAAGCGCACTCAGTGCTGACGTTGACCGCTTTGCCGCAATTGATCTGAGATTCAGCATTGCCCTGCAACCACCCCTCG
>NZ_JBQFPJ010000031.1:0-19588 GCF_056534475.1 Ruegeria sp. D4
CGAACCAGATCGTCAGCGAACCCCGGCGCTTGAGCGCTTCGTTATAAGCTGGCCAGTTCTTGGTCCTGTAGGTTGGGGGTGTAGGTCTGCTCATGCATCCCAGCTACCACACTGGATTCACAAGATGAATCCCTCACGCGTTTTGTGCAACAGAGCCTCTCGGCGAAAGTAAGTCAGTTCATCTTCATATTGTGGACGTCGGCGTTGGGCTCGGTTCGACTATTCGCTGAGCAAGGTTTGAGAGACTGCAATTCGGACAGTCCGGCCGTACGCAGGGCCCTGCCTAATGCGCGTCTTTCTTTACGCGTCAGTGGACTCTCGTTCCCTGGAAAAGTAAGATGGCGCCATAGTTCTGTGACCTAGGGAAGCAGGTGCTATGACGGATGACCAAGTTCGGCGACGGCTCGCGGCTATCCTTGCAGCAGACGCAGTAGGATACAGCCGGCTGATGGATGCGGACGAAGAAGCTACGCTACGAACGCTCCTGGTCCACCGTGAAACCATTGAAGCATCCATTGCCAATTACAGCGGTCGTGTTTTTGGATCCGCGGGCGACAGTGTAATCGCCGAATTCCCGAGTCCCGTGGAAGCCGTGCGCTGCGCCATAGAAATTCAGCGGAGACTCGAGACTGGAAACGCTCACTTTCCAGTAGACCGCGTTATGCTTTTTCGCATTGGCATCAACCTCGGCGATGTAATGGTCGAGGGAGGCAACCTCTTTGGCGACGCAATTAACGTCGCGGCCCGGCTCGAGAAGCTGGCCGAAGCTGGGGGAATTATGATCAGCGGAACGATTTACGATCAGGTTGTTGGCAAGATCTCTTATCCGTTCGAATTCGTGGGTGAGCAAACTCTCAGGAACATTGAAGGCCAAGTGCGCGCGTACCGTGTTGCCACCAAAGAGATCGAGACGGATGCCGGCGCACGCGACAAAGGCACGCTTGAATTCGACCTTCCGGAAAGACCTTGCATCGCGATTGTACCCTTCAAATGCCTGTGTTCTGACCCCGAAAAGGACTTTCTTGCCGATGGTATCCGGTTCGGTATCTCGGCCACACTAACACAGCTTTCCGGGCTTTTTCTTGTTCATGCACCGGCCCTTAATCCCTATCGCGGGAAAGATGTCTCGGCATCATCGGTGGGCGCCAAATTCGGCGCTCGCTACATTCTCGAAGGCGCTGTCCAACAGGCTAGTGATCGAGTGCGGGTCACCGCGCAACTTACAGACGTAGAAATCGAGCAAATCATCTTTGCTCAAAGCTATGATCGAGTTGTGGATGATATCTTCAAAGTTCAGGATGAAATCACTCGGGAAATCATCGCTGCACTGAACATAAAGTTGGCCACGAATGAACGAAATCGCATTTGGTTCGAAAAACTCAACAGCCCTGAGGCGGTCGAGTGTTACTACCGCGGTGCCAGTCACTTTTACGAGCTAAACCCTGAGGACAATGGAATTGCCCGCGGCTTTTTTGAAGAGCTTCACCGCGTACAACCCGACTCAGTGGTGGGTCCGAGCTACGTTTCCGTAACGCATTGGATGGACGGTTTTTTCAAGTGGACCGAGCCGGCAGCAAGATCCATGGAACTGGCGGCCAATTGGGCGCAAAGTGCAATAAAATACGAAGACAACAACGGCATCGGTCACGCTGTCTTTGGGCATATTCTACTTCTTAACGGGAAATATGAAGAAGCGCTGAAGCTATGTAAAACCGGAGCGAAGCTTAGGTCGAGTTGTCCGTTGGCGCATGCTCTCCTGGGGCTCGTGCTGAATTATTGCGGCGACGCACAGTCCGCTGTTCAGAGCGTGAAAGAAGCCCTTCAGCTCGAGAAAGTGTATCCTGCCTGGCTAATCGACGTACTCGCAGCCGCGTACCGAGACAACGGCAACATTGCGCTCTCGATCCGCGCTGCGAAAGAGTCCTTGCGGCTTAATCAAAAGAACAATGACGCTCGCATTATTCTCTGCAGCGACTACGAGCTTACATCCGCTCACGACAAGGCGAAACGCGTCGCCCACGATATCGTGAGGAGTGATCCGGCGTTTTGCCTATCCGACTACGCAAGCAGTCAGCCTTACAAGGATCCGTCAACGCTCGACCACCTTATGCAAACCCTTCGTGTAGCTGGCTTGCCGGACTGAGCACCAGACTTGGATTTCAGGTCCTTGGCAAATTTGAATTAGCCTGCTTACTCAAATCAGCGCATTAGTCTTAAAAAATCATTGCCCGTGTAAAGCGATAGAACGAAAACTCGGCTATCGGGAGTATCGTGGCGAGTGGAGATGTCAGATTTAGGCTCGAGGCGGGTTTCTATCTCGTACTGAAATTGCCCGTCCGGTAAGGTTTCGGATATCACTCTGTCGTGGCATTCGACCTGCTTGAGAATTTATCGACCCTTCCTCAGGTCAGTGCGATCAACCACCCGCCCCAGACAATCAATACCAGGCCAAATCCTCGGCTCAGAAATCGCCCAAATGGCAACGTCTTTTCCGCCAACACCACGATTGTAAGTACGGCAACCCACGGCAGGTTCATGACGCCCAATACAAACAACAGCACCATCAGCAGCCAGCAGCAGCCAAGACAGTAGGCCCCGTGCTGAAGCCCCATCTTCGCGGCACCCAGGTTTCCCTCGTGCCAATGAGCCGTCAGAAAACTCATGGGCGAGCGGCAATGCTCTAGGCAAGCGTTCTTGAGTGGCGTCCATTGGAACAACCCGGCGAATATCAACATCACGCCGCCCACGGTCGGCGCAACCCTCCCCATCATGGAGGAAAGCGCGCCACCCGTGTGCAGCCACCAATTCAATACAGTCGCCGCCAGCGAGAACCCCAGCCAAACCAACAGATACCCTGCAACGAAGCTGCCCGTCGGCACGAAGGGGCGCCCTGCCTCCTCCCGTTTCGCGCGCACTCTTTCGTAGATCATTACGGCGGGTGTAACCGAAGGCAGCATCATCGCGAACATCATCACGGCCCACATGATAAGCATGAAGACAAAATCCGCGACTGACCACTGCATCATCATCGGCATGGTTACGTCGCTGGCCATCGCCATCGGGGACGAACCACGCCCGAGGTAAATTGTATAGGCCCACGCCAGCGCCGTGAGCGCAACTAGCGCAGCCAGAACCAGCGCCCGATCCCGTTGTGCAACTCCTAAAGCATTCATTGTAATAGCCTGACGATCCGGCCCAGCCTCAGCCGGCCCAGGCGACTTGTCCAACCACACCCGACCGGCCTGTCCAGCTCATGGGCATATCTGAGTCGTTCCAGGTGGTGCCGTCACTGGGGGCCAGATCACCTTGATGCCCCTCATGCCCGAAGGCGAGGCTGAACGCGGCGTTCTGCAGTTTCATCTTGTTGCCGAGATCATTGACCAGACGGCGGGATTTCATCTCGCCCACACCAGCCACACTCGCCGTTAGTTCGCCTTCGGCCTCGGTCACGCTGATCCCGGCGCGTTTGGTCGGAAGCCAGGTCGACAACAGGCTTGCTGGTACTTCCATGCCGCCGCCGGACGCACCCTGCAAGATGGTCTCCAATGACGCTACCTGCGCATCGCTGGCGTTTTCATCAATGTACACTCGCCCGGTGCCGTTGGCGTCGAACAGGGTCGGCCCGGGGAAATGAAACGAGACAATCGCGTTCTGACCGGAAAGGTCCACGCCTTCATGAGAGCCCTCGCGAATGCGTACCAACAGTGTTGTTGCGCAATACCCCTGGTCCATGAGCATAAGGTCGGCTTGTCCGAACCAGCATGGGCAAAGCATGTTGCAACTGCAGGTTTCGACGAGCTCGCCCGAAACATTCCAAGCCATGACTTCTCCTCCCGTCTCACGTTTTCCGCAGCCGAATTTTAGCATAAAGGCCGCGTTTCACCAATCAACCACAAGGCTACTCGTGCTTGCTCAGGGCTCAATGCGAACACGCCATCAATTTAGCTGGGCGTCTGCACTCCGACCGGTACCAACTGAACGTCTGCTCTACGCCCAACAGAAGCTCGCAGCCGACGTTTCTGGCATTTTTCAGGGTGAAACCAAGGGGTAGTTGGCGAGCGACGAGCTAATCGTTTTCAACGATTGCCGTTGGAAGGCCTTGCTCGACCCAATCTGGATACCCACCGGCATAGTACCGAGAATCCTCGAAGCCCCAGAGGTGGGCCTTTATTGCGGCATACGCAGAATATGGGCAATGTGGCCCATGGCAGCTGAATACCAAAGTGTCATCAAGTTCCGCTATTTCCAAAAGTGCGTCTCGTGACAGACCAACTAACAGCGAGAAGTTGAAGGAATTGGGTATATGCCCGGCATTAAAATCCAACTTCGCGCGCACATCGACGAATTTCGCTGCGCCTTGTTCCCAAAGAGCATGTGCTTCTTCAGTATTAATACGAGAGATTGATTCAGGGTAATACAAACCTTCATCACGTGTCATTTGGTCTGCGACATCATCGTAATCAATGTCATTGCCAGTGCTGGGTGGTACCCCGGCTTTCAAAACGCCCTCATACAAATGTCGGCGATAATCCGGGTCGTAACCGTACATGTCACCGTACCACCAGATAAGGCTTTCTTCAGCCGTAAAGGGATCATAAAACGACGGCAGGGCAAGAGCGTCGTACTGCTTTACCAAATCAGGGACTTCCTCTAGCCGCTCCAAGTGACCAAGCGCGGATACTAACGTTGTAATATCGGCCACTATGTCAGAATTGCGGTTGAGCACGCGTCGCATCGTTGCCACGACGTCCTCATATTTTTTTTGGTGAAGCTGGGAAACACCCAGTTCGCGCAAATAACGGGTTGGTTCAAGCGGATCAAAACGCAAGGCATACTGAACCGCCGCTTCTGCTTCCGACGCACGCCCTGTCGCGTTAAGGACCTTGGCTTTTACGAGATGTATGTCAGGGTCATTTGGCGCCAAAGCCAACGCTTTATCTAATTCCTTATAAGCCTCATCGTGGCGGCCCTGCTCCACAAGAATCTCTGCCTGAACCGAATATGCTAAAGCCGATGGTTCCTCCATCGCTTTTTCAAGGCTTCTTTCCACTTCTTTCCAAGACCGTTCAAACCCGCCACTCATGGCCAGAAACCAGACACTCTGAACAATTCGCCAATGGGCCGCAGCTAAGGCAGCATAAGCCCTGTGGTAATCGGGATCGATTGCGATCGCGTCTTCAAATCTGGAAATCGCGCTCAAGGTGTCATCAGAATTGCCACTGCGCAAAAGTTCAAGGCCGTACAGCAGCGAGTCATACGCTTCAGGATGTTCAGTTTCTGTTGTTCCAAACTCCTGTTTTTCTTTGGCTGTCAATTGAACCGCCAATGCAGATGTTATTTCTTCTAGGACCTTGTCCTGAAGTTCAAAAACCTGCTGAACATCACTGTCATATCGGTTGGCCCAAATATGATGACCGCTCAAGGCATCGATCAACTGTGCATTTACACGGACTTGATCTCCTGCTCTGCGCAGGCTCCCTTCAAGGATGTATTGTACCCCCAATTCTTCAGCGACCTGCTGGGATTTCACGGCCTTGTCTTTGTAAGTCCAACTTGAATTTCGTGAAATTACGAAAATGCCAGACAGCTTGCTCAAGTCCGTGATCAGGTCTTCGGTGATCCCGTCTGCAAAAAATGCGTGTTCTGGATTGTCACTAAAATCGTCGAACGGAAGTACCACGAGTGAAGGCTTGTCCGGCAGAGGAAGGGCCATCTGATCAACTGAGGCAGGATCGAATTCCGGTTTCCATGGTCGCCAAATCATTAGTGCAAGCAAGAGGATGATCGCAGACATTGAAATGCCTAACTTGATTGGAAAATTTCCAGAGCTTGAAACAAGCGGCTTCCCGCCCGGCACCACCCGATACACCCTGACAGGAGTGGATATGTTTTTTACTCTCTTTTCTCCTAGATCTTCATAACCAACTTCCACGTTCGCTTTGAGGTGATCGTAGGCTGTGCCGGATACGACCACACCTCCCGGTGCGGCCAATTCTTCCAGCCGAGCCGCGATGTTGACACCGTCTCCGTAGATATCCCCCTCGTCGAAGACTACATCGCCAAGGTTGACCGCAACTCGATAGCGGATCTTGCGATCTTCAGGGACATGCTCTTCTCGGGTTTTCATGGCTTCTTGAATCGAAACCGCACAGTGAACTGCCTCTACGACACTGGGGAACTCGGCAATCATTCCGTCCCCCGTTAGTTTTATTATATGACCTTTATGGGTGTCTATCTTGGGGTCGATGAGTTCGATCCGGTGTCGTTTTTGTCGCTCAATGGTACCTGTCTCGTCGGCCTCCATTAGGCGCGAGTACGCAACCATGTCGGCGGCGAGAATGGCAGCAATCCTACGCTCCATGCTAATCCTCCGAGTTTGAGGATAGCAGAAAATGAAATGAAATTCGACTTTAGGCCTGTTTAGCGCATTCAACCATCATTGGCCCCGCCAGCGCCTGTCGCCAATGTAAAATGGGGCTGCCAGCGACTCGAATTGCCAATGCTGACCCGTTGATGCTCCATTCAACACGTCGCTTCGATTAACAGAATGCCAGATGCTCACCCTCTAAATTCCCCGTGCTCACTCGTCCTTCGTCCTCGTGCCGCGTATCGCTTAGCTCCGCTAAATGCCCCCCAAAATCGCCCCAGTTCCGGCCACCGGTCGGAAAAGCTCATTGGTTTCATCGGTCGGCAAGGTTTCCTACCACCCCAGCCAGTTGATTGGAACATCGTTAGTTCGATACCCGTGGTACCCGTTTATGCCCCAGTGGTTTCGGGTGTTCTGACTCCCCTTGTCTCCTCCTCTTTCCTAACCACTAGCAGGGGTACTATGGGGGTGGGGAATAGGTATAAGTAATGAATAAAAACCGGAGGATAGAGAGACCCGAGACCGCTCACTGGTGCTGACGGCATCCGTAGGACTGGACCGTTGACGAGTCGTTCCTGGGGCTGACGGGCGGTCGCCGGTGCTGGCGGGTGGCGGGGCCTATGGAGTCGATGGCGTCAAAGCGGTCGCTCAAGCCTAATACACGAATGACCGCCTGGAGCCAAAAGCAGACGTTCATTGCGTTACCCGGAACAGCCAGATTGCGCGAATAACTGAATTTGCATAGGGACGCACAATGATAGAGGGAATGACTGTTTAAAAAACCCATAAGGCGTTTGGGCCGATCACGGCTGAAACCTTGTGATAACAGCGGTTCCTGGGGAAGTCGGTCCATTCATTGCGCGAAGTTCATTGCTAGCCTCTTCCAATCGGATTTCTCTGGCGACCATTGGCTGGATATCCACTTCGCCACGTTCGATCATTCCTAGAAGGCGGGGGTATTTCCATGAAGGCATACCACGAGTGCCAAAAAACGAGAGTTGTTTGGAATAGATTGCACGCATGTTCACCTGCATCTGGCCGTCGCCCGACGGCATACCAATTTGCACGTGTCGACCAAGGATAGCGAGACACTCTACGGATGCGTTCGTCGTTGTTTCGATACCCAACGCTTCTATGGAAACCTGTGCTCCTCCATCCGTGATATCTCGGATCGCTGCTGCGGCGTCTTCTTTGCTTGCATTTACTGTTGCGTCCGCGCCGTTGAGCTTTGCATACTCAAGCTTTTCTTCAACCACATCCACTACGACAACTCGGCATCCAAGCATTTTTGCCAATAGAAGAACGGACAAGCCAATCCCTCCGGTTCCGTGGACAGCCACCCATTCACCAGCTGCGACATCTGCACGGTCAGTCAAAGCATGCCAAGCAGTGGTGACACGACACCCGAGCCCTGCCGCCAAGGCAGGGGACAGCGTTTCTGGCAAGTGAACCAAGTTGTGGTCAAAAGGCACTGCAACGTATTCTGCGTATGCACCTTGCGTTCCAAATCCAGGAACGATTTGGTTAGCACAAGTGTTTGATACGCCTGTTTGACAAGCGTTGCAGCTGCCGCAGCCTAAGATGAATGGCGCTATGAGGCGATCACCAACTTTGTGCTTCGCTTGAGGCCCTGCCTCTACCACGGTCCCACAGTATTCGTGCCCTAAGATGGAGCCATTTTGAACTTTGGGGTGTGCACCAGACCATCCATGGAAATCCGAGCGGCATACGCCACAGGCAGCGACCTCCAGGACCACTCCATTGTCTGGACAGGTTGGATCCGGGACCGTCTCAATCGAAAGGTCTTCACAAAACTCTCTTACGACTGCAGCTCGCACTTAGCGCTCCTAAAGATTTGGTTTCATTGATCGAGCAATTCGGTTCAGTCGAGACTAAACAGGTCTATCGCCTTTCACGGTCACACGTCGCCCTTTACGCTCTGCGGGCCAATAGTCCCAGATAGCACGATGCATGCAGCACCGGTTGTCCCAAAAGGCCATGTCGTAAAGCGACCACCTGAACCGGATTTGATAGTTGATTTGTTCCGCATGCTCGAAAAGCATGTCGAGGATCGCATCGCTTTCCTTATCCGACAAGCCCACAATCTTTGTCGTAAATGTTCGGTTCACAAATAGCGATTTCCGGCCCGTTTCCGGATGAGTTCTAACAATTGGATGAACTGCTTCGGGACAATCAATATCGCTGTCTTTTTGTCCCCGGTCGCTATAGCGGCCTATATAGATATGCTCTGAACTATGAAGCGCAGACAGGCCGTTGATCATATCTTTTATCGGTTCAGAAAGATCGTCGTAGGCCGCATACATATCACTGAACATAGTGTCCCCGCCGCAGGGAGGGGCGATATGGATTTGAAGCATAGTTCCAAGAGGAGGCGTCTCGTCGCAAGAGACGTCAGAGTGCCAGAACTCACCGTTTGCTACCTTGGAATTCTTGGTTGCATGGATTTCGAAAATCTCTGGATATCCTTCCATTGTTGGGGCTGCGGGGTGCGCATGAAGCGGTCCAAAGCGTTTCCCAAATTCAATGTGCTGCGCAGGCGGAATTTCTTTCTGCTCTTTGAAAAACAGAACTTGATAGGTGTGAAAAGCGCTGCAGATCTCTGCAAACTGGTTGTCAGGAACAGGCCGGCTTAGATCGACTCCATAAATCTCAGCCCCAAGGTTTGGAGCGAAGGGTTTGGCAACGATGGAAGTATAAGCGTTGGATTTGGGAGCAACCATAAGCACCTCTGGGTTTGGTTTCGTTGGGCATGCTATGCGCAAGGTACACATCAACAAAAATGAACAAAAACGAAAATTCTTTGACTGATGGGTGAAAAAATTTCACATATTGATCACGGGTTAGGCGGTAGCGAGGTTATCGGAATGAGCATTAGGTCACTGCGAACTCTAATCGCAGTCCATCGACATGGTAGCTTCCGTGCCGCGTCAGAGGCGGAGCATTTAACTGCGTCGGCCGTCAGTCACCAAATGCGGAATCTGGAGGTCACTTTGGGGCTCGATTTATTTGACCGATCAGCCAAATCTCCCAAACTTACTCATACCGGGCTAACATTAGTCGGAGAGGCTGCTGCGGTGGTGGCCGCATATGACGGTTTGGCGGAAAGGGTGAGGTCGAACAACGAACTCTCTGGTGAAATAACTTTGGGGGCCGTTCCAACAACTCTGACTGGATTGGTGCCAATTGCGCTAGCGAGGCTAAAGTCCGTGCATCCGGATATCCGTGTAAGAGTTGTTCCAGGTTTGACCAATCAGCTTTTGCTACAGTTAGATCGCGGGCAGATTCAAGCGGCGATCATTTCCCGACCAGATGTTCTGCCAAACACGTTGGAATTCTCTGAAATTGTATCCGAAGAATTGGTCCTGCTTGTCTCGGAAAACACCCCAGATTTACCTCCGAAAGAACTGCTTGGTGCGTCACCGTTTATTCGTTTTACGCGTGATGCGGTTGTAGGAAGGCAAATCGAGACTTGGCTGCAAAGAAAGGGCATTGAAGTCAAAGACGCCATGGAACTAGAGAGCCTTGAAGCAATCTCAAGTATGGTGGCGGCTGAACTTGGCGTATCAATCATACCAGACAGCCGCTTAGCTGCATATGACCACTTGCGGCTCAAAAGTATTCCCCTTGAACAGAACGGACCTAAGCGCATTGTTGGCCTGGCGAATATGAGAGCCTCACCTCGCACTAAAATGATCGACGCAGTTAAGACGGCACTATTGGAAGCAGTAGAAAACCAGCTGGTATATTTGTGAGCTCGCACTCCAGCAGGTATCCACAAGAAAATTTTTGCCACTTAAATAACCGAGACTGGAAATCAGTTTGGCCAGTCTCTAACGCCAAACCTGATTGCCGCGATAGGTTGTGTCGCCTACAGAGCAGCCTTACGTTACTTTTTGGTGGCTGAGCACCAGGCGCCCAAGTTGCAAAACTCTGCAGTGTCTACCAAAGTTCGCTTCGAAACAGAGTTGGGACTCTTATAATGACTGGTACATTTTGTTCCATTCTCGGAGCGATTGGAAACACACCTTTGGTGTCTCTTGATCGGCTGGTAAAGCACTATGGTTGCGAGGGAAAAATTTTAGCCAAGCTCGATTACTTGAACCCCGGATTCTCCAAAAAAAGACCGCGCGGCGCTTGGGGTCATTGAAGCAGCTGAGGCCAATGGCACGTTAGAGCATGGGCAGACAATCGTTGAGCTGACAAGTGGCAATATGGGCACCGGCCTTGCCATCATCTGCAGTATCAAAGGCTACCCATTCGTTGCTGTCATGTCCAAAGGCAACTCGCCTGAGCGCGCACAAATGATGCAGGCTCTTGGCGCCGAAGTCGTGTTGGTAGATCAAATGCCGGGAAGTCGCCCCGGGGAAGTATCCGGCGCTGACCTCGCAGAGGTTGATCGCGTGGCTACAAAACTGACGATTGAACGCAACGCATTTCGAGCTGACCAATTCCAACGAGAAGGTAATCCGAGTGCCCATGAACATACGACTGGCCCAGAACTTTGGGAACAGTCCGGCGGCAACATCGATGCATTCTGTGATTTTGTCGGATCGGGTGGCACTTTGTCTGGGACTTCCAAGTACCTGCGATCGCGAAATTCAGAGATCAAATGCTATCCCATTGAGCCCGAAGGCGCTGCTGTTATCGCCGGTCAGGAAGTGACAAGCCCCGAACATCCCATTCAGGGAGGTGGGTATGTTATGGATGATCTCGATTTCCTTCGAGGGTTCGTGTGGGATGGGTTTCTTCAAATTGATGGCAACACGGCGCGTCAGACTTGTCGCAATCTGGCGCGTTTAGAAGGCATTTTCGCTGGGTTTTCTGCCGGCGCCAACGTGGCGGGTGCTGTCGAGCTGCTAAAAGGCCCTCACAAAGGCCAGACCGTTTCCGTGATCATTTGCGACTCCGGATTGAAGTACCTTTCTACTGATCTTTTCACGTAGAACTGCCCTTTGGCGTAGGGTGCGTCCGCGAAGTAGACGCTCACGAAGATACTGCGAATGACCGAATTGAGCCAATATTATTGAAAAACTCGAGAATTCGGCCCACTCGCTTTTTCGCCGATTTCCATCGCGTCAGCAATGCTGACACCACTTGCCCAAAGCAGGCCATGACAGCCTCTCACATCGCGGAACCATTGCTTCGGCCGACCCCCTGGCGAAAAAATCAACCGCCTGACAATGGGTAATTATTTACCGGTTTTGGCCAAAACTGGAGTTTTTTAACAATATCAGCCCAATGCGGATATCACAGGACAGCAGATTGAATTGTGGTACCGGTGCCAAAGCGTAAGCAATTAAAACGCGTCAATTCTGCCCACTTGACGGTTGCGCTACCCGAGGAAACTGAGCCAGCTGCGAGTTCCCCGATGCTGTTAGACAGGGATGAGCTTGACCTAACGGTTCTGCAGTTTAGCCGAGATGGCTACGACAGACTTCAGAACACAGAGTCACTAAGTCGAGTGGGTTTTGGCGCTCTCGGCCGACTAATTTTGCCGCTACGCGACAAAGTTACCCTGTTGAAATTGTTTACCAATCGAAGCTGATTTGACTGTTTTTTGTTTCTTGACTTTGCTGCCCTGGGACTTGAAGCGCCGTTTCCTGTTGCAGCTCCCTCCAACTCAGTGTTGGACAGATCGTCGCATGCCGTGCAACGATAAACCTTATGAAACAGCGCTATGGGAGGCAAAATGTCAGATTCAAGTCCCAAAAAGATGCTCGACCCGGACCCACGTGTCTGGGACTTCGAGACTGAGTATGAACTCGGACAAGACAACATCAGGCCGCTCGGGTTGGATATCCACAACCCCGTCTTCATTGTCTCTGGTTTGCTGATCCTGGGTTTCGTGATCGTGGCTTTGGCCAATCAGGAAGCTGCTGCTGCATTCTTCGGCTGGCTCCGGCCATGGCTGACCAGTACCTTTGACTGGTTTCTGGTGTTGTCGGTAAATGCGATCACGTTGTTCTGCCTGGCGCTTATTGTCCTGCCCGTCGGAAAAGTCAGAATTGGCGGAAAGGATGCGAAACCCGATTACTCATATGCGGGTTGGATCGCAATGATGTTTGCGGCAGGGATCGGGATCGGCCTCCTGTTCTTTGGCGTTTTGGAGCCAGTGTATTACAACTTTTCGGAAGACGGGAATGCACGGCCCTTGAACATCGACATTAGTCAACCGGGCAATGAATATATTGGTGTCGTCGGGACAATACATCACTGGGGTCTCGAAGGCTGGGCTGTATATGCTGCAGTGGGATTGGCGCTTGCGATATTCGCTTACAACCTGAACCTGCCACTCACGCTCCGGTCGGCTTTTTTTCCGCTGCTTGGAGAACGTGTCTGGGGCTTTTGGGGACATCTCATTGACACGCTGGCGGTCTTTGCGACACTTTTCGGCCTTACGACGTCCTTGGGCCTGGGTGCTCAACAAGTTGCTGCAGGTCTGAACGAGGTGTTTGGTATCTCACCGTCCCCGACGCTGACCGTTATCATTATCGTTGCCATCACGCTTATCGCTCTTGGCTCCGTCCTCTTGGGCATGGACGCGGGCGTAAAAAGACTGTCTGAGATAAATATGATAATGGCCGTCGGGCTCTTTATCTTTGTGATCGCTATGACCGGAATTTCTGCTGCAATCGCGCGCTACGTTTCAGTCATGGTGGACTATGTCACATTGCTGCCTGCGCTTTCCAATCCGTTCGGGCGGGAAGATACAAGCTTCTTCCACGGGTGGACAACATTCTATTGGGCGTGGTGGATTGCTTGGTCGCCTTTCGTCGGCATGTTCATAGCACGGATTTCCCGGGGTCGCACCGTGCGTGAGTTTGTACTCTGTGCCCTGATTGCACCAACAGCTGTTTGTGCGTTGTGGATGTCCACTTTCGGAGGTGCGGCTATCGACATGCTGAATTCCGGTGGTGCTGAAGGAGTCAAAGCCACTGTGATCGACAGTTATGCTCCGGAGGGCGCTTTGTTCGGTTTCCTCAAGGAACTGCCGCTGTACAACATCATTGCGCCGATCTCACTGGTGTTGATTGTGATCTTCTTTGTCACCTCGTCCGACTCCGGTTCACTGGTGATCGATACAATCACCGCAGGTGGCAAGTTGGATGCGCCCGTCGTTCAGCGCGTATGGTGGTGTACGCTTGAAGGCCTTGTCGCTATTGCACTGCTCCTCGGCGGTGGGTTGAACGCCCTTCAGGGAGCCGCCGTGTCTATGGGGATCCCGTTTACACTGGTGATACTCATCATGTGCTACTGCCTGTGGTTGGCCTTGCGATCTGAATACAAGAAGCTCTGAGAAACAGTCGAGAGCAGTTGTGGCTTCCCATTGAGATAGGGGAGCCATTACATCAAACTGCGGTACTTCGCCATTTTTGAACGGCTAGTTACGTACTACAAAAACAGAGCACCTAGCGTGCGTAACGACATGACTGGCAGTTGTACCCAACAGGTAGTCTTGGATTTTTGGATTGGCCGCCTCCATTACGATCATGTCGACGTTGCGTTCATCCGCGAGTTTCACGATCTGGCGATGCACCGCTCCGGTCCGGACAGTGGTTTCAAGTTCGACGCCTTCTGCTGGGTGATCTTCAACAAACTTCTTCAGTTGCTCGCTCCAATATCCAACAGAGTCGCGAATGTTCAAGTTTCGCTCCATTTCTGGCGCAACTGTCACCACGAGAAGCCGCGCTTCTCGGCGTTTAGCCATTGCGATTGCTTCTTCGTAGGCGCTGTGATCCAGCCTCACGTGACGAAGGTTTATCGGGCATAGGATTAAATTCGTATCAAGTGGCATCTTCACCGTCCCGTCTCACGCTTTCAATCAGTAAGTGTTAGACAATGACTTTGCGAGGTGGACCGTCAAGAGTGACCGCTTCCAATACACAGCAGCCGCTTTGTCCGCGTAGCTGTCGTTCGAGCGACACGCTGCGAATGATCGCTTCAGACTTCTTGGCCACTCGTGGTAAATTTGGTGTGGCGGAGGAAGAACAGTGAGCAAAATTGCATTCAGTATGCGTGATCAGATGGACGGTATGTCCGATGATGAATTCGAAGATGCGATGAGTCTTAGTAAGGCGGATTTTCTTGACTATCTCGACAAAGCGGCAGCGTCAGAAACGAGATGCAAGGCCAACTTAGGTGAACCGGCTCCAGACTTCTTGGCGCACGTATTATGTGAGGATGGAGACGTTTCATCCGACTTACTGAAGCTATCCGATCTTCGCGATGCGCCTGTCTCGTTGATTTTCGGGAGCTACACGTGTCCCATATTTCGTCGTCAATCCGAGCGCATGAAGCAGTTAATTGGCGAATTTGAAAACTCGGTTCAGTTCGTTTTCGTTTACACGCTGGAAGCGCATCCGACAGACGGATGGAACACAAACTCCAACCGTGCCGACAAAATTATGTACGCTCAACCAACAAATATGAATGAGCGTGCCAAGGTGGCCCATGATTGGCGAAGGGCCTTCAGCTTTCACAGCCAAGTTGTCCTAGATTGGCCAGACAATCGGATAAATGACGATTACGCTGGCGCACCAGAGCGCTTGTATATTCTCGACGCTAAGGGTGTCGTGACCTTCAAATCCGAGCAAGGCCCATATCACGATAGCCATCTAGAGGATTGGGCAAAAGCGTTAAGAAGCGCCACAACAAGCCCGTAGCGGTTTCGACCAATTGGCAATCCGATGCCGCTATGCAGCTAATGGCGGTTTTGTCCACTAAAGCGGCCATCAATACCAGATACCGCGAACGACTGGCCTGAGCCCTAAGCACTCATTGACTAAGCCTCAGCTATGCCGGTCAGCCGAAACACGTCCATTGGCTCCCGGATGCCTTTCAGCGTTAACTCCCCACGCGATTCCACGAGGAACCGATCCTCGAGCGCGATGGCCGCCCGCGGACTTAGAAGGATCTCTCCATCCTCTGCCTCGTCGCAAAGACGCGACGCTAGGTTGATAGGTGTGCCAGAAGCCGTGTAGTCGAACCGCCCCTCAAACCCCACGATCCCAATGTTCGCATACCCAAGGGAGACAGCCACACCGAAACCCAGCCGGTGACCCAATCGCTTCCATCGCATGCAAAGATCCACCATCCGCGCGCGCATGGCAATCGCCAGCCGCGCCGCCTCGCCTGCGGGGTCGTCACAGGGCAGCGGATCGTTGAACAGCACCATTATGCCATCCCCCATCCGCAGATCAACTCCCGCCTCGTGGGCGTTGATCAGCTTTCCCATCTCTTCGTGATAGGTTTGGAGAACCTCGATGGTCTCCTCCGGCTCCGCCGTCTCGCAAAAGGCAGTGAAGCCCCGGATGTCGCAGAACAGCGCGCCCAGAAGCGCCCGATGGCTCGACAGCAACTTCTCAGATCCCGACGAAATGACGGTATCTGCCACCGCCGCCGGCAGGAACCGCTTTAGGCGCCCCATGCGCTCGATCTCGCCCACCTGGGCTTGCACCCGATCGCCCAATTCGGCATTGAGCGCCTCCAGCGCCCTGAACTGGCGCACGTTCTCGATGGCGATGGCGGCCTGGGAGGCGAAGCCTTCGACCAGTTGGGTATCCGAGTCACGCGGGAGGCGGTCGGGCGGCCACATGAGGTTTATGCTGCCCCACACTTCGCCGCGGACAAAGATAGGTACACCTACCAGATACTTCAGGCCCCGCGCCCGGACCCATTCGTAATCAAGATAACTTTCGTCAGTAGCATCGTCGATCCGGGCGACCGCTCGAGAGCGGAAAACCCGGCCAGTCAAAGTATTGTCGGCAAGCGGTTCTGCTGGCGTCAGTTCCGTCTCGGCGAGGGCTTCGCCGCGGACGCCATAGCTGGCGCAGTAGTGGATAATGCCATTCTCGACGCGCCACAAAGTGCACACCGGTGCACCACATAGTATCGCCGCGTTCCGCGTGATCAGGTCGAACACTGGGCCATCATCGTCCCGATTCTGGCTGATGACTTCCAGAATATCCCGCGTCGCCACTTCACGCTCTAGCCTAGCCTGCAGCTCGCGGAACTGCCGCACGTTCTGAATGGCGATAACGGCTTGTGCAGCGAAGGTTTGCACCAAGGCGATTTCATCTTCTGTGAAGGGCAACACTTCCCGACGGTAGAGAAACAAAACCCCTAGCGAAGAATCCGGTGTTAACAGCGGAACGGTAAGAAGTGTGCGTATGCCCTCAACTTCAACCGCGTGAACCCGGTGCGGTTGACCGGCATCGTAAATTTGGTCTCGTGCATCGGCGATCTGCAGCGGTTCGCGAGCAATCATCGCCTGTACCGTCAGTGATTGTTCCGGGTCCATTGGCAACGGATTGGCATTGATCAGCTCAACGAATTGTGACCGGGCGCCGTGATAGGCGGGGATTGTCAAACAGGTGCGCTCATCATTGGCCAGAAACAGACATGCAAATGGCGCATTACACAATCGTGCCGCGCTTTCAAGAATCACATCAAAAACAGGTTTTTCATCGTCACGGGACCGTGAGATGACCTGAAGGATTGCCCGCATCGCACGCTCACGCTCACGTGCACGCGCAAGCTGTTTTTGCGACCCATGGCGATCTGTGTTCTGAGGCGAATTAATCACTGTCGCGCCTTAGGTTGCGATGTACTTAATTCAATCTTAGCCGCGCAGGCTTTCGCATTCCAGACTGTGTACTTGAGCACATCTGGCTGAGCAAAATTACATTTTCGACACGGGCGTTAGCATCTACTCGTATTGTGGGAAGCAATTCAGGCGACGTAATGACCGGCAGTTTTGTCCGCACAGCCTTCATTCCGCCACCTACGACCAACGTCATCTTTGGAAAAAGAATGAAAAGCAGAGATCCCCCGGCAAACCGCTAAGGGCCGCCGAGGTTTGGATTTCAGGGTGGTCTGCGGTTAACGACATTGTGGGCTAACCACTGCCAGTAGGCTTCAGCATCCCGGAACCCCTGAGCCCGAGCTGCCAGATCTTCCGCTGCCTTACGGGTGCACCCGCCGTCGTATTCGGCAATCGCTGCTCGCTCCTCGAACGCGTCGATGTCCGGGAAACTCATATCGGGAGCCGTATCTGATCGACGATCGACCGACGCTGCTCATCACTGATCCCAGCCGAGTAAATCCCGTAGGTGATCCCGTTCTCCGATCGAGCCGATTGGTGACCG
Organism: Ruegeria sp. D4; assembly: GCF_056534475.1. NCBI lineage: Bacteria > Pseudomonadati > Pseudomonadota > Alphaproteobacteria > Rhodobacterales > Roseobacteraceae > Ruegeria > Ruegeria sp. D4. The sequence continues at coordinate 17,536 of NZ_JBQFPJ010000031.1, forward strand.
ACCAGAGAGGCTGTGAAGTGCTCAGGAAAACCCGTTCGCTCGCACTGGGCGATGAACCACTTGCGGGTCGAATGGAACACAAACTCTCGCCCCTACGCTCTGGTCAAGCTGCAAACCGATCGGTCACCGTATCGGCTCGCGAAAACCCGACGGAGTATCGGACCGATTAAAACCCGCTCGGTCCTAAATCGTTACTGCGCCGGGAGAGAAGCGAAACTTATCAATTAAGGGAGCACCCAAATGACAGGGTGGGAAGTCACATTCAACATTGCAGCAGCGGGAACGACAATCGCTCTGCTTCTTTATGTACAGTATCTTCTGAAAACCTAGGCCGCCGATGAATCTCCGCATCTCACGGGTACGCCACACACTCGGCAAGTTTTCGTTCGCCATTTCGACGGGAATTCCATGCGCCTCGGCAAAGTCGCAGACCGGCAGAAGCTTGCGCCAATCACGAGAAATGATTGCCGTCCCCTTCCAGCTCCAATCTGGGATCAGTTTTGACAGGCGGATCATCTCGTTGACCGCCGAAAGGGCCTGAGCGTCGTTTCCGGCCGGGCAGCCAAGGATTTGGACCCGCCCCTGCGCAACCGGGTCGAGGCTTTCCATGATACCCCCGGGGCGGGTCCTTTTGCCGTGATTGGTCGACGGTAATCCCATGGCCTGTTTTCATACGTTCCCGGGATCCTCCGATCACGGCGTTCGCTGCGCTGATCACGTTCTTCGACGAGCGGTAATTGTCGGTCAGAAGCGTCTCGAAATCAAGTTCATCGGCAGCTACCCGTCGGGCGAAACTCGCGCCAACCAACCGCTTGGCTAAGACATGGATGGTCAAGACCGTCACGAAGCGAGCATCTTAGCCAAACAGCAGACGCAAGCGTTCCCGGAACCCCCCATAAGATGCGGCAAGTCGTGGCGCAGAATATTGTGCCCAATAACATGTGCGAAACCGGCGCAAAACAGGTCGAGCTTTTCAAGCGCGGCTTTCAGGTCACCTTTCCGATGAACGATCCCCTCTCCATCGCCTTCCAGCACGGCTGCAAAGGCGAACAACTTGGCTTCCTTGGGATCAACCTCCAGATCAATCGACAGACAGCGCGACAAGATTTTGGATTGTTCCCGCGGCATTTGAATACTTTTAGTTCCCGGCGGAATAGCCTCTGGCTTTTCAAGCGGCTGTGTTCTGCCACGGCCAAGGGCCTTCGATATGCCACGGGAAATTAAGTTTTTCATATCGGCAAGTTATTTATTCATCCCAGGGAACGGAACCTTCGGCAGCCATTTGACCAAAAATGTTCCCCCGATGCCATGTCAGATTTATTGAGTGCGGCCAGTTTCTTTTTTTTGGGCTTCCAGATCTTCCCATCCGGAACCAACAGCCGGTCGACAACATCACCCGGCACCTTATTGCGAGAGCGGAGCTGGCAGGATCCTAAAAGGCTTTTTGATCATAGTTCGCTTGTTCCCCGGCCCGTCGGTCTTTTGCCAATGCAGCGAACATCCGGCTCCTGCCCAGAGCGCAAAATTCGTATGGCCGACGAGTCCCCAAACGCCAAAACAATCAAGAGCAAAAAGTGAGACACATGACTGAATTCAAACCGATCCCCAAAAATCGCCCATTGAGCTTTTTCCATTTATTTTAATATATTTCAATATGTTGAAAAATATCCTGCCACTCCAGCCAGGTCATCGGAACATCGAACGACAGCAGGCTCTTGGGGCGGAACCCTCAAGGAAATGCTCCCGTTTCTGGCCCAGTGGTTTCGGGGTTTCTTTTTTATCTTCACTCCTTGGCGGTTACGATGAGCCGTAAACCTGCCTTAATCAAAACACCCCAAACTGTCTCATTCGTGCTGATGTTGGCCGAACGACAGTGAGCGTGATGGTTATGGCAAATCTCAGGCCTTCAAGATTCACTTTGGTGCTTCACCAAAGTAGCCTCCAAAGAATGCGACCATTGCAAGCAATACGCCGACCAGTATTGCGATGACCCAAAGTGCTCCGCTGCCCTTGGCAAAATATCCCATCGAAAGCAGGCCAACTACGAATATTC
>NZ_JBQFPJ010000032.1:0-15949 GCF_056534475.1 Ruegeria sp. D4
CCGTCCACTGGTGCTGACGGCGTCCGTAAGACTGGACCGCTGACGAGTCGTTCCGGGGCGCTGAAGAATGTTCGCTGGTGCTGGCGGGTGGCCTGAGCCTGAACAGGGCACCTTGCTGATGAACAAAATACCGCTGCTTCGTGCTAATTTCGGTCATTTGCGTTATTTGACCAAAAAGATATTGGAGGTCGAAACCCGGATCGCAGCTGGAATACTGGCAGCTTGATGATCAAAGCGGACACCGCCTAAACATCCAAAAATTTGCATACGTCGTTTGAAGCGCTAAGATAGAGTGACCGGTTGCCAGAAAATGGGGCCGGAGCACAAATAACAAAGTGCATGAACTGCACACGGGAGGATCAAATGAAGAGTTCAGTCACAACGCGACGTGGCGCGTTGCGCTCACTTGCGACAGCAGGTGCGGCGACACTTGCGGCACCGCACATCGCAACAGCAGCATCTGATGGTACCACATGGCGTATCCAGACTTCTTGGCCCGGGGGCGCAGGACTGCAGATATTTAAGGACTGGTGTGCAACCATCGAAGAAAAGACTGGTGGGGAACTTGCGTTCCAGCCGTTCGGCGCCGGTGATGTTGTTGGCGACTTCCAACTGGCCGACGCGGTGAAAAACGGTGTTCTGGAGGCGATCAACCCGTTCACGATTTATTATCAAGGCATTATCCCAGCAGCGACATTCATGACCAGCTATCCGCTTGGCCTTCGAAACCCACATGAATGGGACGTTTTCTATTACAGCCTCGGTGGGCTTGAGATCGCGCGTGAACTGTTCGCGGCGCAGGGACTGCATTTTGTTGGCCCGGTACATCACGGTCCCAACATCATCCACTCTAAAGTACCGATCCGGTCAATCGACGATTTCGCCGGGCGTAAAATGCGCCTGCCGGGCGGTATGGTGGCTGAAGTGTTTACCGAGATCGGCGCGGAAACCACCGTTCTTCCGGGATCGGAAATATTCCCCGCGCTTGAGAAGGGTACGATTGATGTGGCCGACTATGTTGGTCCCGCAGTGAACTACGCACTCGGCTTTAGCCAGGTCACGGATTATATTGTTATGGGACCACCGGGCTTTATGTCGCTGTACCAGCCGGTTGACCTTATGGACATAACTGTCGGAATGGAGGCTTGGAACGCGATTAGCCCCCAGATGCAACAGTTTGTCGAGATGGAAACCCACGTCTATTCCGATATGCACCATGCGGCGATCCAAGCTGCGGACCAGGAAGCTTGGAAGAAATTCGAAGAAGATGGGACTGAGGTCACTCGCCTAACACAGGATGATGTCGAACTCATGACAGAGATCGCTGTGCCAATCTGGTTCGAATATGCGAACCGCGATAAGGATGCGGCTCGGATATTCAAGATCCAACTCGACTACATGATGTCGGGCTCTCTTGGGTATTTGACGCCGGAACAGGTGGAAGGGATGGAACTCGATCTCTGAGTTCCGAATCTGATCCATAGCTTAGCATCCGGCCTTCTGGCCGGGTGCATTGATATGACAACACCACCGAGGCGACGTAATGCCTGATTTCTCGTTCACCCTGCCGCATTGGGCCTACTGGGTGGGGCTTATAGTGTTTCCACTTATCGCCATGGTATTGGCTCGGCGCCCGCGTCCTTCGGTTAGACGCTACTCTGCCGCAATAGCTTACATGGTTCTTTTCACAGGCGGGATGCTGGGGCTCCACCGATTCTACTTGAGGAGCCTTTTAGGCTTCGTCTTCGTGCCGGTGTTCCTGTTGATCTTGTGGTCCAACAGTATGGAAACCGCGGCTCGGTCCGTGGTGTCTGATTTGGCGAATGAGGTGCGCGTTGCCGAGCGAACAGTGGAACGCGAACAGCCGCGGCTTGATGAGGCGCGGGCGCAGCTTGAGGATCTCCAGGCCGCTCTAGCTGAAGCCGAAGTAGGCTCTACCCGTGCTCGCCTCGCGCAGCGGCGGGTGGACCGGGTCGAGGCTTCGATACCCAAATCCGAAGAACGCATTACAGAGGCTCAGGCGATTCTTGACGAGATGTCCCAACCGCTGGCCGAAGCCGAGGCAAATCGTACTTTTTGGGGCAATGCTGCAGGTTATGCCTTCTGGGCGCTGGTCGTATTGATGGTGATCGATGCGATCCTAATCCCGAACCTTGTGCGGCGCGCAAACGAGACGCTCCCCGAGGAAACCAAAACAGAAACCGAAGTTGCTCTGGAAAAAGCCGAAGCTGAGAGCAAGAAGGAAGACTCGGAATACGCTGAGAATTGGATTGACCGGCTTTCTTTGTTTTGCGGCGAATTTGTCGCCTACTGGGCCGTGATCGCTGTTTTCGTTTACTATTTCGAGGTAATCAGCCGCTACGTGTTTGGGACACCGACGAATTGGGCACACGAATCGATGTATTTGATGTTCGGGATGCAGTATCTGATCGCAGGGTCTTATGCGATGCTGACCGAAAGCCACGTTCGGGTGGACATATTCTATGCTCCCCTGTCGCGCCCAAGGAAGGCTTGGGTTGATCTGGCGACATCAGTGTTCTTCTTTATCTTCGCAGGGACTCTGCTCTACACCTCTTGGATTTTCGCGCTTGACGCAATGGCGGTTCCCTCAGGCAATTCGGTGGTTTCGGACTGGGCCCGCGGCAACAATAACTTCTTAGAGATGCTTGGCACCTTCGATCTGGCGCAATGGACGGATCCGAACATCCGTTGGGGTGAGATCAGCTTCAACGAATGGGAGGTGCCCTTATGGCCCATGAAATGGGTGATGGTGATGGGCGGATTATTGTTGCTTTTGCAGGGTATATCCAAAGTTTCTAAAGACATCCGCGCGATCGCAAGGGGGGCGTAGTATGGGTCTCGATATCGGAATCGAGCTTCTGACGCTAATCATGTTCGGCAGCTTAATCGTGCTTTTGATGGCTGGTCTGCCGCTTGCCTTCGTCACCGGCGGCCTAGCCTGCGTGTTCCTTTTTATCCTAGGCGACGCGCGTGCGCTGAACATTGTTCCAAGCCGCATTTTCCCGTTGATGACGAACTATCAGCTATCGGCTATTCCACTTTTCATTTTTATGGCCGCAATGCTAGAGCGCGCCGGGATCATCAACGATATGTTCGACGTGATCTACAAGCTTTTGGGCGGCGTGAAAGGCGGGCTGGCAGCAGCGACCATTCTGGCATCCACAATCCTTGCAGCCATGGTCGGAGTAATTGGTGCGGCGGTGGTAACGATGGGCATTATCGCTCTGCCGGCGATGCTGCAGCGCGGATACGACACCAAGATCGCGATGGGTTCGATCATGGCGGGCGGGACACTTGGTATCCTGATCCCACCGTCGATACTTGCGATCATTTACGCGGTTGTTGCTGAGCAATCGGTTGGCGAATTGTTCATCGGGGCAGTCATTCCCGGGTTGATGCTGTCGGGAATGTATATACTGTATGTCGTTTTGCGATCCTACCTGAACCCTTCTTTGGGTCCGCCGATCCCAATGGAAGAGCGGGTGTCGACGCCTGAGAAACTTCGGCTCCTGGGTCATATGGCCGCTCCGATCGCACTGATCGTCGTCGTGTTGGGTATTATCTTCACAGGAGTTGCGACCCCGGTCGAGGCCGCAGGCATCGGAACCTTCGGCGCATTCATCGTCGCCGCGATCCACCGAAAGCTCGACTGGCAGACAGTTAGGGAGGCCAGCCTTACGACGCTCAAGGCCAGTGCCATGGTAATCTGGATCATGTTCGGCGCCACAATATTTGTAGGTCTCTACGTCCTCGAAGGTGGTCAGCAGTTTGTGCAAGATACGATGCAGGGGTTTGGCTTGGGGCCATGGGGCATCTTGATTGTAATGCAGATTCTGCTGGTAGTCCTTGGCATGTTCCTCGATTGGGTTGGTATCCTTCTGCTTTGCGTCCCAATCTTCGTTCCCATTATCAAGGCGCTCGGCGCTACCGCCTTCGGCTTTGAAGACCCCAACGATTTGGTTCTGTGGTTCGGAGTGCTCTATCTCGTTAACATGCAGATGAGCTTTCTATCCCCGCCATTCGGCTATGCGCTATTTTATTTGCGGGGAGTTGCACCAGAATCGATTCCGATGGGAGACATCTTCAAGTCCGCTCTACCCTTCCTCGCGTTGCAAATCGTCGGATTGCTGGCCTGTATGTTCTTTCCTGAACTTATTACGTGGCTGCCACGCTTGGTGTATGGTTAGACAATCGGTTGAATGCTTCGTTTGAATGCCATCGCTGGGTAGAAAACGCCCTACTTTTGTCGTTCTCGCTTGTTGAAGACATTCGGTCGAAAGTTTGAAGAGTCCGCGGAACGGTCATTCAACCAGCCCACCAACCAACGCCCGCTTTGCGAAAAAGAAAGCAAAGTCGATATCCCCCGGCAACCCGCTGAGGGCCGCCGAGGGTTTTGTTTATGAGGGTGGTCTTCGGTTGACGACATAGTCAGCCAGCCACTGCCAGTAGGCTTCCGCATCCCGGAACCCCTGAGCCCGAGCCGCCAGATCTTCCGCTGCCTTACGGGTGCAACCGCCATCGTATTCGGCGATGGCAGCCCGTTCCTCAAACGCGTCAATGTCCGGGAAACTCATACCGGAAGCCGTATCTGGTTCACGATCGACCGACGTTGCTCGTCACTGATCCCAGCCGAGTAGATGCTGTAGGTGATCCCGTTCTCTGACCGTGCCGATTGGTGGCCGACCAGAGAAGCCGTGAAGTGCTCCGGGACACCTGTTCGCTCACATTGGGTGATGAACCACTTGCGGGTCGAGTGAAACACCAAGCCCGGTCGCTCCAAGCCCAACCGCCGTCTCAGTCTCGCGAAGCCCTTAGTGACATGTGCCACGGTCAGGTCGGGGAACAGAGGACCAGATGATGGTAGCTGCCGGAACATCTCATCCAGCACCGGGTGAACCGGCACCAGTCGCTCCGCCGCGTCGGTCTTCAGCAGTCGCAGTTGGTTAGGTTGAGCGCCCAGCGCGAGAGCCACGTCAACGGGATAGTTGCGTCTGAACAACCACGTATGGCCCTTCAGATAGGCATAGCGAATGTGAGCAGACATAGGCCTCCTCCTTTCAGTGTTTGAATGCGGGTGGGTTCAGTTGGTTGAGATAACCCGTAGGATTATCTCGACGGCCGGTTCGCCGTAGGACCCAGCCAGAGGGCCGGTCACAGCAAAGCCGGTCACGCAGTCTTCGAACACCTCTTCCACGCGGAACAGGTGTTCAGGGACGTCATCGAAGGCGCAGACGACCACGACGTCACCGGGCTTCAGCTCCAGCTCAGCCATCGTCGGACCTCCACGTCCAGAGGACCGCCAGCAGAACCAGCGCCGAGACAGCGGGATGAGACCGAGACACCACCCAGAGCATCGTCGTCAGGACGGCCTTGGGCGGTGGGTGCAAAAGAAAACCCCCGACGAGAACGCCGAGGGCAGACAGGTACTTCATGGATCATACTCCTGCAGTTGCTTCTTTATTTAGATGCAGGAGGTTCCTCGGTTTTGACGGGCGCGGACGTTCAGATTCATAGTGGGAATGGCCGAGTTGCGGACTAAGCCGACCTCGGACTTTCCTCCGATTGTACAGTCTAGTCGTGATTGTGTCCTAGGAAGTGGGACATTGGTTCTCGTCCGTGGTCGACGTCCTCGTTCCCGTGGATTGCCCGAGCATAAACAATCTCGCCACCCAGAACCGTGTGCGTCACCAGCGTGTCACCAACGTCCGTTACTGGAATTTCAAAGAGGTTTTGATCAAGCACGATCATATCAGCAAACTTGCCCGGTTCTATACTACCGATCTTGTCTTCCGCGCCAAGAATTTTGGCGCCATTGATCGTTGTTACCGCAATCGCCTGTTCAAGGGTGATCGCTTCGTCAGGGTTAAGTGCCCCCATCTCGGGCATGTCAGGGTTGATCCGAGTGACAAACCCTTCGATGGCGGGAAACGGGTTGGGTGTAGGTTGAGCAGTCAGCCAGTCCGAACCATGACCAACAACTATACCTGCATCAATGGCTGAGCGGACTTTGAACATGCTGTTGTAACGGTCGTCGCCAATCTGTTGCGGGTAAGAACCTTCGACTCCAGGATGGGGATAGGGTATGTGCGGCGAGAAATCCATTTCCACGTTCTGGAGTGCCGCAAGGCGGGTGATGTCGTCCTTTGTTATCATCCAGTTATGCGCGACCTTATGTTTGGTTCCGGTTTCGCCATTGGCTTCCTTCATCGCTTCCAACGCGTCGATGACACGCCGGATTGAACCTTCACCAATGGAATGGATATGCAGGCCGACACCCATCTTGTCGAACTTGATGAAATCATCCCGATACTGCTCGTAGTTCAAAAGCGTGTCGCCAAGAAAACCCGAACCGTCCTCGTAAGGTTCAATCAGCAGCGAGGTGCGCGCGCCGGGGCTGCCATCGGAAAAGATTTTGACATAGTCGGGATAAACCAGTTCGGTTTGGTAGTTCGCTCGGTTCTGTATCTGGCTTTCGATGTCTTCCAGAGTATATGCAAGATTCAGAGTGGTGCGCCAATCCCAGCTAACAAAGACACGCTGGTGCAGATAGCCTTCTCGTTCAAGCAACTTTAATGCCTCAAGTGGAGCGCGGTGTCCTTCTGCGGTTTGCTGTGAAGTGATGCCGTAAGACAAGAACATGTCGAATATGTCGTAGATCGGTTCAGCATATTCCTCGGCGCTCGCTTGTGGAATCACCAGCTCGATCAGTTGCATCCCCAACTCGCGCAAAGTGCCGGTGGGTTCCCCAGAATCGGGGTCTTTGACTATGACCACAGCACTGTCTGACGGAGTGTCCTTGTCGATGCCCGCCAACTCTAAGGCCTTTGAGTTAACCCAGAATGTGTGCCCAGTCTGATCCAAAAGTGCAACCGGACGATCCGGGATGATTTCATCCAGGAGTTCCTTGCGGGGTGCGTCATTCTCGAAAAGCCCCAAATGCCATTGTCCTGCCAATATCCACTCCTTGTCGGGATTTGCGTCGGCATAGGCTTTTACTTCGGCAAGGATTGCGACAACATTGTCGGGCTGGGACAGTGACAAATTCATGTCGCCATACCAAGGCGTGATAAATGGATGCGAGTGCAGATCAACGGTTCCGGGCATTACGAAGGCTCCGTCCAGATCGATAACCTTGACGCTTTCACCTGCGACGGCCATTGCATCATCGTTTGAACCGACGACGACAAACTTGTCACCGGAAATCGCAACCGCTTCAACCCAAGGCTGATAGGCGTTCACAGTATATATTTTGCCGTTGGTGTAGACGGTGTCGGCTGATTGAGCCGAAGTGGGACTGGCCTCGGGCGCCGCATGTGAGGTTTGACCGGCTGCCATAAACGCCAGCGCGGCAGAGTTGGCCAGGATGGATTTACAAAGCTGGATCATCTGTTCTACTCCCCGGTGATTGTCGTATTTCTTTGGGCAGGCTACGTCGTGTTAGAATGGTAGGTTCGTACAGTCCTTGGAAATCATCGTGGTTTCTAACGCTGCCATCGTCCCCTTCAGTTCTGCGTATTCCTGAGTCATCGGACCATCGCCATATTTGAATCCGCCCAATTGAACCCCGGTAACAGCCCAGATATTGGTGAGCGCTTCATCCTGATCGGCGCGCCGCTTGAGTTCGGTTTCCATTTGCTGTGCAATGCTCTGCGCTCTGCGGTATTCAGCGCTGAGCTGATTGCAGGAGTATGGAGCGTATCGTTGAGCCGAAACGTCGGCTGCCTGGACCGCCACCGGCTGGGTAGCATTACATCCGGCCAGCAGAGTAGCTGAAAGGCCGAGACCAACAAGGACTTTGAAATTACGTGTTCGTGTGTTCATGTAACGGAGCTTCTTGTTGATTAGCTGTGGATTTTCCAAAGTTTGCCTTTTCACTCATGGTGTGGCTAGGTGTGACTAACACCCTATTTTGCGTTTTGGGGCATGGAATGAGTAGGAACAGAACTGCTGATCCATACAATTGCATTAGGCCAGGCAGGAGGGAGGTCCTGATACAGCTGGACGCAGTGTGCCGCTCTGAGCACTTCCGGGATTCGCCACAACTTGTAAGAGTTCTGAGATTCCTCGTGGATACTGAACTTGGTGGCAAAGACATGACCCCGTCATCCAAAGACATTGCATTGAACGTGTTCGGCAAAGGGAGCGAGTTCAGAAGTAAGAGTGATTCAAGTGTCCGCGTTGCGTGCAAAAGGCTGAGAAACAGGCTCTCATTCTACAATGCCCAGGTCAAACCAAAGATACTCATTTTGCTGAGTCCCGGCAGTAATCGCCCGGTGTTTCGGTTCAACCAACTGAGTTTTTGTAGCACGAAAGAGGCACTTTTCCTTGCAGATTGGTATCAGGGGGTCGCGAGCAAACCTGCCTATCACCTCGCGATGTCGAAAATTAGTTTGGCTCTGGAACATGCCCCTGAAAACGCAGAGCTGTTGGCGGCTTCGGCGGATTTGACTCTTGACGGCTACAAGCATGGTTACCAGCGTGGGGCCGATCAACTGGAAGAGGCAGTTCGTCTTGCTGATTTAGCTTATGCTATCGATAAGACCTGTGCCAAAGTGCTCCTTTCGAGAGCCATGATCTCCCTTGAACTTGGACAGTTGGCGGAAGTTCGCAAATGTGGCCAGTCCATGCTCGCGCTGGACGATGATAAGTCAAAGCAATTCGGAATGTGGATGTGTGACGTCGTTTCGGAAACCCCGGGAGAACTTTACGAAGAACGCTCTGCGGTATGCGGAACCAACGTGCCAGGCTGGTTGCACCACACTAAGTTTCTTTCGGCCTATAGCGCCGAGGATTACGAAACCGCACTGGCAGAAGCTATCGCCTTCGGAATGAATGAGTTCTTTTGGGGTGCGGTTGAGCGCGCTGCTGCCCTCGGGCAGTTGGGTTTACTGTATGCTGCTGCAACCGAATTGGAGCGCGCTTTAGAACTGAATCCTGACCTATCTGGAAACCTAGACCGCTATCTGAGAAGCTACGTGCCACACCAAGATGTTCGAATGCACATTCTGGAGGGCGTCGAAAGAGTTTCACTAAAGGTATAATAGTGCAGTAGGTCTGGTCATCACCATTAACAGATCGTGGTTTTCCGCTTTGGCTAAGTCATTGATAAAAAATGACATAAATAGCGTCAGAAGAAGTATCTTCCGCATCACGACTACCTCCCCGATGATAGTAGAATTGTAACCGGGAATGAGACAGGCGGCAATGTTGGCTCCGGGCTCCCATCAGTCATTCGCAGCACTAGGATTGAACGTCCGCCCCCCCACCCGCCAGCACCAGTGACCACCCGTCAGCCCCCGAAACCACTCGTCAGCGGTCGTCTCAGCGCCAGCGGCCTCTCCTCTGGACGTGGAGGTCCGACGATGACTGAGCTGAAACTGAACCCCGGTGACGTCGTGGTCGTCCGCGCCTTCGATGACATCCCTGAGCTGAGACCCAGCGGGTTCAAATCGGTCCGATACTCTGTCGGGTTGTTCACGAGCCGATACGGCGACCGATCACCTACGGCATCTACTCGGCAGGGATCAGTGACGAGCAACGTCGGTCGATCGTGGACCAGATACGGCTTCCGGTATGAGTTTCCCGGACATTGACGCGTTTGAGGAACGGGCTGCCATCGCTGAATTCGATGGCGGTTGCACCCGTAAAGCAGCGGAAGATCTGGCGGCGCGTGCTCAGGGATTACGGGATGCGGACGCCTACTGGCAGTGGTTGGCTGACTATGTCGTCAACCGCAGACCACCTTCATAGACAGAACCCTCGGCGGCCCTCAGCGGGTTGCCGGGGGATATCGACTTTGCTTTCTTTTTCGCAAAGCGGGCGTTGGTTGGTGGGCTGGTCGAATGGTCGAGTTGCGGACAAAGTTGACATCACCCTTCTCGCTACGGGCAATCGTTGACGAAAGATATGGTACATTTGAATTGACCATCAAAGTAGACTTGGGAGGAGGCAATGTCGTTCGAGGAGTTCAGAAGACAGGAACTTGAGGGCTGGGACAAGCGGGCCGTTATGTATGAAGGGTTGACCGCTCGCGTCACGACGCAGGCTATACCTGCGCTTTTGTCCGGAGTGCGAGCGCGAGTTGGCCTTCAGATCCTCGACATTTGCACAGGTCCCGGGTTTGCTGCCGGAGCGGCTGACGCTATCGGCGCAACTGCCAAAGGCATCGACTTTGCGCCGAGCATGGTCGAGGTCGCACGACAGCGGTTTCCGCACCTGGAGTTTCGTCAGGGCGACGCTCTAGCGCTTGAAGAGCCTGACGGCTCATACGATGCGGTAATCTGCAACTTTGGGGTCTTTCACTTTACCGATCCAAAATTGGCCTTCGGTGAAGCCTACCGCGTTCTGCGACCTGGAGGACGTTATGCCTTCAGCCAATGGTCGCAGCCGAATGAGTCTCCGCTTTTCACTTGCGTATTCGGTGCCATCATGAAGCATGCAGACATGACGAAGGTTCCTCCGTCCCCGGACGCGTTTTCTTTCTCGGACCACGAAACATGCCGAGCATCCGTCGTCGCAGCAGGCTTCTCCGATGTGGAGATCATTCCTGTGCCTTCTGTTTTCCACTCAGACTCTGTCGATGGTTTCTGGGAGGAGTTTCTACAGTTCAGCGTGCGAACTCCGATAATAATGGACCAGCAATCCGAAACCGTGCGGAGTGCAATCAAGGCCGACATCGCCGCAGCTATCTCGAAGTTTGAGTCCGGTGGGAAACTCGCTGTTCCTATGCCGAGTTTCGTCGTCACCGCAATAAAACCAGTGTAGGGAAGCGGGTCGGCTTCGGGCTCAACTCGGTCATCCGCCGTACTTGCCATTAACGACCACTTTGCGGACACTTCGGTCATTCGCATGCAACACCAGTGCCTATCTTGACCCTAGGCAAATCTCTCAGGCCAGATTGTTCTTGTGCGCTTTGCCGTTCTTCATAATCACATCGAAATTGTCTGCAGAGGCCATGACCGTAAGGTCGGCAATCGGGTCTCCGTCCACGAGCAGAATATCGGCGTAGGCTCCGGGTTGGATGACACCGACTGGACCAGCCTGGTAGGGATTACGCGGTCCGGTCATGTCCCAAAGCTGTCCATTCAGACCTGTCGCCTGCCGCAAAATCTCGGCGTTGCTGAACCATGGCGTCCTGAGCTGCAATTCCTCCAACTGCGTTGCTTTCGTTTGCCTCGATCCGACGAAGTCTGTTCCGAGTGCAATCTTAGCGCCGGACTCTCGCGCTAATCGAAGCATGGCGTCGAGACCATCAAACGCCATCTTTTGGCGCTCCGTCTGGGCGGGCGTGAACCCTGCCGGAATATCTGCTGCAAAAAAACCAACCTGGGTTGAAAGCCAGACCCCTTTTTCCACGGCCAACTCCATCGACTCAGGCGTCATGAGGTTGCAATGTTCGATACATTGGTAACCTGCCTCAATGGCGGCCCGAACTGATGTGTCCATGTATGCGTGCGAGGTCGCGTAAGTGTTCCAACGTTTGGCCTCCTCGACTGCCGCTTCGAGTTCTGCAGGCGAATACTCGTTGATATCCAATGGGTCGTAGAGGCCAGTCACGGCGCCGCCTGAAAAGACTTTGATGAAGTGCGCACCCTGCCGGAACTGCTCGCGTGCTGCCGCCAGAACTTCAGGAACTCCGTCTGCGAAAAGTGTGATCCCAAGTCGCTCCGCTTCCGTGAACGGCGGCCCGCCGAAGGCTCTCGGACGCACAGATCGCGGCCGAAGGTCGCCATGACCGGCGGTCATTGAGATCGCAGCGTTTGACGCCTGAATGCGCGGACCGGGGTGAAGGCCCTCGTCTATGGCGCGCGCCAAACCGAGAATGCCGCCACCAGTATCACGGACACTGGTAAAGCCACGCATCAGGGTGGCTTCACTTTCGCTCAATGCCAATGCAGCAATGTAATCTGGACGTGCCGTCAGGAAGCCAGCTGGGTCCTGGTTCCACTGCAGGTGCACATGCATATCGAGGAGCCCCGGCATCAAGGTCCGTCCATCTCCATCGATGCGCGGCACCTCTGGCTCGGCATCAGCAGCGGGCGAGACATCCTTGATCATTTCCCCTTCGACAAGGACGTTCGTGAGCTCGGTCAATTCATCGGACATCCCGTCATAAACACGCACGTTCGTGAAAAGCGTGGCATCTGGGGCTTGAGCACGGACTCGCGCCGGGACCAGAGCCAGCGCAGTGGTCGATGCGAGACTGGACAAAAATGCGCGTTTGGAGATCATAACTTAATCCTAAAGATGACGAAGAAGTTGTTGAAGGCTAACTCACACACGCATGTAAAACCATCCAGTAAACCCGATGAAGAGGGTGACGTAAAGTATAGCATTTTTAGGGCGTTAAACTGCAGGTCATACTGCGTTGCAAGAACGGCCGTTTCGGGCTCGATACGGTCATTCGCCGTTGTCCGCTCGAACGTCCGCTTCCGCGCCAACGGTCAGCCACTTCATCAATGCCAGCGACCCCCGTCAGCACCCCGGAACGACTCGTCAGCGGTCGTCTCAGCGCCAGTGGACGGTCGATCCGGTGGTCTCGCCAGCGCATCTGTCGGCACTAGTAAACTGCCTCTCCAGCGGTCAGAAATGCCCCATGCTGACCCTCTAAATGCCCCCGAAACCGCCCCAGTTTCGGCCACCGGCTGGAAAAGTTGATAGGTTTCATCGGTCGGCAAGGATTCCTACCACCCCAGCCAGTTCATCGGAACATGGAACAACAGCAGGCGCTGGGGGCTAAACCCACCGAGAAATGCCCCCGTTTATGCCCCAGTGGTTTCGGGTGTTTCGGGTGTTGAGGGTGGGCCCTCTGAGGTCGTTGAAGGCCCATGCCACAGGTCATAGCAGGTCGTAGTCGACCCCGTTCGCCCAGAAGTCCCAGTCGTCGCGCTTGTTATCCGCAGCCGACCCCTCAATCAGGTGTTCAGGACGGACGCAGCGCTCATTATGACAGCGATGGCGAACCACCGTCGCCTCATCGATCACCGCCCGGTTAGTTGCGTCTGAACAACCACGTATGGCCCTTCAGATAGGCATAGCGAATGTGAGCAGACATAGGCCTCCTCCTTTCAGTGTTTAAATGCGGGTGGGTTCAGTTGGTTGAGATAACCCGTAGGATTATCTCCCGATCCGGTTCGCCGTAGGTCCCAGCCAGAGGGCCGGTGACAGCAAAGCCGGTCACGCAGTCTTCAAACACCTCCTCCACGCGGAAGTGATGTTCGGGGATGTCATCGAAGGCGCGGACGACCACGACGTCACCGGGATTCAGTTTCAGCTCAGCCATCGTCGGACCTCCACGTCCAGAGGACCGCCAGCAGAACCAGCGCCGAGACAGCGGGATGAGACCGAGACACCACCCAGAGCATCGTCGTCAGGACGGCCTTGGGCGGTGGGTGCAAAAGAAAACCCCCGACGAGAACGCCGAGGGCAGACAGGTACTTCACCCGAGTTGCGGACTTTGCAGACATCCGCAGTGTTGCTCCAAAGGACCGCAGTCAGCCCTTTGCTGCCGTCCGCCAAGCTTCAGCTTTTTGCATGTGCAGCAGGACACAATCCGCGCATTCCGGACGTTCAGAGCAAGGAAGCAAATGGCAATTGAGCGGGCAAAACGCCTTTTCGCTTCACGTATTCCAAAGCTGGCTCCAACAACTTGGCTGTTTCAGGAACGGTTAATGTGGGCCCGTCCGGAAGGTAGCCGTCCCAAGTCAAAAAGATCACCAAAAAGGAGGTCCCGCGAAATAAACATGCTTCGCTTCACAGACTTCTCACTGACATGCGCAACCGGAAATGCCGTTGCCGCTGCCGCTCGAATGGCCGCAGCAGGTAGCGCCGTTTGGCATGGTGCAACAGCGCACTGAGGCATCGCATATAGGGTTCACAGGTTCGAACACGATCAACGCCAAAGATATCAGGATAGCGAACATAGGATCACTCCTCAATGTAGCGGATGGGGCGGCGGTGATCGAAGGCTGCGGAGAGGAACAGATAGACCATGAAGTCGCGCACCAGCGGCTGCTGCTCCGGCGGGTAGCGTTGGATCAGATTGCGCGCGACGCCGATTTCCTCGTAGAGAAATTCCCGCAGCGTGTCGCGCCAATAAAAATAGGCCAAATGATCCTTGATGACCCAGAAATGCCCCTGGTAGATCTGCGCAGGACTAGTGCCTTCGGTGAAGGAGGCGTTGCCCCAGGTGGTGACATAGTTCTTGAATATGCCTTCTTTGACGCCGATCGGGACATAGCCTAGGGGCAAATCCTTGTAGAAGATGACCACCGAAGAGCGGTCGCGCGGTTCGCCTCCTTCGCAACCAGCACGGAATACGATGTCAAAAACCCAGAGGTCGTCGTCTTCCGCGTTGTCGGTAGGTTTAGGAATAGGGCGGATGAAATAGGTAGTGTAGAGCAGGTATTCGTCCGGTCCTACCTCCTCGATATAGGAGGTGCTGGCCTTACGGTTTGCGCCAAGCTCGACACTCGCTACATTGAAGATGTTGGCGTCGATCCCCGCACCACCACCCAGACTGAAGATCTTCTCGGCTTCAATCGTTTCTCCACAGTTCTTGGCGAAGACAAGTCGCTTATTGGCAATCTCACGGACGCTGTCCGACAGCATCGAGCTGGGTGAGCCGAGCTCGCGGTGGAACGAGACCGACAGTCCATGTGCGAACCGAGCAGCGGCGCGATCGGTATCGACAAACTTGAGTGGCAGCACACCCTCACCATCGAGAGCGCAGAGCGATAGGGCTACTGCACCGGCCTGGTGCGGCACGGCGCCGGGTTTGTAGGCGCGGGCACGGAAGGGTCGGCAAGCTTCGGCCTGTAGCTCTGCGACGCGGGACGGGCTGTAGCGGCCACGCTCTAGTTGGAGGATAGGATCGCGTGTCAACTTCTCGAACGCGTCGATGATGCCAGCGACGTCTTCATTCAGACTGGGTACAACCGCATAGCCCGATACCGCTCCGACCTTGTAGCTGCAGCGCCAGATTGCGGAGCTGCATTCGGTGGGCTGGTTGCCGGGGCAATTATCAGTACCATAGCAAAAGGTCGCCTCTGATACGCCGTCGGCAAAGATATAGGTGGCGTTTGGGGTGATCGGCGCGATGTCGTCGATGGAGATAATTTTGCGGTGCCCGTACTCGGTGAGTGCAAGTACCGGCGTGCCACGTCCCGCGCCCGTATAGGCGGGCAGGTCGAGTACGCCTAGGGGCTTTACCACCAAGCCGATGGGGTACATCTCCTGGTCTTCGAACTGCTTCTCCTCGCAGGTGACGTTCGCGAAGCGACCGGGCTGGACCGTGATCCAGAACTCCACATCGCCGATGGGACTCAACTTGGTGACTTCGTCATCTGCCATGAAGAGTTGTTCTAACCCGCCAAGGGCCCAATTTAGCGCATCGCGCTCTTGATCGACACTAATGAGTTCGTCGCATCCGTCTATCTGGGCGATGGCCACCACGGGAATAAGTGACAGCGCGGCAGCAAGGCTCACTATGCGCATGGTAAAGTTCCTAGGTATTCAAATGTTTTATGTTCTTTATGCTTACCCAATATACCATCAATAAAAGTATTTGTCTTGTTGAACTAAATCTTTGGCTCGAAGTAGTCTCTCCGATCTCCCGCCCAGCCGCGACATCCTCGGCGAAACGGGTCGTTTTTGTCATTCGTCGCGCAACGATCGAAATCGTTGCAAGAACATGTGCCACAAACTCTTGGCAAAACCGCTTTTGATTTTGTCACTTTTTTGGCCTTCCTTCTGATAGCAGACATTCGCGCGCACTGCAGCATCGGTGACTTTTGGGCTCCCATCAGTCCTTCGCAAGACTGGGAATGAACGTCCCCACCACCCGCCAGCACCAGCGAACATTCTTCAGCGCCCCGGAACGACTCGTCAGCGGTCCAGTCTTACGGACGCCGTCAGCACCAGTGGACGG
>NZ_JBQFPJ010000033.1:0-11592 GCF_056534475.1 Ruegeria sp. D4
CGCGCCAAGATGCGTCGGCCTCACACAATACCGCTGTCCCGCCAAACCTTCGATCACTTGAAGGAACTGCGCGAACTGACGGGCTGGGGCATCTGAAACAACGCAGTTCAGCGATCAGCCCCGTACCCCCTATGAAATCCTCCTCAGCCGTGAGTTGTGCCTTTGATCTCGCCACCTCCCAGATCGGACGCAAATGCACACCGCACTCCGTTCGTGATACACTCAAGGCACTTGGGGATGAGCTTTGCACCTCTCCCAAAGACCGCAAAGCCTGGTCCCTAAACCTCGGCCATACGAACGAAAAAATCACGGAAATCTACTATGGGAAAATGTCGGACCAGCAACGTCGCAGCATTATTGAAGGGCTTTCTACTGGTGGTTTGCTGACCGCCAAGGAAAACGCAATGGTGCTCGACTTCTATGAAAGCCGCTTCGAACGCGGCAGTGACGAGTACAACATGGCCAAACGTCTAGCCGAAAGGCGTGCGGCTGCTCGCGACGGAAATGAGGTGCTGGAGTAGGGGCAATTGCTGCGCTGGCCACGAACGGCAGAGATGCGCGGAAAGCAGACTTTGGAAAGTGCAGCAGATTGCTCCAAACGGTCATTGCTTCAGATAGCAGCGTACGTCGGCTATGAGCCCAAACCAACCGATGTTGCTGAAAGCACCAATGTCAGCGATGCGCAGAAAGCAGACTTTGCAAAGTCCGGTTGACCACATTGTCCACCAAAGGCGACAGTTCTGCTTCGCGACTGGGCTATACATAGCCCTCAAAGCGTATTGTTTGCGGGACTTCAGTTGCACCGTTTTCCTGAGCGAGTAGGGCGCGTGCTGACGAAAAGGTAGCAAGCGCAAAAAGAACAAGAAGGGCCTTTATCATCGTAGCACCTCGGATCCGGGTTTTGAACTTGGGCCGGGGTTCACAAATGATCGCCCCGGCCAGCGTCAGGGCAAACGAGGTAGTTCTTGCCCTGAAACATCGTACTTTCGTCTAGTTGAGAAGATCACCGACGATGCCGACGGCATCGACAACAGTAGACAGATCATTCGTAACTTCGAGGACTTCGCCATCGACCTGAATGTAGCGGTTTCCTTTGCCGGGCTCCCCCAGCTTCCATTTGGAAAGGTCCCCAATATCCTCGAACTCCAGGTCAGATGGGAGCTTGGCACCGCGCGTGTAGCGCTTGATCTGTCCAGGTGGTACAGCTTTTGGGCCTTTGCCGGGTTTGTCTTCTATCTGAATGCTGACATCACCGTTCTTGCCCCCCTTGTTCGGCTTTTTACCCTTGTTGTCTTTGGCATGGGCATCGCTGCCTCCAAGGATGAAAAACACAACTGCTAAGGCTGCAAGAATTCCGTATGCAATCTTCATAGATTGTTCCTTTGCTTCCCAACTTCATTCGACCGGCGTTGAAAATTCCGGCACGCGCTTGATCTCTCTTAGTTGCCCTTTGGCACACCCCTTAGTGACTGCCTTCACCCCGCATTAGAAAACGATCCGGGTTCTTAGACCGAACAGGGTAATCCGGTCCTGATCGGGATTTAGAAGCGGGTCGGAAATGAATTGTACCGATGGCGTGATCTGCAGTCCGGGTGAGATTGAAAAGCGGTAGAAAGCTTCAAGCGTGAACTGATCGCCATCTATGCCTCTTGCTTCGGCCCAGTTTAGGCCCAGACCGGCCAAATCGGTGTTGCGACCATAGTAACCGAGACCGGCAGAAATCGACCGTTCATAAAGCGCTGCGGTTCCCTTCGAGGCCCCTGCACGGAAGAACGGCATCCATTTATTGTCAACAAACCATGCGGCGGAAAACGCTGCGCCGTAATCTTCTGCTCGACTGCCATCGTCAGCCGCATCCGCATGCCAGAGGGTCAGATGGATATTGTCGAAGTAGATGCGATCAAAGCCGGACGTGTACCCAAGTTCGAGCGACTTGAAGAGATTGCCGTCGCTAAACACATCAAAGTTTGGATCGGACGGGTCGGCGTTTGCGTCTGATACGCTGGCAACGGCGTAGAGGTTCTCGCTCAGCTTTACCCCACCGGCAATACCAAGGCCTTGGTTGGGCGTGTTGATTGTCGGGTTGGTATTGAAAGACAGGTTTTGAAAACCACTGTAGGGGCTTACCAACCCGTAGATATCCACAAAGTCCGTTACATCAATCTGGCCGACTTGCAGCGCCCACGACCCATTCTCAGCCCTTTGGGTCCAGAACAAATTGGTCAGAAGCAAACCGTTGTCATTGAAGGCTGTTCCCGTGATTGAAAGGGCTCCGCCATCCAGCCCGAGAAATTGCGGAGCAACGTCAGTATAACTGTGCCTGTCTTCGATCTTGAATGTCAGAGACCCCCGTTCAGTTGCCTGCCAACTGCCGTAGAACCGCGCAATTCCGCTGGCTGCTTCGCCGGTTCCCAGATCAGCATCCGTGGTTTGGCCCAATGCCAGGTAGTCAATGTTGAACCGAAAACCACCCTCAGCCAGTCGGTCTTTCCACTGAAACCAACCCGGTGCGATGTTGCGTGGAAAATCGGAACGATATTGCGGATCGGTGAGCCCGTCTCCGGGCGCAAGATCGGCTTCGACTGAAGATGGCCCGGATAGTCCCTGAGCCGACGCTGCGCCAGCAAATGCAATGCTCAATGCGGCAACCAGAAGTCTTATCATTTTGACGCCTGTGCCCCACCGGTCTTGCGATTTCCTGCCGCGCGGATGAGATCAGCAGCACGCTGCTTCCATTCCAACCTGTCTGCCTCGGTTTCCAGAGTTTCGACACGTTCCGCCTCTAGCTGGAAAGTCGCATTCATAGGCATGAGGCCATCCACAACCATCATATTATGAACGGAAGGATCGATAGTCAGCGTGCCTGTCAGCCGAACGGGTTCGTGGAAATAGCTAGGCGCCCAGTCCCCGTTCAACCGCACACGGATCATCTGGTTAGGCGGAGGTGGAGGCATGTGGCTGCACATCCCTCTTTCTGGCACCAAATACGCCACAGGCCGGCCGTCCGGATCGCTTGGAGCAGGAATGGCAAAGCCCGCGAGTGTGATTGTTCTGCCGTCGAATTGCGGGTTTCCGCTCGTTCCAGCCTTTCTTCGACGTTCAGTCACAACCTCGCGCTGATCGAGTAACCAGTCGACGTCAATTCCGTCTGACACCAAGGCGTCTTCGGTCTCTGCTAAAAGCAATTGCCATTTCTGCCGTTCTTCGGCGCTGCCAACCTCCTGCTGCAACCTGCCGCGTATACGCACAACGAAAAGAACATCGTCGAACTGTTCGGGGCTGAGTTCACGATAGGGGTCATCAAAGACCTGCGCAGACGGATCTGGCAGATCTGCCCAGTCCAACGCGGTTCCAGGCGTCGCCGCAGCATCATAACCGCACAAAACCAACCCTGCGAATACTGCGGAGCAAAACCAATTTCGCATGAATGCTCTCCGGCTGCTTTATCTGGTCAATCCAGTGTGTTTTTGTAGATCACACCGTCCTTCATGATCAGGCGGATTGTTTCCGGGCTGTCCGGCCTCGGGTCCGCACCGAACCACTGATCGCCTGTTCCAACGACAGAGAAGTCTTCGAGGGGGTTGCCGTCTATCAGCAGGATGTCGGCATAGGCGCCTTCTTCGATCACACCCAGTTTGCCTTCCGGATAGGGGTTCATGAAATCACCGCTAAGTGCCGCGATCTCGCCACCTACCGAAGTTAGGGTTACCATCGACGCATAGGGGCCGAAGAAATGGGTATTCAGATGTTTCTCGTAGGCGATCTGGATGTTGCACGCTTCGACCGAGCCGACGCAATCGGTTTGGAAACCGCGCGGCGCCGGGCATTCCTTCATACTTGGAATGTAGGCTTCGAAGGTCGCCGAGGCCGATTTGGCCTTCCTCAAACTGTTGGGGTTGTTTTTCACGGAAGGAACATCAAGTAGGCCTGGATCAAATGCTGTGATGTTCGTCGTGATGTACGCTCCTTTTTCTTTCATCAAAGCAGAAATCTCGCAGTCAAAGTGAAATCCGTGTTCAATGGTTCTGACCCCTGCATTCAGGGCATTGATGATCGCTTCTTTGCGGTAGGAATGTGCCATGACATAGGTGCCGTACTCGTTGGCAACCTGAACAGCGGCCTCGATCTCTTCTTTCGAACCGGCGAGCAACTGCCATGGATCGAATGCCGAAATCACCCCACCTGATTGCATGAACTTCAATTGCGTGGCACCCATGCGCAGGTTGTTGCGGCCATACATGTAAATTTCGTCAACACCGTTGACCTGTTGGGCCATATTCAGAGTCCCAAAGTTGGTCACCCCACCCGGCGGAGATGTGAAGGATGCGAAATCGGCGTGACCACCACGTGTTCCGAGAAATGCCCCGGAAGGATAAAAGCGGGGGCCGACGATCTGGCCGGCGTCAATTGCGCGCCGCAGCCCGCCGCCAGCGCCCCCGGCATCGCGAACGGTCGTGAAGCCCTGCATCAGGTACATTTCGGCCATCCGGGTCCCGTGGATGGCGAAATCCTCCCAGGTCGAGTTGGTTTCCATCTCGGCAATCGATGGCCCCATGAGCATCAGGTGCGCGTGATTCTCTATAAAGCCCGGTGTCAGAGTGCGCCCACCGCCGTCGATAACCGTCGCGCTCGGCGCATCAATGGCATCGGTTGAGACGGACTTGATCAGATTGCCCTCGACCAGAACACTGGCATTTTCAATGCGTTGCTCATTCACACCGTCGAAGACATGCACGTTGGTAAACAGCGTTTGGGGTTCTTCTTGATCCTGAGCCTGCGCGGTCGCCGAAAAAGAAAGAACTGCCGCGACAATTGCCGTCGAGCAAAGAGACATTCGTAAGCCGGACATAAGTACTCCCTTCATATTCATGTTTTGCCAACTATAGTCTGGAATTCATTGGCTCGGTTGCCCCTTTTGAATTAGGATGTACGAATGTGACTGCAAAAATGGCCACTTCTTAAAGCTAATCCAACAAGGGTTATGAGCTTGCCTTTCAACTCCACCTCCCGAGAGCATAGCGAGGGCTTTGTTCGCCTCTCTTTAGCCGCTCCCTTTCTGCAATATCTCACCGAACGTAAGATCAATCCGCAACCAGCATTGGATCAGGTCGGCTTGAAAGCTGAACTGATGACTAACCCATCCGTGTACGTTCACTCCGAGTTGGTTTACGGCTTGGTAAATGCTTTCTCAGAAGTATCAGGGGATCGATACCTAGGACTGAATGTAGGGGAAGCGTTTGACCTACAAGGATGGCCGCCCTTCGCTCAAGCCTTGCAATCTACAAAAACGCTGTTCGAGTTTTTTACCCGCTTTGTTGAGCTCGTGCCGCAGGAGTCCAATTCTGTGCGGCACAGCCTTGTCATTGAAGCAGACAAAGCGACTTATCGTATCGAGAGGCAACAGGAACCAACCGTCCCACCCATTCAGGTGACCGGTTTTGGTGCCGCAATCTATGTACGCCTATTGCAGACCGTCGTCGGAGATTCCTGGGACTCTTCCCGTGTGCGATGGGAAAGCAGATACATCAATGGGCTGCCTATCGACTACAAAGGGATCGAGGTTGGCCTTGGGACTGATCCCGGAATGCAAATTAGTTTTCCTGTGGAATGGTTGTTTTTGCACCACGTCTCTGAGGGTTCTGCCAAGCCCATAGCATCACTTCGACAAGATGAAGAAGTAACCGTGGTGGCAGCTTTGCGATCTGTCTTACGCGACAAACTGGATGAAACCGATTTGGGACCAGAGATGGTGGCTGGAATGCTGGGAATACAACCGGAACGGTTTCTGAAAGCGCTTCAAAAACAAGGCACAACGCTACCGCGCGAAATCAAACGGCTGCGTATCGATGTCGCCAAGGAGCACCTCAAACAAAACCAGATGACAATTGCAGAGATCGGACTGATGCTCGGCTATTCTGACAAGTCCCATTTCACTCGCTTTTTCCGAGGTCAGACCGGAATGACACCGACCAAGTTCCGAAGCAAGTAAATGTGGTCGAGCCAAATGAACGCTTCGAAGATTAGGTCCTCGTGGGATCAGTTCGGAGAAGTTGTAGTGCGACGTTGAACAGGTTAGTCGACGACATGAATGGTTGGTTGCCACCGCCGATACAACCTCTGCAACTGGCCGTTTCGTTGTGTATTTCGGAGTTAGCAAAGCTTGGTTGCGAAGGTCCGCTTCGGGCTGCCTCCAGTCACTAGTGCGAACAGTGGTGAACGCGGCTTCGAGCCTAGCGCCGGTAATTCGCTGGAGCGGTAAACCCTCCATTCCGAAGTTTTATTGGGCCGCAGCCAGCGGTGATGCCGCCACGGCCCACGTGGTAAAACGTCAGTTCGTTGGGGTCACATCGACTAACGTTGGTTCGCGATCACCGCTGGTTTCAAAGACGATCATCTCGTCTCCCATAGCTCCGAAGTCAATCTGCTTCATATCGACCATATGCACCGTTCTGTCGTACATCGTGTGATAGTAGTAGACGAGGTTGAGGGAGTCCGCAGCGGTCGTGATCTGAGTTGCGCTGTAAAGCAGGTCGTCCGACTGCACATCGTCTTGAGCGCCCTCCGCTGCATCGGCCGGAATGTTGAAATTATCCAGAATGCGAAACGCCTCGCGCACGGTGTCATAGCCACCTTGCGTCTCCCGCGCCGTCTGAGAAAAGGCGACTGCGCGGACGAACCGGGATGGGGGTGTGAAGTCGCCTGGCAGCCCTATCATTCCACTCCCAGCGCCAAGGGGCGCGAAAGTAACGCCACTTGCCTCAACTTCCGGAAGCCCAAGGGCCGACAGGTTTACGTAGTTGTTAAGGTTCGTCATGTGCCAATCGTAGTTTGGCGAATTGGTGATCACGCCAAGCGGAGCATCGAAAATCGTCAGTTCACCGTCAATGTACTCGACAACGATCCTTCCGCCGAACCGGTCAGCAACCAACATATGAAATGGGAAGGGAAATCCGAGAGTCTCATCTACGACCCCGACAACACGGACATTCGCCAACCCGGTGGCAGCCTCTTCAACTGTCTCAAATTGGGAAAGGACATAGCTGGCTAGCAAATCGCCGGGAATCGTGTTGCCGGAAAGGTCAGGGTCGTACTCCTGATACTCGGTGAAGCCGGGCAGATAAAACAACCCGGCGGTCAACCCAGCTTCGTTGATGCCATCTGCGGGAGCCCCATGATCCAACATGCTGATACCGACCATTCCAAATCGGCCGGTCCAGTTTGCTCCGTCTCGCTCATCTGGCATTTCGCCTGCGGTATAAGTGAAACCTCGCGGAATAATGTTGATCTTTGTCTCAAGATCGAACGGCCCCCATTCGGCGGTCCTTGCGCGAACGATGCTTCCATCCTGCCCTGTCAACATGATGCCAGTGCATCCCCAGGCCATCGATACTGAAGCCACAAAGGCTATGGTCGCTTTTGGTAATATCCGAAATAGCTCGATATGACGCATGGTCGTACTCCAATTGGACTGATCTGATCTTATGAACTCGCTCGACCAAGCTACCACACCGATTCTCAAGTTGAATGAAGTTTGCATGATCTTCAAATAGGCAAGAAAGTCCGCCTATTCCTTCCGTCGGACTTTGCAAAGTCCGACTCTGAATGTCTGGTTTGGGCTGCCATCGGTCACAGATGAGAAGAACTACGGACTGATAACATTAGATTGGATATTTCGAAGTGAACCTTCGTTAGCGACGTGAAATGCGTTAGTCATTCACCTTAATTCTAGGTTTCGCCAGCCAATAGGACGTTTTGCTCGGTTGTGTGTTTCAGCGCAAGTTTGGGAACTTGCAGGCTTAGCAAAATGCCCAGGCACAAGTTTTGGTCACAAAAATCTATTCGTCTGTTAATTTTGGTTCAGAGGAATTGGTTTAGCTAAAAGGATCACATCGACTGATGAAGCGGAAAATTGCTGCGATCCTAAGCCTCGATGTCGTCGATTATACCAAGCGCATGTCAGAGGATGCTGAGACCACGCTGAACACTCTACAACGCATTTTGGACGATGTGATCAGACCGTTGGTCCATGAAAACAAAGGACGAATATTCAAGCTGATGGGAGATGGTGCTTTGGTTGAGTTTGTTGCAGCCACAGACGCAATTAATGCTGCCAGCCAGATTTTCAATCAGATGAGAGATGAAGACGTAACACTTCGAGGAGGTCTCCACGTTGGCGACGTAATGCCAAATGGCTCAGACTTGTTCGGAGAGGCCGTGAATGTTGCGTCGCGCCTTCAGTCCAGCGCGCATATTGGAAGTTGTCTCGTCAGCAAGACAGCTGCTGAAGTTGCGGGAACTTCGCTGGCGGTTGCTTTGCGACCAGAAAGCTCGATACGGTTGAAGGGAATTCCAAATCCAGTTGAAGCCTACTCTATTGATTTAGATGGTGACAAAAGACGCGCAAAGAACAAGCTGCTGGCTAGCTCTCAAGACGTCCGCTTTGCAAAATCAAAAGACGGTACAACGCTTGCCTGGACATCCACTGGAAGTGGTAGAAAGTTACTGGTCACACCAAACTGGCTTAGGCATCTGGAATACGATTGGACGATGAACACCATCGCCGGGTGGTTGCCGCTGCTTTCTGAAAATCACTGCCTTTATCGGTTTGATGGTAGAAACAATGGCTTGTCCCAGAGGGGCGTGCAGGATGTGTCTTTGAATCGGATCGTCGAAGATGTTGAGGCCGTACTGGACGCAGCCGGGATCGAAAAAGTTCCACTGTTTGGCATTTCTTTTGGGGCAACCATTGCCGCGGCTTTTGCCGCAAATAATCCTGACCGTGTTTCGGGGTTGGTTCTACTCGGTGGATTTGCACAAGGACTCGCGGTGCGTTCACAGCCCGGAATTGCCGCGCTTGGGCAAGCAATGATGGATATGAGTCTTGAAGGCTGGAACGATGAATACCCTTCTGCAAGAGACTTGATGGCGCAATCATTTGCTCCAACCGCAAGTCCGCATGACCAGCGCACTTATGCAGAATTTATGAAAGTGGCAATGGACCATCAGGATTGGCTCAAGATTGGACCACTGGTCGCAGGGGTCGACGTAACCGATCTACTTCTGCGGATCACCTGTCCGGCTCTGGTTATGCACGCTAATCGAGACAGGATGCACAGTGTTGAACAAGGTAGGATTTTCGCCTCCGGCATCCAGAAGGCGCGCTTTATTGGCCTTGAGACAGCAAACAATACGATGCCAGAGTATGATCCTGCCTGGCCTAAAGCCCTAGTGGAAATAGAGCGTTTTTTGAATTCAATTTGAGCAGTGTACGTTGTTCATCGCCAAAACTTTATTGTTCGAAGGTAAGAGGATGCCGTGCGCCCTTCGATTTTCGGTACTGGAATTTAAAAACTCTAGGCTTCTCATCATCGACCGCTTTGTCCTGATCTCGGAAATTGCAAAGTCTTGTTGCGAATGTCCGGTTTGGGCTGACTGCGGTCCTTTGGACTAAAAATGCGGACGGCTGCAAAGTCCGCATCGCGGGAATTGCAAAGTCTTATTACGAATGCCCGCTTAGGGCTGACTGCAGTCATTGCCGCCAATAAGACGAATGCCCGTTAGGTCCGCTCCGCGGTCATTCAGACGGAACGCAGCGAACGGCTGCTCTGAGCCCATAGCAGCCACTAAGTTGCGCTAGCTTTCGAGGCGAGAATTGCACTCGACTCGTTATTTACTTTTGAATTTCCGTAGAGTGCTTCCTGCAGTAGCCATTTGCGAACGGCGCGGACAGCTCTGCGTCTTCCCGCGCGTTGGTTCGTTGCTAGGTAATAGCCTCCAAAATGAAGCTCTATGTCATTCAGGCGAACCAACGCTCCTGTTTCTTCCTCAGTTTGACATAGGTGCTGGTCCATTAGAACCGCACCCAGCCCCGCAACCGCGGATTGGATTGCTAGGAGAGCCCCCAAGGGCTTTGGCAGATTAAGAACCGGAACCTCTTTCAAGCCAGATTCGCGAAACCATTCCGGCCAGAGGCGGAACGTCGCTTCTTCTATCAGCGCCCCTGACGCCAACACTTCAAGATTCAAATCTGAGCCTGTGCCCGGGGCAAAGCTTGGAGCAGAAAAGGCACTGACGAGAGATGGGAACAACAGGTCGTACCCTTCGGATGGATCGACCCGCAGATATCTCAGGCCCAAGTCAAAATCATGCGCTTCAATGTCCATAACATCCGTTGTTATCGAGAGGTTCAACTCTATGTCGGGATGCGCAGCTTTTAATCTTGGCAGTCTTGGTACTAGCCATTTTTGTGCCACTGCACTCTCTGTTGTCATTGTGACAACACCTTTGGGTTCGGCGGTCAATGCTTCCGTCGCCTCGGCAATTCGATCAAGAGCAGGCGTAATCTGAGCCAAGTAGTCTTGCCCTTGCTCCGTGAGTGCGACACCAGATTTTTGTGTTCGGAAAAGATGTACATTCAGCCGTTTTTCCAACCCACGTATGTGACGGGAAATCGCTGAGTGCGACACGTTTAGTTCTTCGGCTGCACTGGTAAAGCTACCCAACCTTCCTGCGGCTTCAAAGGCACGAAGAGGATTTAGAGGGGGCAGGTTTCTTGGCATGGGGCATTGTGACTGTTTGGAACAATCCATGTCAAGAAACGGCGTTTGTCTGATTAGCCGTGTGCTGAGATTTTATGGGAGCGGTCAACGATGGAGCCTACCATGAAATATGCAGATACACATGAGTTTACATCACAATTTAAACCCGCGATCTCCTGCTCAAAGAGCCCAAATTCGGTCCGCGAGAAGATCAAATTTAGTTTCAGATCATTGTTTGCTCCGCGACTAGATCCCACGCGGTTGACCCGGGTTGAACGGCGTGAAATGGGCATCACAGAGCACGATATCGACTGGCACAACGCCTTACATGGTCCCTTGGTCAAATGAAAAGAGCAGCATTTTTTGCTGACCAAATAACCAAGAACGGCCTCAAACCGCTCTCAAATGTTACTGACCGGCGGCAGCGCCCGCAAAGCGGGCGCTAAAGCATGTGTCAGCGAATGATCAGAATATTGCCTTTAATGTTCAAACCTATGAAGCTGGCTTGGTGTCAGATTGATCTAAAAGCTCGTATCATACGAATGACTAGTTTTTGAGGGCGTAGTTGTGTTCGAGGTCAAAATTGGCCTCTACATGGTGAATCACCGTGGTTAGTTCACTGCAGATGCAGGCGAGGCAATTTCGCCACTGGGGGTACTATTCGGGGTATCATTGAGTATGAGTATATATTTCGTGATTAAAAATATATACTTACCTTATTTTATGTATTCCCTTCAGCGCACCAAAACCCCTAATTTATCAAATATATAACAATTTTTTAATATGTTTTGGCTAGTTTTGATCCACCCTACTAGCCACCCTTTTGACGGTTGAGAAATATTTCTCAAGGCCAGCGCGTATGGGAAAAGTATGAGAGCGCAAGGTTCAATGAGGCTAAGCCGAAAAGTCTACAAATTCATAACTATCATTCTAAGCGACTGAGCGAACCTGTTTTCGATCATATGTCTAGCCCCCTCGTTCGGCACCACTAAATTGAGGTTTCTCTAATAAGGTTTCAGGCACAGGTGGGCGCATGTTCAGAGCATGATGTGGC
>NZ_JBQFPJ010000034.1:0-11502 GCF_056534475.1 Ruegeria sp. D4
GTTGCTGCTCGCTGTGCCGAGCCCTTCCGGCTGCTGGAGTGAGTGCAGTCGGTTGGAAGGCACTTCACAATGATTGAGCGCTGGGAGGACGCTATGCTCAAACTAATCGTACTCGCCCTCTGTCCAGAGTTTGCTCTAGCATTTGCTAGTGACGTCATTCGGCCTTCACACGTTATTGTCGGCCCCGATAGTCAACGAAATATCTTCCCGCCGACCAAGCCCCCCGCGGCAAGTTTTGGGAATGGTAGTCACAGGATCAAGGTATGTTCAATTGGCTGCACAGACGCGGGAGCTTCAAACAAGCGCATCCAATTTCACTAATTTCAAGGGAACCAGAGGGAGAAGAAAATGTCTAACAAGATGGTGATGATTGCAGGCGCGACATGTTTCGCACTGCTTGCGGCCTGCGACGATACGAGTACATCAAGCGCGTCCGCCGAGCTCACGCCGGCTCAGCAGGCGTGTTTGCGAGATGTAGCTAACACGACGAACAATTCGCAAGTCGTGGTGCTCTCATCCGCGTTTAGCGAGGCGGGAACACAGGTCACAGTCGGCGTTGGCGAGGATCGTGCTCCTTGGAATTGCATTGCTTACAGTGATGGCGCGACAGCTGGTATCGAGTTCCTGGGCGACGAAGGCGCATTGTGACCTGTCTGCTGCGTAGCTGAAAACGGCTGCGCAGCACTGGCTTGATCAGCTGAGGCTCGACTTGGTTTGTAGAACCACCATCATCGTATTCGCGGTCATGTACCTATTGGCGTTGGTTGCATTCTTGACGGGCACATTTGGCTGGTTGGGACAGGAACGAGACCCTTTGTCCGGAGTGTTCCTGCTGCCGTTGGGACTACCTTGGATACTTGTGGCGGACTTATTTTCGGATTCCGCCAAGCCGTGGTTCGCGGCGATTGCTCCGGCGCTCAACCTGTTAGCGCTGGTTTTGATTTGCAGATGGGCACGCAGATTGCGCCAGTAGTGGTGGCTGAACTCTTTCTCACCAAAAGGGAGGAAAACATGGGAAAAGTAATCTTGGGAATTGTGATCGGGCTCGTCCTCGGCGTGGTTGGGGCGATGACCTTGGGTGGCGGGGCCGCGGTGGGTGTCGGCGTTGCGACAGGCTTGTCCGCCGGTGTCTGCACCACATTGAAAGGAGCACAAGCTGAGAACCTTATCACCGCCGAGCAAGCGGATCAGATCCTCAACCGCGTAAATTCCGAAATGGCGTCACTGCAAGGAATTGAAACGACGGACGAGATCGTCGGCAGCGCGCAGGCATGCGATGAATTTCTGTCAAAGTTACGAGACGCGAAGTGAGGTTCCGCTTTGTACGGAACAAAACTCTAAGGATCAGCCAGCAAGGGACCATCTGATGAAATTCGCTGTACTCAAATTCCTCGCACCGATGTTCGCAATCGCAGGCACGGCTTCTTTTGCAATGTCTGAAGCAGACGACGCGTGTATCGATCATTTGCGACAGGTTGGAGGACCAGACGGTCAATCAGGTACGATTGAAAGCTCAGAGTTCTCAGAAGCGGGCACGCTCGTCATGCTACGAGACGCAGGCGGAACACTTTGGCGCTGCATCGCGTACAAGGATGGTAGCATCGGCGAGATGTCGGTTGTCGAAGCGATGGATGATGGCGGTGGAGCCATGGCAGGCGCCGCCGGGTCTACTGGTAGCCAACGTGTCAAATTCGATGCTGGTTCCACCGGCGCCGAACTCGTTGGTGAACTCGCGCCCGGAGCGTCACAGCAATATGTTCTCGGGGCAAAAAACGAACAGTTTCTTTACGTCCGCGTTGCTCCGCGAAATGGCTCCTTAGACTACGTTATTCGTAACCCCGATGGTTCTGAACTGTTGGGATTAATGTCGGCGGACAAGGAGTATCGAGGGCAGCTTTGGCAATCTGGTGATCATGTTGTGGAGGTTATCAATCGCAGCAACTCTTCCGTCGGCTACAACGTAATTTTCGGAATTGAATAGGTGATCGACCAGAAGCCCTTGAACACGTTCCCAAAACAGCCAGGAAAAACACATGAGAACCAATGTCCTAATGGTGATCGGCGCGGTATGTATTTCTGCACTTGCAGCATGCGAAGAGAGTGGCGGATCGGTGGATGCAAGTGCACCAACTGTGGGCAGCTCTAGCGATCTTTCGCCATTTGAAGGGGCAAGAGCGGGCCAAGCTGAAATGGGCATCCAAAGTCTCGGATTTGAACTCATCCGAAGCGAAGGGCTGACCTCGTACTGGTTTAACAAGGATACAGGTGCATGTGCTCAGATCACGACGTCTGAGGGAAGGTACTCAGATGTAGCTATGCTGCCATCAGGTGACTGCTGACAAATTTCCATCAATCCCAAATCCAAGAGAAGGAGCCCAAACTTGCAATTCGACCTGGCACACGCGGCGGTCATCGTTGTCGCCTTAATCATCACTAACCTGGCATTGAAATCGGCTGGCGTGATCAACGAAGAAAACAAGCACCAATGGAACTGGAAAGTTGTTCTAGCCTACTTCGTAGTCGTCGTTATCATCAATCTCGTGTGGCCCATCTAAAGTTTCACAGCGGAAAGCTATTTGCCCACTTGATATGGTTGTCATGAACTAGCCTTTCCGAGAGACTATCAGGTCGCAAGAGTTTGAGCATTAAAGGTTCAAGAATAGAAAGGATTTGGCATGCGGTTTTTGGCGTCCCTCATATTCATTGGTGTTCTCGCAACCGCTGCGAATTCTGACGTGACCAGTCGAAATGGCGGTCCAAGCAAAAGTCAAATGCTTTCAAAGGGTGGTGACGGAGGCATTGATGGTGTCGCTTTCTTTCGCCCAGTCTTAAGCGGAGTGTTGTATCGATCCGGTTTCAAGGGCGGCGACAAGGATCGAACTGGCCTAAGTGAAGGTCAACGCGAAACTCTGTGCGGCGAAGGGTTTTCAACCGGGTTTTATGCCGACTTCGGCAAAAACACTGAATACGGTCGCACCAGCTGCGGAAACGGATCCTTTGACTATCAGAGCGCCAGATCCTCTCGACCCGATGCTGTCATGGCGTCCATACACGAGGTGATTAAAAACCCTGGAAAGGGCCCTGTTCTGGTGCACTGCATGTGGGGCGTTCATTCCTCAGGTGCATTGTCGGCGATGGCGCTCGTTCAGTTTTGCGGTTGGACAGAAGAAAGGGCCAAGGAATATTGGAATGATGCCCGAAACGGAGCCCCTTGTTCAGGCGGGTGCGACCAGTGGATTGACTCAAAATTTTCCAACTTCAGTGTCGACCCAAAATTGAAGATCTCCAACGAGCAACAGGCAGCGATTTGCCCCAAATGATATTGGGAGGACTATCCAAATGAAGTTCAATCTTCTGGGGTCACTTGCTTTAATTGCACCCACTGTCTTGTGGGCGAACGACGATGTTCTCGGTGAAGCCACGACATTTGATAGTCCCAACGGCGTTACTGAACGCTGTATTCGGATCGAAAAAGTTCCAACGGGCGAGTATAAGAAAAGCGATCTTGAGGAAGAAACGGCCTATTGCGAGATCGATTTCTATGCCTCCGAAATTGCTATTTGCCCAAAAACCTGGAGCACCAGCCCAGGAATGGCAGTCTACGATATTTCGGAAGGACCTTACGTGGGGAACCGTTCTGAATTCGAGAGAAACGCTTGCAAAGAGGGGAAGGCGGCAAAAGATCTGGCTAAGGACAGGGTGGTTAAATTCAAGTCCACCATGAACCAAAAAGGCACCAGTGGAACCTTTTCCACGTCTTCACTGCTTTACTATCATTTCTCCAGATATTTCGACGCGACTGTAAAAGTTCCAGTCGCCGTTTGGCGTAGCATGGACGCCCAGGCGCATTTTTCCGAGGTCGCCGAGCCTGGCCTTGCGATTTCTGGTGGCTCTCATGGCGGGCGCATGAACCACGAAGGCTGGCGGGTCTTCGCAGCTGCGGATGCTGACCCGAACTCATACCAGCCAACCGACGATCTGTTCACCGCAGATCGAACGCAAATATTCGGTGTGCTGCTTGATAGCCCTGGGCATCGATACGGCTCGGAAATCAACGGCACCCGTAAATCTGGTTGGGGAAAAGGTCAGAACCGCGATTTTCAGGAAACTCCTGCTTTCTTGGCTTTGCGTTCTTCAAAACCCTTGCCAGAGGCCATTGTAGTGGGCGTCGGAGAAGGTCGAAGAGACCGGATGATCAACAAGGATCTCGGTCCCGATGTCAGCGACCAACAGATGGCATTTTGGATGCAAGAACTTACCGAGATTGTACTCCTCGATTTCATCTTTAGCCAGCAGGACCGCGTAGGAAACATAGACTTCACACCCTATTGGTATTGGGTCGAAGACGGAAAGCTGAAGCATAAGAAAGCCAAGCACCATGAGCCAAACGATGGAGACGTTCCCGCCGACGCGTTATTGATCCGTCGCAGCAATCTAAACGACAACGATGCTGGCGGGCGTGTCGAGTATGCCAACTTCGCGAAATCCACTCAAATGCTGGAGAAAATGCGGCACTTCTCTCCAAGCGTGTATCGGCGCTTGGTCGCTTTGAATAGTGATCTTCAATCTCAAGGTCCCGTCTACGGCTGGCTATCGCAAAGCCTTGGGTTGTCAGACAGGCAGATTGCACAAGTTGTAAAAAACACCGAGCTGGCAACGTCCATTCTCCAGGACAATTGCTCAAATGGCGATTTGATGTTCGACTTGGATCCTGTCGCATTCTTTTTGAGAAACAACACCGAGGTAGAGACAGTGGATTGTAATGACCCGTAGGCTTTCTACGCTTTTCGCGGCGTTCATTTGGACCACTCTGATCGCCTGCAAAGCGGCGGCATTGGATGTTATCGTCATTTCGGATCTGAACGGCAGCTATGGTTCGGTGAAATACGATGCCCGCGTCGACAAGGCGATTAAGCGGATAGTCCAGATTGATCCAGATCTGGTGATTTCGACGGGCGATATGGTCGCGGGACAGCGCATTCCCAACTTGTCAGACAAACAGGTCAGAGAGATGTGGAAGGCGTTTCACGAGGCCGTATCAGATCCTTTAGAGGCTGCCGGCATTCCATTTGCGGTCACACCAGGAAACCATGATGCCTCCGCCTACCGAGGGTTCGAGCGTGAAAGAAAAATATACGCAGAGGAATGGACTCCGAGAAAACCAAGCGTCGACTTCCTGGTTTCGGATGACTACCCGTTCTTCTACGCATTTGAGATGCAGGGCATTACGTTTGCGTCTCTGGATGCAACGACCCTGGGCCCGCTATCCGGTGATCAGCAGGACCGGCTACAGGAACTGGGTGCAGACGGGGACCCGATTGTCACTTTCAGTCACCTCCCACTTTGGCCCTTCGCGATCCAGCGCGAGCGCGAAATCATCGGTGATCCGACACTTGAAAAAATCTATTTGGAAAGCGGTGTCGTTCTGCATCTGTCAGGCCACCATCATGCCTTCTATCCCGGTTGGAAAGACGGTGTGGCTTATGTCTCTCAAGCTTGTTTGGGAGGTGGTCCGCGGCGGCTTATTGGCGATAGCGCCAGATCACCTCACAGCTTCACTCATGTTACGTTCCAGCCGAACGGAGAGTTTGGGATAGCAGTATATCGAGGACCCGATTTCGAAAGGTCGGTAAACTTCAAGTCGCTTCCGAAAGAGATCAGATCCCCGAACGCGGTGTTGAAACGTTTGGACCTTGTTAAATGACTAGAGGTTGAGTTTCAGCTCAACTTTATCAGGGACCAGATCGTTTATCATCTCTTCTATCCGGGCTTCTGAAAGCCCTCCCGAGGTGATGAAAAGCAATGAGACGCGAGACTTTCCGGGGACGTGGTGTTTTCTGACCAGCTTCCAGCCAGCGTCTGCGGCCATAGCTTCAATGGCCCCGCTGACGTTCAATGAGTGTTCTTCGTCTGAAGCTTTGAGCGAAATTTCCACACCCTTGTTTCGTCCACCGAGCCAAATGAAACACCAACATACAACCGCCACCAGTGTGGCCATCAGCGGCAAGCCCAAACCGACCGCAAGACCAAGAACAGTCACGATTATCATTTCGACAGTGTCCACCGGATCATCGAGATTGGAGCGGAACCTGAGCAACGCTCCGATTCCAAATATGACAAAACCGATCATTGACCCGTGCTGAACCACCAGAAAACCAACCGCCATGCCGATAAGCGCATACAGGAAGAAAAGCCTTGGCATAACTATGTCGCGGACGCTTCTACGGGCTTTACGTCTCACCGGATGATAGACGATCAAGCCAGCCAGAATGATCGTGACGATCACATCGAGAGTAAAGAAATACAGTTCCTGTTTGCCACGAAACTGCGTCCACCGGCGTTCGATAACGATTTCTGACCCCGAAGCCCCGGCCAGCATCGTCGCAGGGTCGACTTGTGACACCGCAGCACCTGGCAACAGCAGCATCAACAACACGGTCACAAGTGTGAGGGTCGTATTCAACTTGTCTTCCTTCCTGCTCAAGCCAAAGGCTTACGCTTAACAAAAGCACATCGTGCCCTATTCAATTCAATCGCAACAGGCGGGATCAGGTAAAGAGATTACAGTGCATTCTTCGGACATCGTATCCGGACTGTGATACGAACGCTGATACAGGGATGTGGTCCAAGCGCGAGAGAATCCAATGACAGAAAACAGAGTGTTTTCGTCAAAAGCTGAAATTTCACGGTGTTTCTGCAAACTTAGACGACTCGCTTTTACGGCCAGCTTGGTTGCGGCAGCCTTCTTGCCTTGGACCGATTTTGCCTACGCCGAAAGTGCTGGTTTGGTTCTGGTCGATAAATTCAAGGTGGCAGACAAATCAGAGGGATTTTCAGAGCCTTCCGGCTTGGCAATGTCTAACGCTGAAGGCTTTTTGTGGTCTGTAAGTGATGCCGAACCTAAACTGCACCTACTCGGAGTCGACGGGGTATTAGGAAACTCTTTCAAGTTGCCAGGATTGGCAGGATCAGATTTGGAGGGTGTTGCACCTCGAAAGGATGGGTCTGTTTTGGTGCTTCAAGAAACTGACCGATCAATCCTAGTCGTTCACCCAACTGACCCCATTCAACTGACGACAATACCTCTCGCATCTCTTAAAGGTTACCCGACCGCCGCTGCATTACTCGTCGGCAACCCTTTGAACAAAGGACCCGAAGGCATCGCCGTTGACCCGAAATCCGGGCGGGTGTTCGTTGGCATTGAGGGACAACCAAGGTTGTTAATGGTGTTATCGCCAGAGCTAGACGAAATTATTGAGATCATTCCTTTAGCCCGCGATGCAGGTTTTATCTCCGAGCGTGTAGATGATGATGAACTGGATTTGAGTGGCCTGGCATGGTCTCGGTCCTCGCGTTCTCTTTGGATTGTGAGTGACAAAAGCCGTCAGATCTTCGTCTACAATCCAAAATCCAAGTCAGTAAAGTCTATCAGTTTGACGTTCACAGAAGATGGCGAACAAAAGGAAGTTAAACATCCCGAAGGAATCGCTCTCGATGAGACCAAAGGGCTTCTCTACATCCTGACAGACGACGCCAAGAAATCACGGCTTTATGTTTTTAATATCCCCAAATTTTGATCGCTAGAGAATGAAGCTCACATCGCCACAATAGCTGACGCAAGTTGTTGCAGCTAGCTTACCACTCCTCTTCGTTGGTCCACCCTAATCAGAACCGAACACTTAAGTTGGCACCCAGGCCATGTTCTTGGCCATTGGAGCGAACTGAATAGCCATATCCTGCCGTTAGTCTCGCCAGATCAGAAATCTGATAGCCCAGTCCAAGCCCAAGAACGAAACCATTGGCGCCTCGGTTTTGTCCGACTTGCGTGAATGTCCCAAATATCGGGCTCGTGACAGTGGTTTCGTGTTCACTGTCCTTGTTGGCAAAAAAATCATACTCGTAACGAGCAAAGGCGATTGGGGTTAGCACACCATTCTCTGTCAAGAAATCCCGCTGGTAGTCAATTCCAATAGAAGCGACCAGCGATTCTGCGTTCGCTTTTTCAATCGAGTAATTAAAATCACCACCGCCCGTCTCTGTGCCTGAACCTTGTTGGATACGCCCGTAGTTCAATCCGAAAACCGTAGAAACCCTTGCATCGCTGTCCAGGTTAAACAGCTTTCGTGCCTGGATACCGGCATGGATGCCCTCTTGGTCCAAATCAGACTTTGCCTCGCCTCCCGTAAAGCCATCAACAGAAGGGTTATTTCGCTTGGCGTCGGTTTCACCGAACATGTAACCGACCAGCCCGGAGAACTCCCAAGTTCCGGTTGTTGTGCGCCCATAGACGCCCACATGATAGCTGTCGGTCGAAAAGTCCTGATCGACTTGATCGTGTTCATCCATGGAGGATGTCCCAAAACCTGCGTACACGCCGACCACACCTCTATCGGTGCTTGCGACATCCGCTCCGACCAAAATCGTGCCCAGCGAATAGTCGAATGTCCCAAGGCCATTGCTTCCATCAACGTCCCCGCTCACATAGGCCGTGTCGATCCACCAGCGCCGATCAGAGCAGTCTATTGCGCCGCTCGGGCTCTGGGCCGAGTCGATGTCGCCTTCTGCAACGGGTTGATCCGCATTGCTGAAGCCAACCGCTTGATACTTGCGGCAGTCAGCATGGCTCAGCACAGTGTTGGTTATCAGGTCAAGTTGCTCAAGCCCAACGGTCAAATTGGAGGAATAGGGTTCTGCGTGCACACGATTAAACCCAGCCAAACCTGAATTGGTAAGCGTGTTAACGGTATTACCCAAGGTTGAGCCATTGGTCAGATTAGTTCCAGGTGACGTGTTTGTGGTGTTGGCCACCGCACCAGCAAGGTTGCTTGCATTGGGAGATCCAACAACTGATGGGTGTTGTGGTAAACTCGAGACGGGGAGGGTCGAAAACGTTATGTCGATTCTACCGTCCGCGGTTGGCGTGTTTGAGATACTCAGACTGGATAGGGCGGGCAGAGATCCTCCGGCAACAAGAGTTGGGGAGTTTCCATCGAAACGCGAGGCTTGAAAAACCGTGTAGTCGTTGCCAGCAGCATAGTCCTGCGCAGTCAGGCCGAGACGAGCGGCTTCGACTTGTATAGTGGCGCGGTTAATCCCTGTAACGGGCCCGCTGGATGACACCAAATCGGCTTTCTGACCGGCCGTCGGATCGACTTCACTTAAGATCCTTGACCCAGTTTCAAATGCGATACCGCCACTATTGTTAAGCGTACCAATTGAAAAGCCCGGCGAAAGCACCCCTCCGTTCTTAACTGTGAAGTTGAATGCGTTCACGGTTCCCGTTCCGGCCAGCGTGCCAAAATTCTCAAAGTTTACGGTGTTCAAACTGCTTGCCGCACCAAGCCGAACAGTCGTGCCTGCCGCAATCGCCATGTCACTGGTTGAAGAAATCGAACTATTCGTCAGTGTGAAATCAGAAGCCTCGGCAACCCGGGTCTGGATATAGTACGCCCCGAAAACCACTTCGGTAGCCCCCATAACGGTCAGGTTGTCGTAGGTTAACGGTCGGTCTGACTGGAAGTAAACTTCAGTGGGGTCGATATTCGCGCCGTTGAACGGAACGAACGTCATTGATCTGCCGGAACCAATCGAAGTTCCAATGAGGTTCACTCTGAGCTTCCCGTTGATGTTTGTTGCCAATGCTTC
The DNA here is from genome assembly GCF_056534475.1 of Ruegeria sp. D4. Lineage (NCBI taxonomy): Bacteria > Pseudomonadati > Pseudomonadota > Alphaproteobacteria > Rhodobacterales > Roseobacteraceae > Ruegeria > Ruegeria sp. D4. The sequence goes on from NZ_JBQFPJ010000034.1 coordinate 9,646, forward strand.
CCGGGATACAAAGTCTCCGCTGCCTGCGGCGACATCAACATTCAGAAGAGTTAAAACTGAAGCATTGCTTGGAACGGTATTTTGGCCAGGAACATACAACTCAATTTCACCTGAGGACGTGATAGAGGAGTTACCAATTGTAAGTCCTGTTATGGGTCCGTTTGGGATCGGCAGACACGTGCGTTCCGTCGTTGAGATTGTTTGATTAACGCGAGTGCTTTCAGATCCAGAAGCATACTCTATTCGAGGAGACCCCAATTCTACGCAGGCCTGTGAGCTTTGGGCTTGTGCTTTGGTTGGCGACATCAAATAAGCCAAAATTACGAATGCGATATTCGCCAGAGTGATGAGCTGAGCAATTCGACTTAGTGGGAACGGCCTATTGTTTGTCACCAACTTTCTCCTCTCGCAGTACAAGCGAAGCTACCTTAACTTAGGACTTGAAAAACAAAGTTTATCTTTTTGGATTTTTTGTTGTGGCATATGAGCAAACTCACAACACGGGAAGGTCTGCCCAATGCAGACCTGCTCGTGCAATTACTGCGAGGCAAGACAAGCCGGGTTTTGCATTCCGACCATACGCACCTTTGCGTAGAAGCCGTCGCAAAAGGTCAAGCCTTGAAACGATTTTCCCGAGCTTGACGGGCGCTGAACAGCGCCATTGAGTATAGGCATGGATCATTGGATTTCGGAGTCGATAGCTAAGATCAATGCAGATGCTCACCGCTCCGCCGATACGCACCTTTTCAAGCTAGTAGGCCAAAACTTCTGGACCGAGATTGATCTTATCGAGGGCGCGTCCCTTATTCAGAAACTCGACGAAACCAATTTGAATTTTGAGTTTCAGAGTTTGCCAATTTTCGACAAGATCTGAAAGCTGGTTGACTGAAACCAAGAGAATGAAACAATAAACTGAGCAATGACACGGAGTACGAAGATACTGTTGGCGCTCACCGTATTGACGGTCGGGTTATGCATGTTCCTAGCGGGACGTGCGGTCGAACGTTACCAATATGAGGAGGCCTGCCTAGACTTGGGCGGAGGTCGCCATCCTGGAGATTACCCGATTTGCGTTTTGGAACAGCGTTCTAACTGACGGACGCGTCTCAGTCACGCGGTGATTGGAACAACGAAACTACGAGCACAACGACGCCAATTGCTGCGAGAATGAAAGTCAGCGGCAAAAAGAAGCTTTCTTGCAGAACGCCGTTTGGGTCGACACCGCCATAAAACAGGTGCTCTGAAAGCCCACTTAGTGCTGCAAGGAAAAGGATGACGATACCAAAAAGGCGAAGTTTGGTCATGTCAGGTCTCCAACGGAATGGGCCAATAGTTAGCATCGATTTTCATACCTGTGAATTGAGGAGCCTAGTTCTTCAATACCTTGATTGCATCGCAATCCAGCCGTAGGCGCGTATAATGCGAATATGACAAGAGATATTGAAGCTAACGCTAAGACAATCGCTGATGCCCTGACCTCTGCCCGGCAGATACCTAAACTGTCTTCAGAGGCAGGACAGCTATCGCTGGATGACGCATATTCGATTGCTAGTCGTGTCCGCGAGATTTTGGGCAAAGAAAGAGTTGGCAGAAAAGTCGGCTTCACGAACCGCACGATTTGGCCTGTTTATGGTGTGGATCAACCCATTTGGGGAGAGGTTCACTCAGATGGGCTGTTTTCGACTGATCAGCCGGTAAACTTGGCAAGGTATTCAGAACCGAGAATCGAGCCAGAAATCGTACTTGGCCTCGGCGATGCGCCGACGGCTGAAATGAACAATGAGCAGTTGGCAGGTTGCGTGGAATGGGTGGCCCCGGGATTTGAAATTGTTCAATCGATTTATCCCAACTGGAAAT
>NZ_JBQFPJ010000035.1:0-10063 GCF_056534475.1 Ruegeria sp. D4
CGCGCCAAGATGCGTCGGCCTCACACAATACCGCTGTCCCGCCAAACCTTCGATCACTTGAAGGAACTGCGCGAACTGACGGGCTGGGGCAAGTTGCTCTTTCCATCGGTACGTTCATCCAAGCGCTGCATGAGCGACAATACTTTGAATGCCGCGCTGCGCCGCATGGGGTATGAGAAGGACGAGATGACGGCGCATGGCTTTCGGGCAATGTTTTCCACATTGGCCAATGAATCCGGCCGCTGGCATCCGGACGCCATTGAGCGAGCCCTCGCCCATGTGGAAAAGAACGAAATCCGCCGGGCATACGCACGCGGCGCTCACTGGGATGAGCGAGTTGATTTGACACAGTGGTGGGCAGATCAGCTTGATAAGATGAAGAAGGACAAACTGGGACATGATTGAATGTGAACAGGCCCCGGTACAACCTGCTGAACACTTGATGCAGGCTTGGATCTATCAGAGCAGTTGGTCTCTCGAAGAAGCCGTCCCACTGGCGCTGGGCATTTCGCCAGATGATGCCGGAGTCGCGAAAGTAATTGTGAGATCCCAGCTGATACCGGGAATAAACCCGACTTTCGCGAGACGGTTTGGTATCCGACAAACGATCGGATCGTGCATGAGTGGCAAATCTATGCTGGGCGCTTCGAGACTTCGACCAAACGCGCCCATCTGCGGAGCATCCGCATGCTGGAGGTTTTCCTAGGAGGCAAAGCCTTCGACAAGGTCACGCCAAAGGACGCCGCAGACTTTCGTGATCATTTGGTCAATCTTGGCCAAACGCTCAAAGAGCATGGCGGTTTGGGTAACTCTACCATCCGGCACCACGCTTCGCAGGTTCGCCAGTTCTTCGAATGGCTACGGCTTCAGGATGGCTACAAGCGTTTGAGTCAAAACATCCCGCTCTATCTGGAGCTTCCAAAGGCGGTACACGCCAAAACCCTGCCGCGTGATGATCGCGACTATCTGACGATCGAGCAGGCGGAAAAGATGTTGGAGAAGATGCCAGATCGCACAATTGCAGAGCGTCGTGATCGTGCCATGGTGGCTTGTGCTTACACCAGTGGGTTACGTGCCGCAGCGCTCACTACCCTGAGACTGAAACATATTGACCTTTGTAAAGGGGAGCTGGTTCAGGACGCCTTAGAAATGCGCGCGAAGAATGGGAAAAGCTTTCGCAGTGTTTTCTTCCCGCGCACTGAAGCCTTCCAAGAGGTCCTTGTAAACTGGCTTTCGGAGTTGGTTGCACTGGGTTTTACCCAAGACGACGCTGTCTTCCCTGAGCTTGCACATCTGAAACAACGCAGTTCAGCGATCAGCCCCGTACCCCCTATGAAATCCTCCTCAGCCGTGAGCTGTGCCTTTGATCTCGCCACCTCCCAGATCGGACGCAAATGCACACCGCACTCTGTTCGTGATACACTCAAGGCGCTTGGGGATGAACTTTGCACCTCTCCCAAAGATCGCAAAGCCTGGTCCCTAAACCTTGGCCATACGAACGAAAAAATCACGGAAATCTACTATGGGAAAATGTCGGACCATCAACGTCGCAGCATTATCGAAGGGCTTTCTACTGGTGGTTTGCTAAACGCCAAGGAAAACGCAATGGTGCTCGACTTTTATGAAAGCCGCTTCGAACGGGGCAGTGACGAGTACAACATGGCCAAACGTCTGGCCGAAAGGCGTGCGGCTGCCCGCGACGGAGATGAGGTGCTGGAGTAGGGGCGATTGCTGCGCTGGCCACGAACGGCAGAGATGCGCGGAAAGCAGGCTTTGGAAAGTCGAGAGAAGGGCTCAAAAGAAGTTGTTTTTCACCAAACGAAGAACATGCTGGGTTGTGGTCAGGCAAGCTTGTGGGAATTTTCAGATCAGTGATTAAGCCGCAGTTTCATCTTCATTTATTCTAAAGAAAACTGAGTACAAAGTTGGCACTACTATCAGTGTAAGAACGGTCGCAAAACTCAGACCGCAGATGATTACCACTGCGAGTGACTCGAAAAACGGATCCCACAGCAAAGGCATTACTCCAAGAACAGTAGTAAGTACGCCCAGCGACACTGGGCGGACGCGTAGAACAGCTGAGTCAACAATAGCCTGAAGTCGAGGTTTTCCACCAGCAATCTGAGTATCGGTTTCGTCAATAAGGACGATAGCGTTTTTGATTAGCATCCCTGTTAGAGACAAAACACCCAGTATTGCCATAAATTCGAGCGGCGTTCTGGTTGCCGCGAGCCCCCAGACGACCCCAATGAGAGCCAGAGGTACTGTCAACCATATGATAAGTGGCTGACGGATTGCGTTAAACAAGAAGAAAACAACGACAATCATCGCTCCGAACCCAAGCGGCATAGTCGAAGCCAAGCCGTCGTTTGCGCTTTGCGAGTCCCCATACTCACCACCCCATTCAAGAGAATACCCACTTGGCAATTTGATTGCCTCTACCAGTGGTCGGACATGAGCGAAAAGATCGCCTGAGAGTACTTCTGGTGCGTTGTCGGCTTGTGCGGTGATTGCAAGCTTACGGTCTATGCGCCTAAGGTTCCCAGCTTCAAAAACAAGTTCAAATCGGTCTACAACTTGAGATATTGGAATGTATCCTCCGGCTACGTCGCTAAAAACTTGGATGTTTTTTAGGTCACTGATCTTGTTTCGGTCTGTTTCGAATGGGCGCATAACTATGTCCAACAAGTTGTCGCCTTCGCGATAAATCCCTATCGGCGCCCCCACTTGATGCCAGTAAACTGCCCTTGATATTTCCGCTTGGGTGAGACCCAGCCTGCGGGTGTTTTCTGTGTCAATAACTGGCCGAATTACCTGTTTTTGCTCGCGCCAGTCGTCTTTTATCGCGATGGCTCCGTTTTTAGCGAATATCAGTTTTGCCTGTTCAGCTAGTTCGCGAAGTATTACGGGATCGGGTCCAGAAAATTCGGCTTCGATTTTCGATCCACCACCAGGGCCCAGTACAAATTTCCAAACTTTTGCATATGAGTCAGCGTAGTTTTGGTCAATCCAAGACTGAATTTCCGGCTGTAGTGCATCAATCTGCCGATAATCCTCTACGTCCACTAAAATTTGACCATAGGCAGGGTTCTGGTCTTCACTATCGTATACCAACATGAAGCGTAAATGCCCGCTGCCCACAGACAGATTTGTAGAGGTGACACCTGGTAGAGTTAAGAGATGCGCTTCAATCTCTCGCATGTCCTGACTGGTTTGTTCAATGTCGGTTCCCTCTGGCAAAAAGTAATCCACTACAAATTGCGCTCTGGTGCTGTTGGGAAAGAAGCCCGGCGGTACTAACGCAAACCCTGCGATTGCAGAGAGAAAGAGCGCAACAACAAGCCCCACCGTAAGGTACCGGAATCGGATCGCATACGCGAGGAGCGAACGATAACCACGGAGAATCGCATTCTCTGCAGGCGGTTTTTCCGAGGTAGGCTTAAGCAGTAGAGTGCAAAAATAGGGCGTGAGCCATATCGCCACCAACCACGAAAAAAGCAACGAGATCGAGATGGTCCAGAAGAGGCTCCCGGCGTATTCTCCAGTGTTGTCCGGTGAAAAGCCAATTGGGGAAAATGCCAAGAGTCCTACAACTGTTCCTCCGAGTAGCGGCCATTTGGTTTGATTTACGACAGAGATAGCAGCGTCGCTGGTGGCTTCACCGCGTTGAACGCGGACCAACGTACCTTCGACAACGACAATAGCGTTATCAACCAGCATGCCGAGCGCAATAATCAGCGCGCCTAGTGAAATCCTTTGCATGTCGAGCCCTAAGAGCTGCATGCCGGTAAGCGTGCCTGCGACTGTGACCAACAGAATACCCCCCATGAGTATTCCGGATCTTAACCCCATAAAAATAAGCAATATGCCTACAACGATGATGAGCGCCAGAACCACGTTCATGACAAAGTCGTTGATAGATTCTTTTACCGAAGCTGACTGATCAGAGATTGGCAAAATCTGGATTCCGATTGGTCTTAGGTTCTCCAACTCGTTTATCCGTTGCTTTACGGCTTCGCCCATGTTCACAACGTTTCCGCCCAGGCTATTGGATATTCCAATTCCAATCGCAGGCCGACCATCTCGAAAAAGTAGGGGGCTTGCGGGTTCAACGTAACCGCGCGACACGGTTGCGATATCTGAAAGTCGAAATGATGCTCCGCTACTTGGCACAGAAACGACTAGGTCTTTGATAGCGTCAATTGAGGCTATTGCCGCCGACGGCCGTATCTCTATGCGACGCGAGTTGGACTTGAGAGAACCCGAGGGCGCTACGAGGTTTTGCCCCTCCAGAACTTGGCCAATTTGCTGTGGTGATATTCCAAGTTCTATTAACCTTGCAGGTGCATATTCTACAAAGATCGCTTCATTCTGTTCACCACTTAAGATCACCTTGGAAACACCGCTGACTGCAACCAACTCCCTCTGGAGCTCCTTCGCGTACTCGTGGAGCTCAGCTATAGAATAGCCATCGCCAACAATCGCAAAATACAATGCATACACGTCGCCGAAGTCATCGTAGACCTGCGATCGGAGTGCGTTCGGCGGAAGATTTGTTTGGGCGTCAAGTATCTTTGCGCGCAATTGAGCAAATCTTGCGTGAAGCGACGGAAAATCAGGCGTCGTGGGGATTGTAAATTCGACTGTCACAGTGCTGAGGCCGGGTGATGAGACTGACTTTACCTCTTTTACCCCTTGGAGCTCTTGTAGAGCATTTTCAATGACCTCGGTGACTTCTTCGGAGACTTCTTCTGCAGTGGCACCCGGATAAGGGGTTATGACCTGAGCTTGTCTGATTATGAACTCAGGATCTTCGAAACGAGGAAGAGTTAAGTATGCAAAATAGCCAGCCACCAAGATGAGAATAGTCACCAACGCCGAAATTAGACGCTTCTCAATTGCAAACCTAGCGAGATCCATTTGCTACTCACCAACTTTTGAAATCGGGCGAATTACCATGTCTTCCTGCAGTTCGCTCAAGCCTGCAGTTACAACCATTTGCCCTTCTTCAAGGCCAGTATTTACGAACACGAAGTCTTCAGATATTTCTCCCAATTCAACTGGTCGACGCTTGACGGTGTTGCTGGATTCATCCAATAGCCAGACATAAGGGGAGCCGTCGGGGCTTGCCGCTAAAGCTGAAAGCGGGACCACAACATGTGTGTCGCTTTGCCCGCCCGCCCTAATAATCACGCGCGCTACCATCCCAGGCAGTACAACTAAGTCCTCAGGCGGGGTTACTGATAGACGACCTCGATAGGTTTGTGTTGCTGCGTCTGCTTGCGTAGTGAACTCGACAAGGTCTGCGTTCAATTCTACGCCCGGCAACGAGTCAAACGTAACCATACTAATAACATTGTCGAAGCCTATTGACGACATTGCGATTATGTCAGCGCCGGGCAAGTCATAACTTACATCCACGGTCGAAAGATCTTGGATCAAGGCGATGGTTTCACCGGCTTGAACATTACGGAAGTTGTCCACGTTGCGCTTGGCAATCGTTCCATCGAACGGCGCTCGAAGCGTAGCATCAGAAAGATCGTTTTTTGCCGATTGAACCTGTGTTTTTAGGCCACGGATCGACGCTTCCGCTGCAATTATCTCTTCGGGCCTCCCACCGACTCGACCAATTGTCAGCTGCTCTTCTCGCGACACCAGTTCGGCCTCTGCCAGACGAAAGGCAGCTTCACGTTGCTGGTATTGGGCAGTAGGGATAACACCCCTCTCCAAAAGCTGAGCTGAGCGGACGTATTCTTCCCGAGCTTGATCTCGTTGGGCTTGAGCTGCCTGAACCGAGGCTTCTAGAGCTGTGATTTCTTCAGGGCGTGCACCTGACCTCAGTACAATTAGATTCGCCTCTGCCTCTTCTAGTTGGCTATTAAGTCTTGCTACCTCGACTTCGAAGTCTCGTGTGTCTAGCTGCGCAACAACGCCTTCCTGCACCACATTGCTAGAGGCCCTAATTGGTAAGTCTATTATTCGTCCACTGACTCGAAAAGAGAGTTCAACTTCCCTCGAAGGGTAGACGATAGCGGGATAAATTCTTTCAAAATCAGATGAGGCTTTAAGAACAGTGAAGACTTTTGCTGGTCTTGCCGTTGCGAGGGTATCTTGTGCTGCGGCCACGATGGGAAAAGCACTAAACACAACAGTCGCCAGTGTCCCTAGGAAGTTCAGATGCATATTTGTTCACCTGCTTATTCGAAGCTGCGCGCCTGTTGGACGCTCGCAAAGGCACAAGGAGCTTCGTCGGAAAATAGATTGTTTGAACCAACTCTGCCCGCACCAACAGTTTTTCACAAATTTGTGCGAACCAAAATGGCTCAGTAAAAATTTCAGGGAAATAGGCAGATTTTATTGTTGTATCACAAAGTGTAAGCTAAAAACCCGACCGAAAACCATATTCGCGAAGGCCTGAAGTTCCACTTTAGTGTTCAGCGGTTTTCGATTTCAGTAGCACTCAGTGTTAATAACTTCGACAAGTGGCATTGATTGTTGGGAAATACCGCGCGTCTACCTGAGTAGAAGCGAGAAGTAGGAAGAACTTACCGAGCCTCGGCGCAACTTGGAGCAAGGGTGCATTGGCAATCAGAAACCAAATTCTCAATCTTCAATCACTCTTCATTGCAATGGCTGCTGTTCAGCTGGCTACTGCTGGATCTGGTACTTTGGTTCCACTCGCGTTTTCTGAAATTGGGGCGTCTCAAGAAGCTGCTTCGTTTGCTGCGTCCGCATACTCTGCAGGATTTTTGGTCGGGTGTTTTGTTGTCGCTCGATCGATTGCTGATATTGGCCACATCCGTGCATTTGCCTCTGGAGCAGCTATCACAATAGCGGTGGCCATACTTTTTTCTGTTTCCACCAGCACACCATTTCTTGTCTTTTTGCGGTTCCTCGCCGGTCTGGCGACCGCAGGGCTTTTTTCGATCGGTGACACGTGGCTCAATGAAACTGCGGAGGAAAAAACTCGTGGAAGAGTTCTGGCAGTCTATGCGATAATAGTCGGCGTTGTCGCCGTGTTCAGTCAGTTCTTAGTTTTTTTAGTGCCCGGGGATGTTCGAGAGGCATTCGTCTACGTCGCTTTGTTTTACTGCATTTCGATTTTGGTAATCTCGACGACTAGGTCAACTCCTCCCAACAATGAGTCCAGAACACCCATTCGCATTCGCGGATTATTCGACGATGCTCCAGCTGCAGCCTTAGGAGTGTTCGCTATGGGGATGGTGTCTACAACTTTGCTGAGCGTGGTCCCCTACAATGCTGCCCAGCTAGGGGTCGCCATAATTGATGTGGCCCTTATGGTCGCCCTAGTTTACCTCGGGCGTGTCCTTTTTCAGTTTCCGCTTGGATGGCTATCCGACAAGATGGACCGTCGGATAGTAATCTTGATTGCTACGGTCACCGCAACAGTAGTTCTTCTTCTTATGGCGATTCTGGTCGACGTGGACTACGACCATAGCGTCAACTCATTCGACTACAACTCAATCGGTTTCGTAGTGCTTTCCATCATACTGGTGTTGCTGGGTGGTAGCTTGCTCACCCTTTATTCTTTGCTTGTGGCGCACGCGTTGGACCGAACGGTTCCGGTCTTTGTGTCTTCGGCGGCGGTAACCATGCTATTGGTTTGGACTTTAGGTTCTATAACCGGTCCCCTGATAGCGAATGCCGCTACCACCTACTTCGGTGACATCGCGCTCTATTGGGTGAATTTTGCAGTTATGCTCTGTTTTGCTTTGTATTTGGGGCAAAGGGTATGGTCAGTTGAACCTGTGTCTCGTGCTGAGCAGACGTCCCACACTGACGTCCTACCAACCAGTACAGAAATGGTCCCTTCCAAAAAACGTTGACGCAATGATAAATTCGTTTTCATTTAGTATGCTATGCTTAAGCGCGGCCCAAAAGACTGCAACGCTCAATGCGCTTTGAGGGCAAGGACGACGAACAAGAGTATTGGTCCAAAAAAGTTTACTGGCCCGTTTTTTGTTTAATTCAATGGAGCTGGGAGTGGAGAAGATGGGGCGCATGCATTGGAGTAAGCTGTGTGTTTTCCTACTGCTGCTTTTCCAACTAGGATGCTCAACTATTTCGAGAAACCCGGTAGACGAGACAGATCTAAAGAACCCGCAGGTCCCAGGCATCGAAGGCGCTCGTTATTGGGCTGATGTCGCTCCTGTCAACATCAGTGAACTTCTTGAAGAGGTTCATCGTCAAAGACGCACTTCGAGGCTTTATTCAGATTACACACTAACACTATCAGGCGGTGGCGAGGATGGAGCCTTCGCTGCGGGCATTCTGTCCGCATGGAGCGACGCCGGCACACGCCCAGAATTTTTGGTCGTTACAGGGGTTTCTACAGGCGCGTTGGCCGCACCATTCGCCTTTCTGGGTTCCGACTATGATGATAAGCTCAAAGAGCTGTACGGTGGGCTACCACCGTCGCGGATATTCAGAGGCAGATTTATAACTGGCATCCTAAGTGGTTCCTCAGTCAAAAACTCTGACCCATTAAAACAACTTATCGAAACTTACATAACCGACAATTTTTTATCGCAGATTGCCAAAGAGCATCGTCGCGGACGGCGGTTGTTAGTTCAGACGGTGAGTTTGGATGCACAAAGGCCAGTGCTTTGGGATATGGGCGCCATCGCGAACAGTAATTCACCAAATGCAAAAAAGACATTTGGTGATGTCTTGCTCGCATCAGCGGCAATTCCGGGTGTTTTTCCTCCGGTTTTAATCGACGTCGATACTAAGGATGGTGTTCGGGATGAACTTCACGTTGATGGTGGCGTCTATTCTCAAACTGCCTACGTGCCTGGATGGGACATCCCAAGGAAATATGCTCGCGGTGGAAAGCTGTATGCGATCCGAAACGGCAAAGTTGAGCCAGAACTTAGAGTTATTGAACCGGGGGTCCTCCAAGTATCTGCACGCTCGCTTTCTACACTTATTAAAGCACAAGGCGTAGATGATCTCACGATTGCGTACAAACTAAGCCTTCAGAGAGGCGCTGAATACCAAGCCGCTTGGATCGGGACGGACTTCGACTATCCTCTAGCTGAACCGTTCGATCCAGAGTATATGCGAGCGCTGTTTGATTACGGTTATCAGCGTTTTAAGTCAGGGACACTTTGGAGCGATCGTCCGCCACGTTAAACCACAGAGGCTTCATGTCGCTAACGGGAACCTTGCTTAAGTCGACTTGCCAGTTGAATCACAACCATTAAAGTATTTGACTATGTCGATGAGTGAAACTGAGCGCAATCGGTTGCGTCTTTGGCGCCGCTGGCAAGTTACGTTTGATCATTTCAAGTATCCTCCCCCTATGCAGAGGGTGCATCAAGCACTTGTTATTCACCCTCAACCTTGGACAACGCGCGGATTAGCCAAATACACAAACCTGCCTCAGACAAGCGTGAGACGACAACTGAACCTCCTAGCTAACCCGAACGTGCAACGTGTGGACGATGGGTTTCAAATCACAGAATTAGGTTTGGTTTTGAACTGGACTGTGCATCGCGAATTGGCAAAGTTCGTTCGAGGGGGTCACCGTTTCAGCCAAGAACTACTTTCCGCACACAAGCAGTCAACTGGTGTGAATGGTGCGGGCGGGGCCGACTACGAATGGCTCGCTACGCATGTCTGGTGGCCTGTAATAGAGGCGCCGGAAATTCTAGACGCGTAGGTTGTTGGTTAGCTTGATCTGGCAATGCCTTAAACCTTGAACGAGTGGGTTGTCAGTTGTTTGTAGACTTAATCGCTTATGTGGTTGCAAAGACTGCATGAAACGAACTCACAATAACTCTAGGGTCAGGACTCATAGCCAATAGAAGACGGTAGCCGCCAGTGCGATGGCTGAGAGGAAGACCCTTGGGCACCTGTCGTATCGGGTTGCCACTCGCCGCCAATCTTTCAGCCTTCCGAACATGATCTCGATCCGATTGCGACATTTGTAGCGACGCTTGTCGTACTTCACCGCTTTCTTCCGCTGCTTCCGGCCTGGGATGCACGCACGTATCCCTTTGTCTTTCAACGCTTCCCGGAACCAATCAGCGTCATATCC
>NZ_JBQFPJ010000036.1:0-8076 GCF_056534475.1 Ruegeria sp. D4
CGAACCAGATCGTCAGCGAACCCCGGCGCTTGAGCGCTTCGTTATAAGCTGGCCAGTTCTTGGTCCTGTAGGTTGGGGGTGTAGGTCTGCTAATGCATCCCAGCTACCACACTGGATTCACAAGATGAATCCCTCACGCGTTTTGTGCAACAGAGCCGATTGCGAGACTTCGATCAGTGAGCGCGAGACGATTATCGGCGAGTGCTTGCTGCAATCGAAGAGCTTCCTTCAACTTTCCAGAGCTGGTACGTTAGGTGATCAATTCCCGATACTAGCAAAGAAGAGATATTGGTGTTCGCGGAAGGAAAAGGAACTTCGCTCAGCCCCGGGGATTTCTTCCCAATAGCAAAGAGGCGGAGGCCGCAAAATGAGGCATGCAACCTCCGCCCAAAGGGTTTCGTCATCAAATCAACAATCAACATGCCAAGCAATTTGGGATCATGATTTGGCCATTACACGGCAAATCAAAGAAGGCGGATTGCTATGAGAATCAACCAGATCGGGCCTCTCACCTCGCCTCGCCTCGTCGACATAGAGAACTTAGCGGGAGGACACTGAAACACTTCTTGTAATACCCAGTAGTTACTTGGTTGCAGTATGTAGAGTGTTTCTAGGCCGAAATATTCTACGGGCCGATACATTTTCAACACGTGTATTGACAAAAACAGACAACACACAATACCACTCAGGACAGCATACATTTTGGGAAATATGTAGGCTGCCCTATGGGGGTTTACCCATAAACATAAGGTTTCATGGGCGCTAGTTCGATTGTTCTAGATGCTTCTCGACCGCACCAAAAATCCTTTTAAAGCAATGTAAAATTACCCTGAAAGTGAGGCGGATTTAGGCTGCCTTAGATTGCGTCCCGCGCTTGGCAAAATATGCTTGCTGGCCATGTAGCGCTTTACGTCTGTGAAATAATTGATCTGGCGGATCGTTGAGGCAGTTTTTTGCAAGCCGAAGGTCACCGGAGCATATCCGAATTCTGGATGTGGCTAAAGTCACCACGGAATGACCGCTTAGTCGAAGATCTCATTACCACCAGCTTTGCATCACCCAAACATGTTCACCCAGCGGATCAGCATTGGCGCAAGGCAAATCAACAACAAAACGGGCATCATGCACATGGCCATAACGGCGGACATTTGCACTGGAAGGCGGTTTGCCTTTTCCTGAGCACGTAGTTCGCGATCAAGCCTCATGTCAGTCGCAAACCTGCGCAACGATGCGGAAATGCTGGTGCCATACTGGTTGGATTGCAAAAACGCGTTGGCAAATGAACTCAACTCGTCGATTCCGACCCGGTCGGCCATGTCAAGAAAGGCGGCCTGTCGTTCCTTGCCCGCCTGCAATTCCAGCTGAAGAATTGAGAACTCCTGCGAAATCTCGGGCGCCGCACTTGCCATCTCATGTGACACACGGATCATCGCTGCATCAAAACCCAGACCGGCTTCAATTGCCACCTGCAGCAGATCGAGTGCGTTTGGCAGGCTGTGTTCAATTGCCTGGCGGCGTTTCTTTATGCGAAAGCGCAACCAGATTGCGGGTCCATAGAAGCCCGAGACCATCAAAACCGTTACGATCTGCAATGTGTTCATCCAAGTAACACCCTGCAATATGCCGGCGATCCCCAATTGAACCTGGGTTTCTATTGGCAGCGCCATGGCTGCGACAAACGTGGCCGGCAGGACAAATCCCAAAATTACACGGCAGGTGTAGTATGTGCGAATGGCGTGCTTTCGTTGAATGCCAGCCTGTCTTAGGAGCTTGCCAATCTTGGAACGTTCGTTCTTCGACGACGGAACGAACGCCTTGAGAAGCCCGTGCGGATCACTGTTGTCGCCTTGTATGAGGTCAAAATCCTGACCGTGCCCACTTGAAACTGACCCTCCACGCATGCGCTGCGCCGCCGTATTGTCGGCCTCGGTTAACCCGGACAGGCCCATGACAACAAAGAACACGCTAAGGGCAATTCCTACGAGCAAAAAGAACTGCGGCGAGAGGCTTTGCTCACTCAGAAACTCTTGAATAATATCCATATCATCAGCCCCTTTTTTAGAACTTGAACTTAACCAAGCGGTTCAAGATGAGCCCCTGCGCAATTGTCAGGCCTACAATCACGCAGGCGAAATAGGGAAACAGTGGGTCATTGCGAACGTCGCCGTAGAAGGTAGGCGTGGAAATTTCGATCGATAGGTAGATAATTATCGGCAAGATCGTGAGGATTAGGCTGCTCAGACGCCCTTCAGCGGAAATCGCCTTGATCTTTTTCTGCATGGTGTGCCGGTCCCTGATGGTCTGGGACAGGATGGTCAGAACCCGCGCAAGGTTGCCGCCGGTTCCATGCTGAATGCCAATACTTACGGCAAGGTACTTTGCGTCCTCGGTGCCAACGCGTTGCGCAAAGTCGTGAAAGGCAGTCGCGACATCATCGCCGTAATTGATCTGATCTTTGATGATGCCAAATTCCGTGCCGATTGGATCCGGCAAGTCCGTTGCGACGTTTCCAACCGTAACAGCAACCGGATGACCAACCTTCAATCCCCGGGCCATCAAATCCAGAGCGTCCGGCAGTTGTTTTGTCAGCTTCTTCGATCGAGCGTTCTTCATGGCGACCAGCACGATGAACGGCCCAACGAGACCGAGAACCGCGCTCAGAAGGGCTGCCAATTCCTGGACGAGAAACCGGGACGCGCCTGCGAAGGTCAACAAGGCCAAGAACACGACTGCGAGGGCAGCCCATATCGGACTGATCGTTAACCCCGCTTGAACGAGCAAACGGCGAAAACGAACTATTGGACCGGCTTTTTCTCCGGCGGCGAGCATCGCGGGATCCCGAAGGACTTGCAGTACTTGATCACTTGAGGCTCCGTCCTGAATCATCTTCATGCGCCGGTTCCTGGCTTCGCTTTGGGTTTCCCTGCGAAGCAGAAGCTGGTGCAGACCCTCGTAAACCAGCAGAATGCCCAGAAAAATCGCGATATAGATCAGAATGTTCAGTGTGTTTGGTTGCAGATCAATCATGACGTCATTGCCCCGAGAATAAACATGTCGCTATCCACATCAATGCCCGCGGCAACCAGTTGGTCGAAGCATTTTGGGCGGATGCCGGTCGGCAGGAACTCTCCCAATACATCCCCGTTTTCAGACTTTCCGCGACGTTTGAAGACAAAGATGTCCTGCATGGTGATCGTGTCGTCCTCCATGCCGGTGATTTCCGAAATGCTGACGACCCTGCGTGTGCCATCGCTGAGGCGGCTCAGTTGCAACACGATTTGGATGGCCGAAGCGATTTGAGACCGGATGGTCTTGATGGGCAATTCTGCCCCCAACATAGTCACCATCTGTTCCACCCGACTGAGCGCATCACGCGCTGAGTTTGCGTGAACGGTCGTCATCGACCCGTCATGGCCGGTGTTCATGGCCTGAAGCATGTCAAAACATTCAGCCCCACGAACTTCCCCGACAATGATGCGATCCGGCCGCATCCTGAGCGCATTGCGCACCAGATCGCGTTGAGTGATCACGCCCTGGCCCTCCGAGTTTGGGGGGCGGGTTTCCAGACGAACCACATGGCTTTGTTGCAGCTGAAGTTCGGCGGCGTCCTCGATTGTTACGATACGCTGATTGCCGTCGATAAAGGATGAAACGGCGTTCAGCATCGTTGTTTTGCCGGAACCGGTGCCACCGGAAATCAGGATGTTCAACCTTGCTTCGACCAGCGCCTCCAGAAGCTTGGCAGCTTGGCCGTTCATGCTTTCTCGCTGAACGAGCTTGTCGATCGTCAAAGGATTGCGCGAGAATTTGCGGATCGACAGCGCAGGCCCGTCCACGGAACACGGGCGAATGATTGCGTTGACACGGCTGCCGTCTTCCAGGCGCGCATCGACCCATGGCTGGGATTCATCAATGCGACGACCGACTTTGCTGACGATCTTGTCAATTATCCGAAGCAGATGGCGTTCATCGCGAAAGCGTGCCGTCGATTCTTCTAACAAACCAAAGCGTTCCACGTAGACTTGATCATATGAGTTGACCAGAATGTCGTTGACCGTCGGGTCTTCCAGAAGTGGTTCCAGCGGACCCAGCCCCATCACTTCGTGAATCAACTCGTCGACCAGTGATGTGAAAGCCTCGGACCGCAAATGAAGGTTTTCCGCCTCGATCAGGCCTGTCACCAACGATGCGATCTGACGTTTCAGCTCCGACCGCTCAACCTTGTCGATCACGGACAAGTTTAGCCGGTCAAGAAGTTCGCCGTGCAAGCGGCTTTTGAGCTCCAGATGCGCTTGCAGATCAACGTCCACGGGTTCCGGAATCACCTTGGGCCTGGGCACTTCGATTGGCTGCTCAAGGACCAAGACATTCGAATTGGATGCAGCCTTGCGTGATCTATACTCATTGAACACGGTGATCTCCTTTTTTAAGTCGTTTTTGTCGCCACGGGCCGAACGTCTTCAGACATCGCGCCAGCAAGTTTTGTCAGGGCTTTGCCAAGGTCGGATCCTGGCTTCATGTCCACGATGGGACGCCCAAGATCGACTGAGTTGCGGGCGACCTTGTGGTTCTCGGGCAGCCAGTGTTTCAGCTTGGTTTTCAGGACTTTCTCTGCCTCGCGAACGTGCCCCGGCTTGAGCAGAGTCTTAGGTTCGCGGTTCACAATAACCTCGACCGGAAGAGAGACATTGGCTTCGCGGTAGAAATCAATCAAACGTCGCGCTTGGCGCACGCATGGCACGGTTGTGTCAGTAACCAGCGCAAGCTGGGTCGCACGCTTGAAAATGGGTTCGACCCATTCGACAACGGCACAGGGCAGGTCGATGACAATATAGTCGTAACGACGTTGAAGCAGATCGAGCATACCTTCGAGAAGGTTCGTATGTATCGACTGAAGCGGAACCAAAGGGGCAGGCGCGCAAAGCACGTCGATGCCGAGTTTGTGGCTCTGAAGGATCGATGACAGGAAATGGTCATCGGGCTCATCCGAGTTTTCGATGAACTGAAGGCACCCTCCGTTGTCTTCGAGATCCAGAAACACGTTTGCGTTTCCGAATTGCAGATCGAAGTCCAAAAGTGCGACGCGTTTTTTCTCAGTCTTCCGAAACAAGGAGCCCTTGCTGCCCACCAGCGAGCACGCAAGGTTCACCGCAACAGTAGACGCGCCGATACCGCCACGGGATTTTGCAACCGGGATAACCCGACCCAGAGCAGACAGACCGTTCCTGGTCGGAAGCTGCGGAACGGTGCGCGATATGGTTCTTTCACTGACCGCAGCTTTCAATCCCTCGCCATCGATCGACAAGGGAAGCACTTCGTCGATACCAATTTTCCGCAGTTCACGGGCTTTGGTGATCGAAAGATCATTCTGCGTCAGCGCCACGAACAAGGTGTCATCATCGCGATGCGTCAGCAGTTCTTCGACGGCTTGTACCTCGCCCGAGTCATCCGGGTCGATTTCAAATATCACCACGTCATGCTTGAACGCCATTTCGCGGGCGGTTCCGTTCAGTGTTTTGAACGAGCCAGCCAATTCAGAAACCTTGTTTTCTCTGACAGCGGGAAACGCGTTTGTGACCGCCTGCGCGATTGTTTCTCCTGCTGACAGAAGCATGACCGATTGTGACTTGAGATCTGAAACGTGGTTACTCATTACCCTGACTCTCCTAATGCAAGGTCTTCAGCAGGCAGCGAGACGCTGAAATTGGAATAGCCGGCTGTCGAAGAGATTGTGCTGCTTGTCGCACCCGCGGCGTTGGCCAAAGCGGCCAGAGGCGACACGAACTGAAAATCACTCAGGTTCAGTTCAACAGTGACCATGGGTGTGTAAGGGCCGCCCAGGAAACCCAGATTGGAATTGAAATCATAGGAAAACTGCAGTGCGCTGATGGTTGTGCCCGGTGGCAGAAGCGGACTGACGCGATCCCAGATTTCCGACGCAGTGGCGTTGGTGGCGATACCTGAACACGCCGGGGTCATGGGATCGGCGCATATGCCGACCGAGGCACTGCATGAGGTGCCGAAACGAGGTTGGAGTGCAGATGTTCCTCGCGTGTGGGTTTGCGGAACGCCAGCACACGCAGGTGGACGCACCACGGCGATACGAGCGGCCAACTGCGCTGCTTTTTGTGCGTTCACTCCACTGTACGAAAGCCTGCCAAAATCCAACAGTGCAAGGAACAGGAAAGAAAACAACGACACGACCAGAGCAAATTCGACCAGAACGCCACCATGCTGCTCTTGCAGGAATGAGCGACCGCTCTGTCGCAAACGCGCGTGGATATCCAGCAGGCGTCTCATTGGCCAAAAATCCGCGATGTATCAGCGACGTCCGTGGTCACCGATGTCGCACCGCTGCCGAACAGCGTCAGGATGCCGCCCAGCGGAAACTGAATGGTGATATTGGCACTCACCTGGCCAACAGGGGCGGGGTTCATTCGATAGGTGCCGGACACGCAAGACAGGCTTGGCGTCACGGAATTGACCGTCACGCTGGACGGAAACAGGTTATTTCCGTTGATGTCCTGCTCAACAATGCTTTTCAAAGTCGTGGTCAGCCCCGCAACAGAGCCACCGGATGTGCAGATATCTGCAGGTGTAACTCGCGACAAGTAGCGGCTGGCATCGCGCACACCGGCAATAACCGACTGGTACGACCACATAAGGCGCGCCGACTCCAGAGTTACGGCCAATAGAAGCAACATGACCGGCATAACAAGGCCGAACTCGACAAGGATTGCGCCGTCGTCGTTCCTGGCGAAACGTTTGAAAGGAAATCTGTGCCTCATACTCATGAACGTACGCCTTTAACGATACAACTGTACGACGTCGCGGAAGATGCCACCGAAGCCATTACCGCCGCTCCCAACACCGGTGACATCCGGGAAGCCGACGACCTCGCCGTGAATGTCAAAACTGGGTGGCGAGCTGCCATCATCGCCCACCGGTTCCGTCAGGAAGACGGCAACGAATTTTGTTACGGGAACCCCGGTCGTCGAACCGGAAACAGGGTTTTGTGCGCAATCAACGCCGGCCGCTGTTACAACGCGCCGCGCCGGGTCATTCGACATTTGGCTTGAACACATTGGGCGGCCGGTTTCGGCAAGCGAAGGATCAAGGATGGCGTTTGCGTTTGGTGCTGCGTAAGGGTTTGTATTCCCGTAGGCAATTTCCCGAAGATACATCCCGTATCGCGTGCCCGCGAATACTGAATTCGACCCTGACAACAGGGGCAGGTGAGCGTCACTGCCAACACCGTCCGCCAGCCCATCGGCCAGATCGTGGTTCCGGTTCAGGTAGCCGGCCCGATCCCAGGTGCCATCGCCGAAACGGTTGTTTCCGCCGCAGGTACCCGCCGCCATGCACAGGTCGCGACCAAGGCCGGTTGTGTCGGGTGTCGGTTGTTCGTTGCCTTGAATGCAAGCGCCGCCACCGTTCTTTTCAATGCCCTTGATCACGTTCGGCGCCGGTGCGAAATCTATGTTGTTTTTCTCGCCATTGAGAACAGAGCGGTAGATGTCAAAACGCACGTTGAATGCCGCGTTTGTGATGCCGACTTTCTGCCCTGGTTCCGTGTCCAGCCCGTTGGTGAGAATGCACTGGGTGATCTGGTTTTGCGCCGCGATGAGGCACGCCAGTTTGTTACCTCCTTCGTCTGCACACACACCCGAGGTGTCCTGGAAGTTTGCCAGATCGATGAAGCCAAAATTACCGGGCCCCCAGGCAGTACTGTTGCCGCCACTGCGAAGCAGGATTTGATCGCCGACTGTCAGAGTGGACTCCCAATTCGGCGGAAGGCAGAACATGAGAGGTGAAATATCGCACGCGGCTTTCGAGTATCCGGCCACCGCTTCGGCCGAAACGCTGGCCGCCGAGAAACCGCTCCCTCCAAGCATTTTGTCCAGTGCGGAAGCAAGGCTCATGCTCAGCGATTTCGGTGTTAAGACGACGTGCGCGAACTTTGCTTGACGCGGGTCTGTCGTGAGGTCCGCGCCGAGCGGCGTAAGATCTGAAGCTGGAAGCGCAGAGTGAACCGAGAGGGTATAGTCAGATGAACCTGAAACCGGGGCGCTGCCT
>NZ_JBQFPJ010000037.1:0-6476 GCF_056534475.1 Ruegeria sp. D4
GAACACAGGTCACAGTCGGCGTTGGCGAGGATCGTGCTCCTTGGAATTGCATTGCTTACAGTGATGGCGCGACAGCTGGTATCGAGTTCCTTGGCGACGAAGGCGCACTGTGAGCAGTCTGCTGCGTAGCTGAAAACGGCTGCGCAGCACTGGCTTGATCTGCTGAGGCTCGACTTAGTTTGTAGAACAACCACCATCGTATTCGCGGTCCTGTACCTGTTGGCGTTGGTTGCATTCTTGACGGGCACATTTGGCTGGTTGGGACCGGAACGAGATCCTTTGTCCGGAGTGTTCCTGCTGCCGTTGGGACTATCTTGGATACTTGTAGCGGATTTAATTTCGGAGTCCGCCAAGCCGTGGTTTGCGGCGATTGCACCGATGCTCAACAGTTCTAATATGCGACAGCACCTCCATCTCGAAACTTTCCTTGAAGGTAAAGGGACCCAAATGGCCAGCACCTTTCAGAACCTTTAGTTCAACAAGCTTGCCTTGGGATGCCAGAAGTTCAGCGATGCGCTTTGTGTGCACATGCGTCTGCGATCCGCGAATGATCGTAGAGGGAACTCCCTCAGAAAGAATGTATTCTGGGTCAGGTTCTTTCAGAAGCGCATCGAAATCGCTTGGGGCTTTGTGAACCCAATCAATCATAGCGCACCTGCGTTTACGACTCAGGGCTTGCCAAGAGCCAAGTCCTCCCCAAAAATCAGTGAAAACCTGTGCGCTAAACTCTTCGCATCCCTCTTCTATGCCCGTTCGTATTGCGTTTGTGAGGCTAACAATCTCGGAATACAATAAACCGTCAGTCAACTCTCCGGCTTTCAGTAGGCTGAACAGAGTTGGTTCATAGAGACAAAGTGATCGAACAAGGTCGGGTCGAGCTCTGGCGATATGCAAAGCCAGCGCTCCTCCATACGAGTGTCCAATCAAGTGAGCGGGCCTGCCAAGCTTCTCTATCTCAGTGATAATCGAAGCAGCTTCGTTTTCCAATGTGAACGGCCCGTCCGGGATTTTATGACCCCTAGACAGGGTTCCTATTAGGTCGGGTGCTAATGTTTTGGTTTCTTCGCTCATCCGGGCAAACAGATTGCGCCACTGGCTTCCGTCAGCGCCGGAACAATGTAGCCCTACGCAGGGAGCAGGCGAAATTTGGGACCAACACGGCGATGCGTGTAGTGAAGCGTCAAATTGCTTATTCATGTGATGACCTCCAAACTGAGTTTCACAATGGTGTCACTCATCTGGCCTTCAACCTATCGGACACATGTCCCGGCTAGACTCAAACCGACGGGAAATTGATGGGACATTTGCCCCAAATCGACTAAAAAAAGACATGCGAACCGTTAGATACACTTCTTCAAGCGATGGTACGTCGCTGGCGTGGAGCAAATCCGGAAACGGCCTACCAATGGTAAAGGCGGCTAACTGGCTCACGCATCTCAGTTATGATCTAGACAGTCCAATTTGGTCTCACTGGATCGAATTGCTAGAAAGTCAATTCACCCTTGTTCGATATGATGAGCGAGGCTGCGGATTATCTGACAAACGAGTTGAGAATCTGGGTATTGATTACTGGGTTGATGATCTCGAAGCTGTAATCGACGCCGCTGAAATAGATGAACCAATTTATCTTCTGGGTATTTCTCAGGGCGCTGCGACTTCTATCGCGTATTCGCTGAGGCATCCCGGCAGAGTCGCCGGGATGATACTCGTTGGAGGCTATGCAAGGGGCAGCAACCACCGCGGATCGGTCGCCGCCAAAAACTACAAGACTGTTATCGATGTATTTCGCCTGGGTTGGGAGAATGACAACCCAGCGTTTCAAGATGTATTTACATCAAGATTTCTTCCTGGTGCGCCGCCCGAACAACGCTCTTGGTTTACAGAACTTTGCCAAAAGACCGTTTTGCCTGAGACAGGGGCCGACCTGCTTATGGCGCGCGCTGACGTTAATGTTGAAAGTCTATTGCCAAAGGTTTCAATTCCAACACTGGTGATCCATTCAAGGAACGATCAGGTTATTCCGTTTGAAGAAGGACAACATCTCGCTCAGAAAATTCCCAGAGCGACAATGTCTGCTTTAGAGGGAAAAAATCACATTATTCAACGCGATGAACCTGCCTGGCGCGCTTTTTCCAAGAGCTTGCTTGAATTTACATCTTCCGGTCAAACGACGGACTTTAACGATTTGACAAAGCGCGAGCAGGACGTGCTGAGACTCATCTGCCAAGCAATGAGTGGTAAAGAAATTGCTAGAAGTCTTCAAATGAGTGAAAAAACTGTTCGAAACCACACAAGTAAAATCTACGCCAAACTTGAACTGCAAAACAGACAGCATGCAATTCGCACGTATGGGCATCTGTTCTGATTAGAGCATGAAACTGCAAACCTATTAATCTGATCTAACGTGGCAATGGCAGCTTTGTCC
This sequence comes from Ruegeria sp. D4, assembly GCF_056534475.1. Classification (NCBI taxonomy): domain Bacteria; kingdom Pseudomonadati; phylum Pseudomonadota; class Alphaproteobacteria; order Rhodobacterales; family Roseobacteraceae; genus Ruegeria; species Ruegeria sp. D4. The sequence continues at coordinate 2,426 of NZ_JBQFPJ010000037.1, forward strand.
GCAGAGCAATCGTTCACGCCGAGCGCCGCGAAAGTTCGATTGCCGCTCGCCGCTATTCACTTCAACGACTGTTCGCAGACCAAATTGGGCATTCTTCCAGCGGCAAAAATATGTTTCCACATGTTGCATGCTTGCTATGACTTGCCGCTGGTCTACAACTGGTGTCGTCAATCAGGAATTCCTGCGGCTGCCAGCATTTCATAGTAGGCGTCATAGATTTCTGGTTTTGCGATAGAGATACGAGCGCGCATATGCCGGAACATTGAAACGCTAAAATCGGGTTCCCGCGACATGTGAATACGTGCGAGTTCTCTAGCTCGGCTCTCATTGCCGTGAGCCATTTCCGCCACAAGTTCGTTCAGGCGAAAGACAGTCACAGTATTATGAAATGCACGCATTTTTTGGGCGGTTTCTCTTAGATCGCGCCAGTTCCCTTCCGCGATTTGCGACAGGCTGATACCCATGTGGACACGGTAGTTTAGTGGGTCATTCGGGTTAAGTCGGAGCGCCTCCCTGGCATGTGCCTGTGCCGTCTGTGCTTGGCCCATCAGGCCACGCAGTACGCAACTGGATCCCCAGGCTGAAACGCAATTTGGGCTTCTCTCGACGACTTGATCCACAAGTGACAAACCATACTCTGTATCCTCCGACAGAAACGCGAGTACGTAACCGGCATATGCTTGCGCCTCTAGGTCAAGATGTGATGCCGCCAGAGCCTCATGTGCCAGCTGAATTGCGTAGTCAAATCGGGCCTCGTTTGGACGCGTATCCGGGTTCCATAGCAAAGTGCGGATCCAGCCTCGAAGAGCGCTTGCCAATGGGTACTCACTTGAGAGTGAAAGAGCTTTTGACAAATGGTCGTCTGCTTCAGTGAATTTGAACCTGTAGATCAAGGACTGCGCACGTAGGAAGTGATCATAGGCTCCAAGGGTGTCAGGGCGCTTGTGAGCAGCACGGTCTATTTCAGCTTGTCGGATACCTGGCGCAATCGAAGCAACGACAGCCTCGGTAATCTGGTCCTGAAGCTCGAAAACATCATCGAGCTTGCCATCGTATCGATCCGCCCAAACATGAGACCCGGTTTCCGCATCAATCAGCTGACCCGTGACACGCAACCGGTCACCAGCGCCGCGAACGGACCCTTCCAATATATAGCGGACACCAAGCTCTCGGCCGATACGACGCACATCAACCGAAAGCCCTTTGTAAGAAAAAGAAGAGTTTCGGGCGACCACGAATATCCAGGGCACTCTGGATAAGCTGGTGATGATGTCTTCGGTAATACCTTCCGCAAAGTAATCCTGTTCAGCGTCAGGCGACAGATTGTCAAAAGCCAACACCGCCACTGAAGGCCTGTCAGGACGGGATTGAGTTAACGGGGATTCAGTGGCAAATGCTGTTTGTACCAAGTAAGCAGTTACAGGGCGTGTGATATTCTTCAGATATTGCGGCCCCAATTCGGTGAACGATACATCCACCTTACCCACAAGATCTTCGTAAACCCGACCTGAAACGATGATCCCTCCGGGAGGAGCAAGACCTTCCAGCCGGGCCGCGATGTTGACGCCGTCACCAAGAACATCACCGTCGTCATCAAAAACATCGCCCGCGTGAATTCCCATACGGAATTGCATTTCCGGACTTTGCCCGCGCGCCCCGTTCCGCTCAGCCATCTGACGTTGCATCGTTTCCGCACATGCCAGCGCATCTACAACCGAGGAAAACTCTGCAAGAAAACCGTCACCAGTTCTTTTGAATAGCCGTCCGCCATTCAGGCCGACATGCGGCTCCAGCGCCCTAAAGTGGCCCCTATATGTGTGCAATGCGGCTTCCTCGTTAGCACTGACAAGCGCGCTATAGCCAACAACATCAGCCACGAGTATGGCAGCCAAGTACCGCTCCAAACAAAATCCTCCCGCGTATCCATTGTGAAGGAGTGTCAAAGGGATATTAGGGGTTTCGCGCATAAATCGCGATCAATATTCAATGAACATCAGTGACCGAATAACGACACGCAAGCTTTTTGCTTTTGGGTAAATTAGGCAGAAGCGGACCTCGAAAAACCGAACTTTGTAATTTCGACTTTACACCGCAGCACAGGCATTGGAGCAAGGTGCCGCGTATGACTGCCTTGAGGGCAAAACGAGCTTCTAGCCGCGAATGCAAGGTTTTCGCTTGGCACTTTGAAAGGCCTTCCTACTCGGGTGCCATCAAAATTCTAGGTTCAGCGCCGCATGCTTGCTATCGTTTCATTAAGGGTCCATTGGCGGAAATCAGAATGACGATACGGGCGTCTTCAAGGAAGGCATTCGAGTACAGAACACGTCTCACCGACAATCGGATTTGGGACATGTTCGCGCTGCGCCAAGGAGATGTGATTGTTGCAACACCGCCAAAGTGCGGAACAACATGGACGCAAGCCCTTGTGCTGTCGCTCTTGTTTGAAAAGCCAGGTATGGACAAGGTCATGGATGACCTGTCGGTTTGGCTCGACCCTGCGTTTCGAGATCAACTCCCCATAGCTCGAATGTTCGAAGCTCAAAGCCACAGAAGATGCATCAAGACCCATACGCCTTTTGACGGCATTCCTTTCGATCCAGATTGCACCTACATCGCGGTGTTCAGACACCCAATCGACGCACATTTTTCGATGCGCCGACATGTGGCAAACCTGAAGGAAGACCTGATCCAAGACAGGTTCCCGGATGAGCCGACAGCTTCATTCGCCCTTTTTCTTGGTGAGACCGTTCGAGAGGAGATGGCCGATGGGATCACCCTTGAGGCCATCGTTCATCACTTCAAGTCCTTCAAGTCAAACATCCAACATCCCAACATACACATTTTCCATTACGCCGATATGCGGCGCGATTTGCTCTCTCATACTAGAAAGCTCGCTTCCGTACTTGGTTTGAAAATTGGCGATGAAATGCTGGCCGCAATTGCGGAAAGTATGCAGTTCGAGAACATGCAAGCCAATGCACGCGCGAGTGCTAAGGAAGAAACACAACGGTCCACAACCTTTAAAGACCCGTCAGCCTTCTTCGATAGCGCAAGCAGTCGCAAGTGGGAGGGCAAGCTTTCAGACGAAGACCTTCTTGCGTTTCACAAACGTCTTGCAGAGTTGCTTCCGGAAGCCGACGCGCGATGGCTTCAGTCTGGCGGAGAGCTTCCTGCTTAGGACCTCGCTTTCTTAGTAAAGATTGCCGCTTCGGGACCGTCTCGGCCATCTGAGACTTTTTGCCGGATGACCCGTAACCACGATGAGCGGTCATTCATGCCCGCGAACGCGGCCAGGGTTTGCCCTAACCAACAACAGCCGTTCGCCGCGGTTTCGCCAGATGACTCAAATGTGGACGAAGCGGACCTTGCAAAGTTTGGTGGTCGAGACCGACTTTGGGCATGGTTTATGGTAAGATCCATGCAAGTGCTGCGAGGGAGAGTACCATGATCGAAGCTGAACAGCGATTGGTAGACCACAACATCATTTTACCTGCGCCGCTAAAATTGCCTGTTGGTATGGTGTTGCCATTTCCGTGGATTAACGTTCGGGGCGACCGGGCGTTCGTATCTGGTCATGGACCACAAGAAACAGACGGTACTCCGGCCGCGCCATTTGGAGCAGTCGGAGAAAATGTGTCTGTGGAAGAGGGCTACGCCTCAGCACGCAAAGTCGGGCTTTCTATTCTCGGCAGTCTAAAGCGCGAACTTGGCAGTCTAAACCGAATAACGGGGTGGTGCCGAGTTCATGGGATGATAAATTGCAAATCTGGCTTCAGCGATACGCCTGCGGTTCTCAACGGTTTCACGGATTTGATCATTGACGTCTTTGGAGAAGAGATTGGCCGCCATTCACGTACGGCGGTCGGGGTGGCAGGCCTACCAATCAACTTCCCAATTGAAATCGAAGCAGAGGTTATTGTCTCAACGGCCTAGAATACACGTGAATCCGGAACGACGTACTTGTCTTAGCCCCGTAAAACTGTGCCACTATTTTGGTGTCACGGAAGGGATGATGGATGGCTCGGAAGCGGTATTCGGATGAAGATGCGTT
>NZ_JBQFPJ010000038.1:0-2500 GCF_056534475.1 Ruegeria sp. D4
TGGTTGCGGGAGCAGGATTTGAACCTGCGACCTTCAGGTTATGAGCCTGACGAGCTACCGGGCTGCTCCATCCCGCGACACTTTTGATGACCTAGCGCTTACGCTACTTGAGGTCTTGTGTTGGCCTACCGCCTATTCGGCTACTTGAGACCGGGTAGTGTTTTTTCATCGTCAGAGAGAAGGGGGATTTTGCTAGGTTTGGCGGTGACCTACTCTCCCGGGGCTTAAGCCCAAGTACCATTGGCGCGGCAGTGCTTAACTTCCGGGTTCGGGATGGGACCGGGTGTTTCACTTGCGCTATGACCACCAAACCGAGGAAAATCCCCGTCGCTCTTTTTGCCAAGCAAAAAGGCGACGCGCAGGAGGCAGCGTATTCGCGAAGCGGATGCGCGTTCCTGCACAGTTGTTATGTCAATCAACACCGTGCAATCCGCTTTGCGGATTGTCACGTCATTGTCCAACTCAAGGTCGGTGTATGCTTCTGGTTTGATTTTGTCTTTCCATTACTGGATCAAATCAAGCCTATCGGGCGATTAGTACCGGTCAACTGAACGCATTACTGCGCTTACATCTCCGGCCTATTGACGTGGTGGTCTTCCACGGCCCTCAGGGAGACCTTGTTTTGAGGGGGGCTTCCCGCTTAGATGCCTTCAGCGGTTATCCTGTCCGATCATAGCTACCCAGCACTGCCGTTGGCACGACAACTGGTCCACCAGTGGATCGTTCACCCCGGTCCTCTCGTACTAGGGGCAACTCCTCTCAAGTCTCCTACACCCACGGCAGATAGGGACCGAACTGTCTCACGACGTTCTAAACCCAGCTCACGTACCTCTTTAAACGGCGAACAGCCGTACCCTTGGGACCTGCTCCAGCCCCAGGATGAGATGAGCCGACATCGAGGTGCCAAACACTGCCGTCGATATGGACTCTTGGGCAGTATCAGCCTGTTATCCCCGGCGTACCTTTTATCCGTTGAGCGATGGCCCTTCCACTCGGGACCACCGGATCACTATGGCCGTCTTTCGACTCTGCTCGACTTGTCAGTCTTGCAGTCAGGCTGGCTTCTGCCATTGCACTCAACGAGCGATTTCCGACCGCTCTGAGCCAACCTTCGCGCGCCTCCGTTACGCTTTAGGAGGCGACCGCCCCAGTCAAACTACCCGCCACGCAGGGTCCCGGATCCGGATAACGGACCGCGGTTAGACATCAAGAGTGCGAAGGGTGGTATCTCAAGGGAGGCTCCACAGGTACTTGCGTTCCTGCTTCAAAGCCTACCACCTATCCTGCACATCACAATCCTGATGCCAGTGCGAAGCTGTAGTAAAGGTGCACGGGGTCTTTCCGTCTAACCGCGGGAAGCCTGCATCTTGACAGGCAATTCAATTTCGCTGAGTCGATGTTGGAGACAGCGGGGAAGTCGTTACGCCATTCGTGCAGGTCGGAACTTACCCGACAAGGAATTTCGCTACCTTAGGACCGTTATAGTTACGGCCGCCGTTTACCTGGGCTTCAATTCAAGGCTCTCACCTCTCCTTTTAACCTTCAGGCACCGGGCAGGCGTCAGACCCTATACGTCGTCTTGCGACTTCGCAGAGCCCTGTGTTTTTAATAAACAGTCGCCACCCCCTGGTTTGTGCCCCCAGCCCCTAGTTGCCTAGGAACCGGGCCTCCTTCTCGCGAACTTACGGAGGTATTTTGCCGAGTTCCTTCAACATCGTTCTCTCAAGCGCCTTGGTATGCTCTACCAGTCCACCTGTGTCGGTTTAGGGTACGGTCTGATGGAGGGCTATTTCCAGGAACCACTCAGCAGCCCAATCAATCCGATAAGATTGAACTACACCTGTGATCCGTCACATCCTCCTGGCCTAGGAATATTAACCTAGTTCCCATCGCCTACGCCTTTCGGCCTCGGCTTAGGGGCCGGCTTACCCTGCTCAGATTAGCTTTAAGCAGGAACCCTTGGACTTTCGGCGAGAGTGTCTCTCACACTCTTTGTCGCTACTCATGTCATCATTCTCACTAGTGATCTCTCCACCGGATCCCTCACAGGCCGGCTTCATCGAAAGAACTCGATCCGTCATTACACCCGCTGATATTTCACAGGTGGATGCAAATACGGATGAGTTCTATGTCACACTACGCTCTGCTACCATGCCTTACGGCATCCTAAGCTTCGGCTCATGGCTTGAGCCCCGTTACATCTTCGCCGCAGGACAACTTATTTAGACCAGTGAGCTGTTACGCTATCTTTAAAGGATGGCTGCTTCTAAGCCAACCTCCTGGTTGTTTTGGTCGTCCCACCTGCTTTCCCACTTAGCCATGAATTGGGGGCCTTAGCTGTAGGTCAGGGTTGTTTCCCTCTCCACTACGGACGTTAGCATCCGCAGTGTGTCTGCCATCTAGTACTCCCGGGTATTCGGAGTTTGGTTAGGATCAGTAAGCCTGTGGGGCCCCATTACCCATCCAGTGCTCTACCCCCCGGGGTATTCGGATGACGCTC
>NZ_JBQFPJ010000039.1:0-4905 GCF_056534475.1 Ruegeria sp. D4
ACTGTCCGAACTCTATTGTTCCAAGGTTGCTCATCTGGCGCATGCGCCATCGCTTCCCCCGTGACGTCGGCCTCTCGTCTTTAGGACGGGAGGGTCCGCTGTCGCGGACTTGTGCATCGCCGGTCTAATGCGCCGTCTTGGCCAAAGCGCTGCATAGCTAAGCAGGGAAAGCTACTCACCAGTCGGACTGCACAGTCTCCCATGGAAACCGTTTTGGTGATCCGCCTCGATTGAAATGGTCTGCCGTTATGGCTAAGAAAACTGGGAAACCACAAGCGTTGCATCTGGCCTCTCAGCCAGGATAGCCCTATCTGTCGATCCGCGTTCTGGGCATCATGCCTGGAATTCATCGTTGAACACACTTCAACCTGTTCTCTGCTTACCGATTGCCAGAACCAGGTCCGCCTGCCAGCATTGCTGCTTGGCGCATTCGCTGGAACTCGTCAGGTGTGACGGTTCCATCGCTGACATCAATACCCTTGGGAATCCGCGCTCGTTTGTGTCCGACTACACGAACGCTGCTTCTTGTGATTTCCAGGCAGGCAGAGTTGTAGCAAGTCAGCCCATTTGTGTTGATTTGAATAGCGGTTTGACCAATTGCATTGGTGACCAAAGGAGCCTGGGTAGTAGTGGCGCAAGCTGAAGCCAACACCGCAAACCCGAAACACGCCCATTTTTTCATACGCAACTCCTTTATTCCTCAAAGATAGGTCAGCAACCGTTCAGTCAAATTTTTCGAGCGTCTACTTCGAGCCCAAAATGCGCAATTCTACGTCTTGTGCGAAATCCTTTTTTTTCAGGCAACGCGCAACGAAGTCGGACGTCCATCCAACAACAGTTGCACTACTGTAGGACACCTCCAAAGAACGGTGAACTCTTCACATTTTCGTTTTGCACAAACTGGAAAGGTGGAGAGAAAAGATGTCACAATTTGATTTGCTAACGACGCTGCGAAACCAATACCCGGCGACTACGGCTGCGGCACACAATTTGGTCTTACGTACGTCTGAGCTTTCAGTTGCCAGAAAGCACAAAGTTCAGATTTACGTTGACAAGACTCCTCGGGCGCTGATCGCCTTCGAAAACGGCCTTTGGGAAACCTTACTTTGGGCTGCCCGAGAATCCAATGCGACAAGCGCAGAGCGGCTGTTCAAATTCACAGCAAACTTCTTCGCTCAGTTCGCATTGGCATGTCCAACGTGGAATAACGTCCTGCCCGAAGTCACAGATTACTTGATTGCAGCAAGCAGCGCAGAAAAGTCCCTGCTTACTGACGCTGTCGACCAGGTCAAAAGAGAACAATCCATAATGATTGGCATCGGGCGCGAGAACCCATCGAACCGGGCGAGCAAACAACAGTGAGCCGCTTTCGACTTTAACTGGGTCGCCGCAAGAAGAGGCACCCGGTGTTTTAGGGTAGCGACAGTAAACACATTGAATGGAGAAGAAAATGAAAGACCTTGATTCACAAGCTTGGGACATAGTTCTTTCGATAACGCCCAAAGACATATTGAAGTTCTACCAAAAGACTGACGACCTAAGTGATCTACACCAAAAAATTTATGAAGAGTTTCTGGTCAACGGTCGGTTTGCTTGCGTGCACCATGAGTTTTTCTTTTACTCAGATGCAGCTGAGCAGCAAGCCTATGTACTGCGTGTTCAAAGACTCACTGGGACCCAACCGGACTCTTTTCGGCGGTGATTCAAAGGATTGCGAAGGTTCTACCAGGTAACACGAGACTGGTCTTCAACCGGACGCAAGAGACGCCAAAAATATCACGATTGGCTGCAGATTGTTGGACGATTCAGGAAGAAAAAAACGGTTGAACCTTCGAAAATCGTGCTGTGTGCGAGTAAGAACAACGAATTTTTCATTTGCCTGCGACTTTGCGAAAATCAAAACAGCAGTTTTGTCTCCTTCCGTCACTTGCCAGAATCTACCGATTCAAAGGCGCTCCAACCCTGCACGGATCATTTCAACCAGGCCGCGTGCGAAGGGTAGATCGTTTATGTATTCGTCAATTGTGAAGTCTCCGTTTATTTGAGGCAATTGTGCTCTGGCCAGCCCTGTTTCACCGGCGAGGCTATGCACCGCGGAAATAATCAAACGATCGATGAAATAGTCTCGCACATCTATTTGGCGTACTTTTTCGACAGCGGCCTTGAAGTCTCCTTTCTCAACGTCTTCCAAGCAAAGTGTAATCTGGGTCCAAGTTGGCAACATGGGATTCGCATCCGTCGCTTGTCGTACCAATTCCGCGCCTTTATTGGGGTCGCCGACTAATGCAATCCATCCTCCAGCCACAGCGAGCAGAAGATTGCCATTCGGATTGGCGCGAATTGCGGCATCAATTAATTGCAGAAAACTAGGTTTATCTCCATCCAATTGGGCATAGACGGCTGCTGCGATCAGAGCCTCCTGGCAATTTGGCTCAAAAGCCAGTGCTTTATCTGCGTGAGTTCGGCCATCTTCGACAACGGACTTCAGTCGTTTTTGTCCGACACCTACCTGTTCAACATATCCAAACGCCAAAAGTGCATGCGCCAAGCCACTGGTTGGGTTCTCCCTGACAGCGGCTTGCGACAGTTCCAACATTCGCGCCAAGCTGCTGACTTTGTTTGCGCGAAGGTGGGTGTGGAACGCCAACAGAGCTTCATACACGTTTGAGTCCGAAGCTGGTCGCGTTTGAGCGTTTCTCGCAGCGTCGGTTGCAACAAACCCATATGCATCCGCAATACAGACGGCGCAGCGCTTTGCGACGTCTTCTTGAGCTTCGAAAATATTGGCGTTGCTCAAAAAGATGTCTTTGCGCTCCGACCAAACTAGGTCACCGGTGTCTCTACGTTTCAATTGAACAACTATGCGCAAACACTCGCCATCTTCGCGAACCGTTCCGCCCAGAACATAGTCGCAGCGCTCAAGTGAATTATGTTCTTCCTGGGTTTCTAATTTCGAGTTTTCGGCCCTAAAACCTGTAAGTACCCGGACATAACCGAAACGGGCGAGTTCCAATGCAATCTCTTCTGGCAAACCATCGCGGAAAAAAATTGCACGCGCAGTCTCTGACCCTGAGAACGATCTAATGCCTAGCGTGGGCAACCTTGGCGTTTGCTCATCAGTCAAACTCGCGTCGCTTGCCTGAAATTCTCGAATGCGAAAGGTGGGTCGATACCGACCTTTTGGAACCGATATTTCTACCCTGTTTTGTCGACCTGAGGTCAAATAGTAATAATTTAATGCCTTTCTCAGTTTTACCGCTTCAGTTCGCACAACGGGATCAGTGTTGGGATCAAAGTCTGCGCCTCGTCCAAACACATCCATTGCCAACGCAGTGCCATGAAGTTCTTTACCCCTGCCGTCGATTTCACTTCTGACGAGGTGTTCAAAAAAAAATCTGTTGCGTTTGCTGACCGCGAAGTCACTCGAACCAACAATACGTTCCAGCTCTTCCAGGACCTCTTCTCTACTCACTTCTAAGGGCAAGAGTCACACCTTGGGGTCAGCCGCGCCAAATAACCTAAGTAGCACACTCTGGGTAGCACGACAAAGGAGACAACACCTTTTGGAAGTGATCGCCATCTCTAAGTTCGGTGTTTCGTGTTCCAACTTATTTTCACTGCGATAGCAAATGTCGCAAACGACCTGACGGGTGCGTTGGACACAATGCGCTTTTCCACTGCATTTATGTGGGCAAAACTGTCGTTCGAAGAATCTTTAAAGACGAAAATGCAAATGCGTGGTAGCTCCAGATTATGGCAACGACAACTGCGCGAAATCGACCATCCATCCCTTACGCATTTGCCGTTTTTGGTGTTCTTTTTGCTTCAATCTGTTTCGGCCTGGTTCCCTACTTCAGCCGCAGCCTAACCGAACAGGGAGTTGCACCGTATGTGGTCGCATTCTACCGCTACATTGTTGCGGCAGTTCTTTTGCTTCCAGTTCTCATCTTGCACCGAAAAGAATGGCGAGAGATCACTTGGGGCCTTTCAGCCGGAGCAGTAATGGGGATTGGTTGGATCGGATATGTAACGGCGCTGGAGAAGTTGCCCGCATCGACAGTGGGTGTGCTCTACATGACCTATCCGGTGTTCACCCTAGCTACTGCCTGGGCTGTATTTGGCGAACCTGGCTGACATCCACCTGGAACGCCACCTGCACTGTCCCGGTGATGGCCGAACCTAACTGGTTCTGGAAGACGGCGAGACCAAAAATGAACGGCCTGTCGAGTTCGAGATCCCGCGTGATGTATTGCGCATGATCGACGTTCATCTCAAATCTCGCTGTCCGGAACTCTGCCCCGCTGGAACGCCTTGGCTGTTTCCCCGCAGGGATGGTCAGCATTCGGTTGATCCCGGCGCTCTGGCTGCGCGCATCTCCAAACGGATCCGGAAGGAAACGGGGTTGGAGATGAACGCCCACCTGTTTCGACATTTCGCGGTGATGAACTGGCTCGACGCCAATCCCGGCGGCTACGAGGTTGCGCGCCGATTGCTCGGGCATTCGGAGGTCAGCCACACCATCAACATGTATTCCGGTCTTGAGGCACGGTCGGCGACACGTGCCTTTGCTGACCTGATAGACGCCAAGAATCTGTCGGAACTCTATCGCTCAAAGGTCGCCGATCTGGCACAGGCACTATCAGACCCGGCGATCCGCACGGGGGCCTTGGAGATTATCCGGGGCTTGATCGAACGTGTTACGATCCAACATGAACGGGATGGCGTGCAGATTGATTTGGAGGGTGCCCTGGCAGCGATGATTGGGTTGGTCCAGAACGACAAAAGCCGCCTTGCGGCGGCTGGTTCGGTAAAAGTGGTTGCGGGAGCAGGATTTGAACCTGCGACCTTCAGGTTATGAGCCTGACGAGCTACCGGGCTGCTCCATCCCGCGACACTTTTGATGAC
>NZ_JBQFPJ010000040.1:0-4575 GCF_056534475.1 Ruegeria sp. D4
CGAGGGGTGGTTGCAGGGCAATGCTGAATCTCAGATCAATTGCGGCAAAGCGGTCAACGTCAGCACTGAGTGCGCTTGCCTGCCTACTTTTTGAACCCGCTGGGTCGCAGTTCATTACTGCGCCGGGCAAGATAGGCGCGGCTCAGGTCCCGGATCATCACCTTTACCGGTGCGGCTGGTCGGGTGAAGGCAGGACCGTCCAGAACTATGCATCTGTCCTTATGTGAAACAAGTTGGGTTCTTTTGAAATGCTCTGCCCCCAGGGGAAGGTGCGGTCAGAGTAACTTTTCTTCATGCAGAAATCTCTATACGTGCCACAAGGTCTGTACGTATTGCAAAGCTTCGTTGGTCCGTTTCTGTCGGACCGTTTGGCGAACGAAGCTACCGTTCGCGTCAATAGCGCGACATGCGTTGGGCTATTTCCTGAACAGTGTTGCCTTCTCAGATTAGAATGCGAACCGCCGATCCAATCTCTAGGACCCGAGAGGCGCGGCAAAAGAGCCCTGATACTTCAAGAGATTTGAAGATGGTGAAGGTAGCAAGTCAATTCTAAAGATCTATTACACAAATCCGGGTCCCGCGGCCGTGCACTTTATGCCCAAGTCACTTCGATCTCCGCGACATCACAAGCATCACTCGATCTCGATTATGAAGCCGGAATTCCTGAGGTAAGTCGACGTGTCATCCCAGCGGATCGCTGGCGGGCGGCTGTCCCGGCTGCGCGCGAAGCTTATGTATCGGGCGTAGTTCGCGTTCGAGCCGGAATTGTTGGGTTGACCGGGATGCCAAGGGGTGTAGGTCGCAGGTTCGCCTGTCACCCAGGCCCATCCAACGCTCGGCTCCGAGCTGCCCGGGATTTGGTAAAGACCTATCATCGGCCCCTCCCACTGGCCAACCCCTTCGGAAAGTTGATGCCACGAAAGAAAGCGCGGGTCAGACGAGAAGAGTTCGTAGACGAACCGGTTTTCCTCGGCATCACCAAGCGTCACAAGGTGGCCGCCTGCTCGCTGAGCTGCGTTAGCGGCGTTCTGCCAAAAGCCGCCCTTGGCGAGCACCGCGATGTAGAGATGGCCAGCGTGATATCCGAACCTGACCACCGACGCGTCCAAGGCCTTAAGCGCGCGCTCAAGGCGCGGCTCGATACCGGCTGGCAGATCGGTGGGATCAAAGCGCTGCGCGGTGTCACGAAACATCGTTTCCATGGATTTAGCGTCCGGTAGTCGGTCCAAAAGCGCCCGGTCAATTCTGTCGCCGGGGTTGAGCCCATAGGCGAGACGTGCCGAAGCCACGGCAGCACGAGTGCGCGGCCCGATTGTGCCGTCCGGTGGTCCTACATCGTGACCGGCATAATTCAAAGCTTTCTGGACAAGTATGCGTTGGTCCTTGTCCAATTCTGCCCGTCCGTTTGCATCGTACCTTGCCGCCAGCCAAGATCCGCGACGAACAGGCTTGGCTGCACCGGTGTCTTTCAGGGCCAAGAGACTGCGCCGTGCCGCGACGACAAGCGGGTTCTCCTCTGTTGTTTCGAAACTCTCCAAGAAAGAAGACCATGCCTCTTCGGTGTTGTCCGCTTGCGCTGCGACGAATGCCTCGGCAATCCGCAGCATTTCGATGTTGGTTGTAGACGCACCATTGGTTGATGGCACGGCCGCCGGCACAAGGAAGATGTCTTGGCCCGGCAACGAACCATAGGTGAAGGGCTCCTGATAGCCATCAGTCAAGTCGAACACTGTGTCGCGGACCTTGCGGAACATCTTGCCCAACTCCAAACCCGGTTCTTCGATATGGCTCAGAAGCGCCTCGGCGTAGGGGCTGTTCCGGCCCTCGCCGTCAAGTGCCAGGGTGCCGCCGCGCGCTGCGTATCCCACCAGCACACCGCCCGGATCGATTCGCCCAAGTCCACGCCCTATGGAACGCGTCGCTGAAGTGCGGGTCATGTCGGCAAGAAATGGGTTGTTGCGGCAGGCATCAATGAGAATGACCTTGAGCCCCTGAACGTCCGCGACCGCGTTCACGATGGCGTCGAGCCGAATCGCTTCGAACTCCACATCGCGGTCGCTGCGCAACTCCGCGTTCACCGGGATCAGGTAGTTGGTGTTGTCGATCTCAATCCCGTGGCCGGCGAAATAAACCACCACCATCTCGGCACCCTCGGTCACCTCGGCGAAATCGCGTAATGTCAGGCGCATTTCGCGGTAGTCGAGGTCCTGCCCGCGGGTGACTTCAAATCCGATGCGCTCGAGCGCCGCAGACAGGTCTTCCGCGTCGTTGGCTGGATTCGGAAGGTTAGAGACATGCCAGTACTGGGAATTCCCGATTACCAGCGCGACGCGCTTTCCTGACGCGACAGCTGGGCCACAGAAACTCAATAAAACTGTCACCAAAAGCATGATGACTATGCAACGATTTAACGCCATCAGCAAACCTTCGAATCCCCTCGCGCTTGAGGATAGCACAGAAAGCAATTTCCGCGGCTGACCGCTTGGGCTCAGATTAGTCGTTCGCTAAGGTTTGCTCTAACCTCTGCTTTGGCACTACCGTTCAGGCAAGTGTCAACGCACGGTAGCGGTCGTCAGCGGATCAGCTTGATCGAGTACAGCCTAAAACGGCTAGTTGTTAAGTTTTTGGTGTCAAACCGAAGCTGACCGCGGCTTCAGAGCACAACGTCAACTTCCAAAAACGGTTACCCGCGCTCGAATTCAATAGTAGCGGTTCACTTGGCGTTGAATCTGGGTGCAATGACGCAAGATACGCACAACCGGGTGTATCATGGTTACTGCGTGTTCGGTGCGAGTGTGCCAGGTATTTGAAGCCTTACGAAGCATTACGACCTCCCATTGGTGACGTACGTTAACCCGGGTGAACGAAAGGTTCTGTGAACTGGGACACAGAGCGCCATTACAAGTTTCCGCCCCCCCAACCCGCCAGCACCAGCGACCCCCGTCAGCACCCGGAACGACTAGCCAGCGGTCCTGCCCTACGGACGCCGTCAGCACCAGTGACCACCCGTCAGCCCCCGAAACCACTCGTCAGCGGTCGTCTCAGCGCCAGCGGCCTCTCCAGCGGTCAGAAATGCCCCATGCTGACCCTCTAAATGCCCCCGAAACCGCCCCAGTTTCTCGGGCTCCGCTGAAAAGCCCATAGGTTTCATCGGTGGGCAAGGATTCCTTCCACCCCAGCCAGTTCATCGGAACATGGAACGACGAGAGGCACTTGGGGCTAAACCCTCCAAGAAATGCCCCCGTTTATGCCCCGGTGGTTTCGGGTTTTACGGGTGTTGAGGGTGGGCCCTCAGAGGTCGTTGAAGGCCCATGCCACAGGTCATAGCAGGTCGTAATCGACACCGTTCGCCCAGAAGTCCCAGTCGTCGCGCTTGTTATCCGCCGCCGACCCCTCAATCAGGTGCTCAGGACGTACGCAGCGCTCATTATGACAGCGATGGCGAACCACCGTCGCCTCATCGATCACCGCCCGGTTACATTGCGACAAGCATTGCAGGGACAAGTCGTGTTCTGCACAATATTCCGACGGCGTTCGGCGAACCCCCGATAAAGGCTTTCGCATATATTCAGGAAAGTCTCGCCGGAGGGGAACGGCCCACTCGAATAAGCGAGAACGGCGTCACCTTCGAGACCCCCCAACTTCATTGGGTCCTTCAGTTCTATTACAATTGCCTCAAGCAACGAACGGATGATTGGGTTGGCATGTTCCAACTCTGACCGGGTCGGATACCCAGTATAACCAGTAATATAGGCGATTAGCAGGTAACCGGTCTGAACAGACATCCGAGCTTTCCCATTTGCACTCCGTCCCTTGACTGTAGCTTCCGCCATAGTACCGGACAAGCGCGTCTGCCTTCGTCCGACATATCAGATGGACGCTTCTCCATCAGGGGTTTGATCTACGCCCTCCGATTCTCCATCAGCATCATCGTCCTCCCGGCCGTCGGCATAAATGCTTCCGTCGTTGGAAGTGCCAAGTGTGGCTTTTACCGGTTCTTCATCGGGATTGGAGGCGCTGACGTCAGACATTGTTTCACATAAGGACCGATGCATAGTTCCCGGGGGAAGCCCTATAAAGGCTGAAGGCAACCAAAGCTGCCAATGCGCATATTGGTCCCGCTATTTCCAAAAACGCTCGGATAGATGTTGGCGAGACATTGCCAAGGGAGAAATACCGGCAGAGGCTCCTCTCGGTCGGAAACAGCTTCCATTTACTTAAACTTACCATGTTCAACTCATACGCTAACAACGCCTGAGAATTAGCACGCACGGTCCAAACAGCGAAAAGCTATCGCAATTTTCAGATATTTTTTGATGCATTGGGCAAAATGGGTGTGCAGTGGTGCCAGGTAATTTGCATTGTCAACGAACCTACAGCCAATCGGTTCTTCAAAGGTTTCTTGCAAGTCTTTCGTCTGGCATCGGCATTTGAAGTAGTGATCAGCCCCACTTGTGTGGTCCAAGTTGATTGTTAGTGCGTGACCGGCCTTTGGTCCAATTGAACGATGGTTGCCGGGGCCGGCGGTTTATGTCCCAGAGCACTGTGCGGGCGTTTTGTGTTGTAGTGTTTCCT
>NZ_JBQFPJ010000041.1:0-3439 GCF_056534475.1 Ruegeria sp. D4
TTATCTTTCACTCAGCGGCTTCTTCGTATTCTGACATTGGAGGGCATGTGCAGATGAGGTTTCTGTCGCCGTATGCGTTGTCGACGCGGTTGACGGGGGACCAGTATTTGTCGACGCCCATGGAGCCCGGGGGGAAGCAGGCCTGTTCGCGGGTGTAGGGGCGGTCCCAGTCGCCGACCAGATCGCGCACCGTGTGGGGGGCGTTTTTCAGCGGGTTGTTGTCCGCGTCGATCTTGCCGTCGATGATGTCCTGCGCCTCGGCCCGGATGGACAGCATGGCATCGCAGAAGCGGTCCAGCTCGGCCATGGGTTCCGATTCGGTGGGTTCGACCATCAGGGTGCCCGCCACCGGCCAGGACATGGTCGGCGCGTGGAAGCCGCTATCGACCAGACGCTTGGCGATGTCGTCGACGCTGACATGCGCGGCCTCGTCCAGCGGACGGGTGTCGAGGATGCATTCATGCGCCACCCGGCCCGTTTCCGAGGTGTATAGGATCGGATAGGCATCCTTGAGCCGTGCCGCGATGTAGTTGGCGTTCAGGATTGCCACTTTCGTCGCCTGCGTCAGACCCTCACCGCCCATCAGCAGCACATAGGCCCACGATACGGGAAGGATCGAGGGCGAGCCGAAGGGCGCCGCCGAGACCGGGCCCACGGCGGTGCCGTATTCCGGGTGGCCGGGCAGATGCTCTTCCAGATGCGCCTTGACGCCGATCGGGCCCATGCCGGGGCCGCCGCCGCCATGCGGGATGCAGAAGGTCTTGTGCAGGTTCAGGTGGCTGACGTCGCCGCCGATCTTGCCCGGCTGGGCCAGACCGACCATGGCGTTCATGTTGGCGCCGTCGATATAGACCTGACCGCCGTGGTCATGGGTGATCTGGCAGACCTCCTGCACGGTTTCCTCGAACACGCCATGGGTCGAGGGGTAGGTGATCATGCAGGCGGCCAGATGGTCGCTGTGCTTTTCCGCCTTGGCGCGGAAATCGGCGACATCGATGTTGCCCTTGTCATCCGACTGCACCGGCACCACCTGCCAGCCCACCATCTGCGCCGAGGCCGGGTTGGTGCCATGCGCCGAGGTCGGGATCAGACAGACATTGCGGTGCCCTTCGCCACGGGCGAAGTGATAGTTGCGGATGGTCAGCAGACCCGCGTACTCACCCTGCGCGCCCGAGTTGGGCTGCTGGCTGATCGCGTCATAACCGGTGATCTGGCACAGCTTGTCGTTCAGATCGGCAATCATCTCAAGATAGCCCTGCGCCTGATCTTCCGGGCAGAACGGGTGCAGATTGCCGAACTCGGGCCAGGTGACCGGGATCATCTCGATCGTGGCGTTCAGCTTCATGGTGCAGGACCCCAGCGGGATCATCGCCCGGTCCAGTGCCAGGTCGCGGTCGGCCAGACGGCGCATGTAGCGGGTGATCTCGGCCTCGGCCCGGTTCTTGTGGAAGATCGGGTGGGTCAGGTACGCGCTTTCGCGCAGCGCATGTTCCGGCAGGCGGTAATGCTTGTTCGAGCTGTCATCCTTGCGGTCGATGCCGAAGGCACCCCAGACCGCCTCGATGGTCTCGGGGCGGGTCTGTTCATCAAGGCTGATGCCGACCTTGGTCTCGCCCACCTTGCGCAGGTTGACGCCCCGGGCCACGGCGGCCTCCATGACCGTCTTCTGCAGATGGCCGACCTCGACCGTGATGGTGTCGAAGAACACCTCGGGTTCCACGGCAAAGCCTGCCGCCTCCAGACCGTCGGCCAGGCGCGAGGTCTTGCGGTGCACCGATTGCGCGATGGCCTTGATGCCGTCGGGGCCGTGATAGACCGCATACATCGAGGCAATGACGGCCAGCAGCGCCTGCGCGGTGCAGACGTTCGAGTTCGCCTTCTCGCGGCGGATATGCTGCTCGCGGGTCTGCAGCGCCAAGCGATAGGCCTTGTTGCCACGGCTGTCGATGCTGACGCCGATGATCCGCCCCGGCATCGACCGTTTCAGCTTGTCGGTGGTCGCCATGTAGGCCGCGTGCGGGCCGCCATAGCCCATCGGCACGCCAAAGCGCTGGGTCGAGCCGATGGCAATGTCCGCGCCCATCTCGCCCGGTGACTTCAGCAGTGCCAGCGACAGGATATCGGCCGCTACGATGGCGATCGCCTTATGTTCATGCAGCGCCGCGATCTCGGCAGAGAAGTCGCGCACATGGCCATAGGTGCCCGGATACTGGAAGATGGCGCCAAACACCGCACCAGCATCCAGCGTATCCGGATCGGCCACCTGCACGTCGATGCCCAGAGGCTCGGCGCGTGTTTTAATGACCGCGATGGTCTGCGGGTGGCAGTTCTTGTCCACGAAGAAGGCCGCGTTGTTGGCCTTGGACCGGCCGCCGCGCTTGGCCATCGCCATGGCTTCGGCCGCCGCGGTGGCTTCGTCCAGCAGCGAGGCGTTGGCCACGTCCAGCCCGGTCAGGTCGCTGACCATGGTCTGGAAGTTCAGAAGCGCCTCAAGACGGCCCTGGCTGATCTCGGGCTGATAGGGCGTATAGGCGGTGTACCAGGCCGGGTTTTCCAGGATGTTGCGCAGGATCGGCGCCGGCGTGGTGGTGCCGTAATAGCCCTGACCGATCAGCGAGGTCAGAACCTTGTTCTTGCGCGCCACCTCTTTCATGTGGAACAGCGCATCGCGCTCGGTCATCGCCGGACCCCAGTCCAGCGGCTCTGTCTGCCGGATCGCCGGCGGGACGGTGGCGTCGATCAGCTCGTCCAGCGTCTTGAAGCCGATCACCTTCAGCATGTCGCGCATCTCGGTGGGCGACGGGCCGATGTGGCGGCGATTGGCGAAGTCATAGGCTTCGTAATCGGTCAGTTTGAAGGCCATTGCAGCGCTCCTCATGAAATGTCTCACCCAGCCGCTCTGGCAGGAGCCTCCGGCGTGGGGTAAGGGCCGTCCTGGAACCTGTCCGGGGACAGTTTCAGGCCCAAACGGGCGGAGCCCAAATCAGCGGCTCCGGGTGAAAGAAGGGGGCGGATCCCGTCGGAACCCGCCGTTTGCTCAGCCGATCAGGGCCTTGTAGCCGTCCAGATCCATCAGATCCTCCAGCTGCGACGCATCCGCGATCTTGATCTTGTAGATCCACGCCTCGCCCTCGGGGTCGTCGTTCAGCGAACCGGGATTGTCCGCCAGCGCCTCGTTCACCTCGACAATCTCGCCATCCACCGGCGCATAAAGCTCGGACGCCGCCTTGACCGACTCGATCACGCCGATCTCGCCGCCCTTCTCAAACTCGTCACCCGCTTCCTGCTGCTCGACAAAAACAACATCGCCAAGCTGCTCAGCCGCATGAACCGTAATCCCCAGCGTCGCAACTTCTCCTTCAACTCGCAGCCACTCGTGCTCTTCAGAATAATACGTCGACATTCCTGTTCTCTCCTGACTTCAACGCTTGTAGTTTTG
>NZ_JBQFPJ010000042.1:0-2792 GCF_056534475.1 Ruegeria sp. D4
CCACATCATGCTCTGAACATGCGCCCACCTGTGCCTGAAACCTTATTAGAGAAACCTCAATTTAGTGGTGCCGAACGAGGGGGCTAGACAGTGACGATTTGAAAACTGACGAATGCTACTTCGCGATACGTAGAAAGTTGGTTCTGGAGAAATAAGCCGCACTCGATATCTTAGGGTTACCGCCTTCGACCTTTAAAATCATGTGCCGCGCGCGGACCTCTGTGCGAAGCAACTTTTGCCTTAGCGGCACCGGTACAAGAAACGGCAAAGGAGAAAGTCTCGTGATTGGTCAATTGTTGCTGGGCTCAGTTGTCACGCTGCTCTCAATTATGACAGGCGCGATAATGTGGGGCGTTCTCAATGAGGTACTTGAAAAAATGGAGCCGTGGCTTCGACATTCGGACAACCGATTTATGTCATTCGTGGTAGTTTTGATCATGGTCGTGGTTTGCATAATGAGCGTGACCACATTTGGCGTTTGGTTGTGGGCCCTAGTTTTTTTGCAGATGTCAGTATTCAGCACGCTGGAAGAGGCGGTGTACTACTCATTGGTAGCGTATACGACCTTGGGAATTGGCGATGTTGTCGTCCCACAGCACCAGAGGTTGCTTGGCGGGATGACTGGTGCAAACGGTTTTTTCATGTTTGGTTTGATGACGGCAATGCTCACCGATATTTTTCGCCACGTGGGAAGGATGCAGCGCGGCTTGAAAGACTAGTAAATTGCTGTTGGGGGCCAGCGGGAGTTTTCCCAACTCGATAAACTCTGCTGCTAAATGCGTTTGAGCGACCTTCAATTGGGCTCGTTCACCCCCTCTTAGAACGTAGCATGCCCGACTAACGCCGCTAAATAATAGGTCCGCGTCAGCATGAAGTGCCCAAATGATGATAGTGGCTTTCCAGTTGAACTAATTTCGGGCACGACCTACACGGCAGATTGAGAAGAAAATGGATATACGTCTGTATCCCAGGAAAAAAGCAAAGCAAAATATCCGCTCAATCCGACAAGCGTCGTTGTAACGCCGGAGCCTTATCGAGATGATTCTTTGATGGCGTGTCGATAGCCGATACGATTGGTAACCAACGACGTTCTTCTCCGCTATCGCTTTGGCTGCAGGGGTCGACTTCTGGCTATGAAACTCAATTGAGCCTGAATCTAAGGTAAGTTCGAGACGAACAATTGGATAATAAATGCATTGGCAATATCGACAAAAAAAGCTGAAACCAGCGGAAGTACAATGAAGGCAAGCGGAGACGGGCCATATTTATGCGTCACAGCCGTCATGTTGGCTATGGCCGTTGGTGTAGCTCCAAGAGCGAAACCTGCGAAACCTGCAGACATCACGCCAGCAAAATAGTTTCGCCCCATCGTTCGATAGACGACGAATATGATGAAAGCTGCCGCAGCCGCAGCTTGAAGCGTCATAGTGACGGCTAAAACACCAGCGGAACCCGCCAAAGTCCAAAGCTGCATACTCATTAGAGACATTGAAAGAAACACTGCTAGCGAGAAGTCCTGCAATAGTTTCAAAGAGGCGGTCCCCGTTGGTGTCTTGATCTTCGGCAAAACTCTGGGCGTCAGGTTTGCAAGTAAAATACCGGAAAGAAGGCATGGCACGAAGAGCGGCAGGTTTGCTCCGGTTAATTCCAGCGATTCATCTGCAACGAAGCCAATCACAATTGCTAGATGCGTCCAAAGAATAGCTCGCATCATTCCAGGATTCGTCGGGCCACCGGTTGGATCAGTAGAAGCTACCACCTCAATAGCGTCTTGATTTGAAATGGAAATCGACGTTTTCTCTTTCGCACTTGGTTCGAGCCGGTCACGCGCAATCAAGTAGCTGGCGATTGGTCCGCCAATTAGACTTGCCATTATTAATCCGATCGTTGCAGCGGCGATGCCGAGCTCCGCCGCCCCCGCTACTGCGTACTGCTCTTCTACAACTGGGCCCCACGCTATGGCAGTACCGTGACCACCGATTAGAGACGTTGTCCCCATCATCACACCAGCCTGAGATGGCAACCCAAATAGTGAAGCTCCGAGAATGCCTATTCCATTCTGGATAAACATATACCCAATGGTCAAAACAAGCATGAGGCCGAGAAGTGGGCCGCCTTTAACTAGGTC
This sequence comes from Ruegeria sp. D4, assembly GCF_056534475.1. Taxonomy (NCBI): domain Bacteria; kingdom Pseudomonadati; phylum Pseudomonadota; class Alphaproteobacteria; order Rhodobacterales; family Roseobacteraceae; genus Ruegeria; species Ruegeria sp. D4. The sequence continues at coordinate 2,129 of NZ_JBQFPJ010000042.1, forward strand.
TGAGAACTTCGCATTAAGACCAATTGTGGTGAAGAAGTAGATCAGCAAAGAGTCGCGCGACGCCAGATCGTAAACTACTTCTCGCCCGGTCACAGTCACTACGCCTAGTGTCACTAGTGCGGCCAGTAAGCCGCCCGAAACCGGTTCGGGGATTGAGTACTTGCGTAATAGCTCAAACTGCTCTGTGAGCCTTGATCCAAGAAAGAAAACAACGATGCCAAGAGTCACAGCAATAAAACTGTCCACCACGATTGGTTCTGCCATGAACAGACTCCTAACTACACCGCACCGCTATTCGGTCTTGAACAAGCTGCAAAGATGCAACCAGAAATTATGGTCCGATGGTAGAGCATGATCGAACAAGGGTGCAACAAAACGATCCTGCTGATAGACTTGGTCGATACTTACAACAAAAAGACAATTCTTAACAAAATAGAAGAGCTATCAACGTAAAACACTTGATCCAAAGCGCTATCAGCATCGCCCTTTGCAGTGTAACTGGTGTTCCAGCTACAGCAGATGAAAAGACACTTTCTTACTTATTCTTAGGGTCAGGACCCATTGATTTCTGCGGGGTTGCGTGATTCACGGTTCGAAAAACGAGCGGTGAACATGTCTGATCTGTTTTGGCTGACCGACGCCCAGATGGCGCGTCTTGAGCCCT
>NZ_JBQFPJ010000043.1:0-1861 GCF_056534475.1 Ruegeria sp. D4
TCGCAGGCGGAACGAAGGGACCGAATTGCCGCGCTGGAGCCTTTTAAGTCAAAGATTCCGTAGCTGACATCTTGATCAATCATCGACAAATTAACCGATGCATTGGCCGCAAGCTGGTCCAGCACAAAACCATAGTCTTGCTGACTATTGAAACTGACCTCGACAGGAAAATTGTCGACGATCTGCAAAGCCGCGTTTTCTGCGCCAACTTGAAATGCCCCAACTTCGGTGGTGCCGTTCTTCAAAAATCGAATGGAAAGCCCCTGCTTCTCCACAATGTCCTGGCTGTCCTCATATCCAGCCGGTGCAAAGCGGATACGGTTACACTGAAGTTCCAGCGTCATGTTTCCAGATTGAATAAATGCATTGGGATTGGGCCCGGAACTAAACGACCACTCCGCTGATGCTGTAGTCGCCATAACCACCATCAGCGTCCCAGTGGAAATCGTTTTGAAACTCATTTTTTCTCTCCATGGAGTTACGGTTCGCGCTGTCGTTCAGCAGAGATTCCAGCCAATTGCCCGGGCAGCCAGGTCAAGAAACAGGTTCGCCGTATTCGTTTGCGCCTTCTTGGGAAGGTCGCGTAAGCCACCAGATCATCAGGATGGACAGAACCAATTGAAGAATTGAGACAACAACGATACCGGTCACACCCAGGACGGCCGCAGGTCCTCGCAATGCATCGGGATTTTCGGTCCCTTGCTCCAATACCGAAAAAAACGCTACCCCACCCAACATAACAAAAAGCGTTGTAATGCTGAGCGCCATCGGTAGCAGCAAATACCAGCCAGGTCGTCCTGTATCGTGCAGCCTCCGCCAACCGGCGGCCAGCATAGGTATGAGAACAGTCAGTTGGAAAACAGAGGACAGGACCCGAGATCCTTGCCCTGTTTCAGGGTCAGTCCCAAATATGATTGTATCCAGCACAGCTAAAGCGGCACTCACGAGAACTACAAACAAGAAGAACCACCAGTATTCTGAACGTTTCGCCCGCCCGGAAAACTGGAAGTATTTCGAGAAACACGTCTTAACGGATTCACCAAATCCCATCTTTCAATCCCTTCATTGTTTCTGTGCGGCCTCAGAACGCTTCGCCGTTCAGGGGAACACACTCGCCCCTAAGGATGCTCCCTCTTACCTTTTTGTTTGAGCGCAGAGGCCTATCGTACGAGAGCGTAGAGAAATTTACGCGCGGAAAAAATATTGATTTATTAGAAATTAGATTCAAACATGCGAATTCGACACAACTTTATTTTACCTCCGTTGTTGTCGTTGCTGCTCGCTGTGCCGAGCCCTTCCGACTGCTTGAGTGAGTGCTGGCGGTTGGAAAGCACTTTACAATGATTGAGCGCTGGGAGGACGCGATGATCAGACTAAACGTACTCGCCCTCTTTCCAGAGTTTGCTCTAGCATTTGCCAGTGACGTCATTCGGCCTTCACACGTTATTGTCGGCCCCGATAGTCAACGAAATATCGTCCCGCCGACCAAGCCCCCCGCGACAAGTTGTTGGGAAGGGAAATCACAGGGTCGAAGTATGTTCCATAGCCTGCTCTGACGCGAGAACTTCAAACAAGCCCATCCAATTTCAATAATTTCATGGGAACAAGAGGGAGAAGAAAATGTCCAACAAGATGGTGATGATTGCAGGCGCAACTTGTTTCGCATTGCTTGCAGCCTGCGACGAGACGAGTACATCCAGTGCGTCCGCCGAACTCACGCCGGCTCAGCAGGCGTGTTTGCGAGATGTAGCCAGCACAACGAACAATTCACAAGTCGTGGTGCTCTCATCCGCGTTTAGCGAGGCGGGAACACAGGTCACAGTCGGCGTTGGCGAGGATCGTGCTCCTTGGAATTGCATTG
>NZ_JBQFPJ010000044.1:0-1822 GCF_056534475.1 Ruegeria sp. D4
GTAAAGCTTGGAGAAGATATCGACCTGCGCCACCTCATCGACAAAGTAATCGAAACTGGAGAAGCTAACTGGGGTAAAATACTCTGGCGTGATGAGTATGGCCAATCTGTGTTGAGTTACCAAAGGCCGATCATTCAGAAAGGTAAGATTGTCGGCGTCCTGTCAGCTTGGGTTTCGGTAACAAAAATGTCTGAATTTTTGGCCGACCAGGAAATGGAATTCGGAGCGAACGTCTTTATTCTGTACGGTCGAAACGCTGTTTTGGCTCATCCACTTATGGCGTTTGGTTATGCCGGTTTGAACCGCGCTGCACCACTTCCTCAACAAGACCGTTTTTCCGATCCAATTGTTTCGGCAATGTGGCAATTAAATGATCACTTTAGCGTCGCGAGGTACTTTCTGACCAGTGCAAACACCCGGTTCGTCGCCTACGCCGATTGGGAATATGTTATATTCTTTGAAGAGTTGTCCGACTATGGTGCTCAGCCGCTAACCGTAGCCACTTACTTTGAAGCCCACGACATTATTGCGGAGGCGGCTCGACTAAAGTGGGCGATTATACTCTGTCTTATTATGGCGGTTGTTTCGGCGGGGGTGGCGGCTTGGATTGGTCAGGAAATTGCCAAGCCAGTGCGCCGACTGTCCGACAGTGCAAAGCGGGTTCACGATCTTGATATTTCGAATGTCGATGAAATCGAAGGATCTTTCTTCCGAGAATTGGATGAGGCAGCACGTTCATATAATTTCATGCTTGAGGGACTGCGCTGGTTTGAACTCTACGTGCCGAAACGTTTAGTCCGCCAACTGATGCGCCGAAACGCTGGGAAGCAGATCAGCTCATCCCACCGAGACGTAGTCATTATGTTTACGGATATTGTTGAGTTTACGACATTGTCCGAACATCTAACAGCTCCTCAAACGGCATTGTTCCTAAATAATCACTTTGCAGGGCTTGCTGACTGTATCCAAAATAACAGCGGTACCATTGACAAGTTCATCGGAGACTCCGTAATGGCGATTTGGGGTGCTCTGGAACATCAAGATGATGCGGCAGATCTGGCTTGCCAAACAGCGATTGAGATCGAAAAGTGGATTACGAAATATAATCAACAAGAACGAGTAGATGCAGGCTTAGCATACTCAGTTAGACTGCGCATAGGAATCCACATCGGTCGTGTAGTTGTTGGGAATATCGGCAGTGAGGGGAGGCTCAGCTATACTGTGGTTGGAGATGCTGTGAATGTCGCGCAACGGCTAGAAGAAGCCGGAAGAGTTTTGGGCAATACTCTAGGTGAAGTGAATACTCTTGTTTCCAGCTCTGTTCGAAGCGCGTTGGTCAAGCCAATAGAATTTAAGCGCATAGGCGCACACAAGCTTCGAGGTAGAGAGGAATTGGTCGAAATATATTCGCTAACACCAAACTGCTCACGAGCCTAAAGTTCGATAGCATAGAAAAACTGAAAACACGCCATAGAAAACATGGGGCGAATGCTGACAAAGTTTTTCAGAGCAAGCAGGAAAGTTCGATTTCGAAGCTGGCGCATTAATGAATAGACTGACAGTCAGCTTTGCTCGCTGCCCGGTCATTAATTTGACGACGCCCGTTATTCACTTCAGCAAGATAAGCAAAACTATGTCTCGGCAAACCGCTGATCCGTGGTATGGGCCTTCAACGACCTCTGGGGTCCCACCCTCAACACTCGTAACACCCGAAACCACTGGGGCATAAACGGGGGCATTTCTCGGAGGGTTTAGCCCCAAGTGCCTAGTCTCGTTCCATGTTCTGATGACCTGGCTGGGGTGGTAGGAATCCTTGCCCACC
>NZ_JBQFPJ010000045.1:0-1673 GCF_056534475.1 Ruegeria sp. D4
GATAATCTCCAAGGCCCCCGTGCGGATCGCCGGGTCTGATAGTGCCTGTGCCAGATCGGCGACCTTTGAGCGATAGAGTTCCGACAGATTCGGGTGTAGGCGCACCGGTGAGGGCACAGGCTCGGAGAGCTTTGCGTCAAGCTCGGCGATCTGCGCTTCGAGTTCTTCGAGCCGCGTTTGAAGCCCTGGGGTGCGAATGCCTTCTGCAATCGCGTCATAAAAACCACTCAGTTTGCGCGCCGCTTTGTCCCGCTCGGATTGCAGGCGGGTCCGGGTTGTCTCCACTGCGCCTGCTTCTGCGTTAGCGGCTTCGCTGAAGGATTTGACAAATGTGGCCACAGCGTCGGGCTGCATCAGACGTCGGCGCAGCAAATCCAACACGGCGTCTTCCAGTATATGGCGGCGAATGGATTGCTTATGGGAACAAGTACAGAGTTTGCGAGCGGCAGAGCAGGCGAGGTAGTCGCGCCCGACAGTGGCGAGTGGTCCTCCGCAGGTGCCGCAGAATGCAAGACCGGTCAGAAGGTGCTTCTTGCGACGCTTCTCCCAAAACTTGGTTTCCTTGATGGCTTTGACGCGGGGATCAGCCTCGATCTCGCCTTGTCGCTGCTTGACCGCTTTCCAAAGTTCATCCCCGACAATCCGCAACTCGGGGACCTCCGTGATGATCCATTTGGAGGGATCGTTGAGACGAGAAACGCGTTTGCCGGTCTCGGGGTCCTTGATATAGCGCAGCCGGTTCCAGACCAGGCGGCCAATGTAAAGCTCATTGTTGAGAAGGCCTGTTCCACGCATTCGGTGCCCCCGGATCGCGGTGTCACGCCACAACTTGCCACGGGGACCGGGAATACCCTCGGTGTTGAGGCGGCGCGCAATGGCTTTGGGAGAATGCCCCTCTGAGAACTCTTGAAGCACCCGCCGGACAATCTCAGATTCTGCTGCGTTGATCATTCGTTCTCCTGTGACGGGTTGGCCGTCCGGCCCGAGACGCCGGACGACGTCGTAGCCATAGCTGCTGCCGCCACCGGAGCGTCCAAGCTCCACCCGCCCGCGCAGACCGCGCCGGGTTTTGTCGGCCAGATCTTTGAGGAACAGTTGGTTCATGGTCCCCTTGAGACCCACATGCAACTCACTGATCTCGCCTTCGGTCAGAGTCATGATGCCGACCCCTGCAAAGCTCAGGCGTTTGAATATCGCAGCGATGTCTGCCTGGTCCCGGCTCAACCGATCCAGCGCCTCTGCCAAGATCAGATCAACTCGTCCTTCCTGGGTTGCATTGAACAGCGCTTGCAGCCCGGGACGCAACATGGACGCGCCAGAGACCGCTCGATCCGAATAGGCGTCAACAACAGTCCAGCCCTCGCGTTCTGCCCGCTCCCGGCACAGTCGCATCTGGTCTTCGATGGATGCGTCTCGCTGCATCTGGCTGGAGAAACGGGCATAGATTGCGACTCGGGTCATCGACAGACCTTTTTCTTCTGGTTGATCAGATCCGCGTAGTCGCGGCCTGCTTCAATGGTTTGGGCGTGAATGTAGTGATGCTCTGCCGTTCCGAAGCTCGTATGAGCCAATATTGGTCGGATCCCGTCCTAAAGACGAGAGGCCGACGTCACGGGGGAAGCGATGGCGCATGCGCCAGATGAGCAACCTTGGAACAATAGAGTTCGGACAGT
>NZ_JBQFPJ010000046.1:0-1575 GCF_056534475.1 Ruegeria sp. D4
ACCGGTACTTTGACAGACGCATGGCCAGTGTCTCCGGGTGAAGAATGGTCAGCTGGTTTTGGTGGCGTGATGGACACCGAGCTATCAGTACAATTTACATGAGGCCTTGGTAGAGTGGTGACGCCGACTGCACCAAAGAAAAGTTACTCTCAATAGCTGACCATGATGGTCTTCCACTGGTTTCATCAAATCTGGGACGCAATTTAACCAGGTCCGGTTTAGGCTCGGTGTCGTCGTTCGCTCAGTCGCGGCGAATGTCCGGAAAGCGGACATGCATCGCGACTGAGCGAATGACCGCGTGGAGCCCATACCTGTGTAGTTTGCCCGATTTCGGACATTTCTGACACTGAACTCCTTAGAGCCTCACACATTAAGCCGTGGAAAGACTGCGAAACTGATGCTGAGCGGTTGGACGTCCACAACGGAATTTTGCTGTCAGCATTATGGGACGCAGCATTCGACACCTAATGTAGGTGCGCTCATAACGCTGCATTCCTATCATTGATTTTATTCAGAAAATCTAAGTGTCTTCGCCCATAATTTTGCACAGCAATTGCGCATAAGTTTGCACGATTTGCCCATAAGTTTGCGCGCCACAGAGAACCCATCGAACAAACCAGCTCCTATGGCTTATCTGCAATTCTCAAATGCAACTTATTCCCAATCGCCAGCAGACGAGCGCCACGTATTAGCGTCCGCATCCCAAACACTGGCGGTGACGCAAGGCGTTGGGTTTATTCCGTCGCAATTGGATCCATGAATATCCGCAACAACAACGCGTTGACGCCCAAAATCAACAACCGTCCAGCCCTGGTTGAGCAAGGATTGAACCTCCTCTTCAATCAAGAAGTGCGACATGCATCCGCCAGTTCCGCAGTAAAGAGATGCGGCGCTCGAACACGCAAAACCAGACTCATTCAAAACCCAGTCGCGTTGTAGATCTCCGTCGAGATCGACCCTTTCAACCGCGCCCCAATCTAAGTCAAACTGACCGTTGTTGAACTCCGCGCATGCCTGCGCCGCCAGATCAACCTTTGCTCGCAAACCGGTTGGAAGTTGCGAAACGTCAGCCGCGACAGCTGGTGAGTTCCATACTAGACCAGAGACCAGCACAAACCTGGAAACTGGACCTTTCAATTGACGCACTACTTGGGAAGGTGTTTGGAAGGCAGCATCAATTGCACTGATCATATCTGTAGTCCCCGTATTCCAGCCAGTTTACCGAGCCTTCGCTAAAAATCAGAAACTCGGACCTGTCTTCCCCAAGTAGGGCTACGACAAATCCGGCCGGCGGCTCAGAGTTTCCGAAGTAACTGTAGGCCGTCATTGCTCTGATTGAATCACCGTTGACTGTTACTCGCGCGTCCCAGTCTCCCTCAGGGTTGTCCAAAATCACGGGTTCGATCACGCGTTTTATCGCTCCGCCACCACAATAGACGATGCCTTCGGGGGGTTCGTAGGAGGCCCCCTGGCTAGGACCTGAATCGCAGGCGGAACGAAGGGACCGAATTGCCGCGCTGGAGCCTTTTAAGTCAAAGATTCCGTAGCTGACATCTTGATCAATCATCGACAAAT
>NZ_JBQFPJ010000047.1:0-1554 GCF_056534475.1 Ruegeria sp. D4
GTCATCAAAAGTGTCGCGGGATGGAGCAGCCCGGTAGCTCGTCAGGCTCATAACCTGAAGGTCGCAGGTTCAAATCCTGCTCCCGCAACCAACGATACTTGCGAAATCGCCTCAGCCACACCGGCTTGGGTGGTTTTTGCTTTTTTGTCAGTTGCTAAGACCAAGATACCGGCAAGATCTCCATGCAGGTCCATGTCATATCCGTCTTCAGACGGTGTCAGCACCACCGTGTCGACTAGAGCCCGTAGCGCCTCAGCAGCTTCGCTGCGCACATCGGCTTCATTGAGAGCGTTGGCAAGGTCGCGGACTTTTGAGTGGTAGACGTCTGACATGTTGGGATGCAGCGTCGGTTGCGGGGCTGGCGCCGCCTCTAGGTCACTCTCCAGCTTGACCTTCATCTCTTCCAGCTCAGCCATTTTGCCTTTGACGGTCGAAGTCGGCGCTCCGTCTATCAGTGCTTGAACCAAACGCTCCAGCGCGTGGTTGGTCTTTGCGAGTTCGGCTTCTTTGGACGCGCGAGACGATTGGGAGGTAGTTCTCAACCGGTTGGTCTCTGCGATGAACTCTTCGCAAAAGACTCTGAACAATTCTGGGTCCATCAATTGGTCGGAGAGCGCGGTGAGAACCCGGTCTTCAACCTTGGTTCGTGCAATGGACTTGCGATTGTTGCACGTGCCTTTATTGCGCGCAGAAGAGCACCCGATACGGTGTCGCGCGTCGTTCGGCCTGGCCCGCGATCAATTTTTTCTGGAACACATGGGTTGATCCGGCGACGCATCACATTCTGACCGAGGAGTCCTATTCCCGCCCCGGTGACTATGTCGCCATGCGCGCTATGGAGGACCTGGTGTGCGTTTCGACCGCTTGCCCGGACGATATTGACCCGATCAATGGCTGGAACCCGACGGATGTGCACGTCCGCATTTACCGCCCAGAAACGCCGATCCGCCGTGCGGTTGCCTATCGTGAAAAGGAAGATGCCCCGATGTCGATCAGTCAGGAATCCGCATTTCATGATCGGCTGGCCCCGTTGACTCAACAATTCGTGCCTGCACGTGATCTATGGGCGCCAGTCAGCTTTCCGGCGCACGGCACCTTGGGTGAATACTGGGCCTGTCGTGAGGCCGTGACAGTTCAGGACATGAGCGGGTTGCGCAAATTCGATATTGTTGGCCCGGACGCCGAGAAACTGCTGCAGCAGGCAACAACTCGCAACGTGGCGAAGCTGCCGGTCTGGCGTGGGTCTTACACGTTGATGTGTGACGAAAGCGGCTCGGTTATCGATGACGGCACGCTTTTCCGTCTTGCGCCCGAAATCTTCCGTTGGTGCTGCGGATCCGAGGAAAGTGGTCGTTCGCTGCAGGCATTGGCGACGGATATGGGCCTGCAGGTTCGGGTGCACGCGATGCGGAACGCGATGCCAAACCTTGCCATTCAGGGGCCAAAATCCCGCGATTTACTGCTGTCTAGCCCCCTCGTTCGGCACCACTAAATTGAGGTTTCTCTAATAAGGTTTCAGGCACAGGTGGGCGCATGTTCAGAGCATGATGTGGC
>NZ_JBQFPJ010000048.1:0-1217 GCF_056534475.1 Ruegeria sp. D4
GGTTTTTTCACCCAGTCTCTTTCGGATCGTGATCCTGAGCTTTTTGGCTCGATCCGGTCCGAGTTGGGGCGCCAGCGCGATGAAATCGAGCTGATTGCGTCCGAAAACATCGTCAGCGCCGCAGTGATGGAGGCGCAGGGCTCGGTGATGACCAACAAATACGCCGAAGGCTATCCCGGGCGGCGCTATTATGGCGGCTGCCAGTTCGTGGACATTGCCGAGAACCTGGCCATCGACCGCGCCAAGCAGCTGTTTGGCTGCGGTTTCGCCAACGTGCAGCCGAACTCGGGCTCTCAGGCCAACCAGGGCGTGTTCCAGGCGCTGATCAAGCCCGGTGACACCATTCTGGGCATGAGCCTGGATGCCGGCGGTCACCTGACCCATGGCGCGCGCCCGAACCAGTCGGGCAAGTGGTTCAACGCGGTGCAGTACGGCGTCCGCAAGGAAGACAACATGCTGGACTACGATCAGGTCGAGGCGCTGGCGAAAGAGCACCAGCCCAAGCTGATCATCGCCGGAGGCTCGGCCATCCCGCGCCAGATCGACTTTGCCCGCATGCGCGAAATCGCCGACATGGTCGGTGCCTACCTGCACGTGGACATGGCGCACTTTGCCGGTCTGGTCGCCGCAGGCGAGCATCCCAGCCCCTTCCCGCATGCGCATGTGGCGACCACCACCACGCACAAGACCCTGCGCGGTCCGCGTGGCGGCATGATCCTGACCAATGATGAAGATATCGCAAAGAAAGTGAACTCGGCGATCTTCCCCGGCATTCAGGGCGGCCCGCTGATGCACGTGATCGCGGCCAAGGCCGTGGCCTTCGGCGAGGCGCTGCAGCCTGCCTTCAAGGACTACATCAAGCAGGTCGTCGTCAATTCGCAGGCCCTGTCGGATCAGTTGATCAAGGGCGGTCTGGACACGGTGACCCATGGCACCGACACCCATGTGGTGCTGGTCGACCTGCGCCCCAAGGGCGTCAAGGGCAACGCCACCGAAAAGGCTCTGGGCCGCGCGCATATCACCTGCAACAAGAACGGCGTACCGTTTGACCCGGAAAAGCCGACCATCACGTCGGGCATCCGTCTGGGCAGCCCCGCCGGCACCACCCGCGGCTTTGGCGAGGTCGAATTCCGCCAGATCGCGGACTGGATCATCGAGGTCGTCGACGGTCTGGCCGCCAATGGCGAAGACGGCAACGGCGCGGTCGAGGCCAAGGT
>NZ_JBQFPJ010000049.1:0-1200 GCF_056534475.1 Ruegeria sp. D4
TGTCTAGCCCCCTCGTTCGGCACCACTAAATTGAGGTTTCTCTAATAAGGTTTCAGGCACAGGTGGGCGCATGTTCAGAGCATGATGTGGCCGGATCTGGTTGTATTGTCTGAGCCAGACATTGATGGCGACCTGAGCTTGTTTGGTTGTGTGGAACCATTCGGCGTTGAGGACTTCGCGACGGAGTGTTCCGTTGAAGCGTTCGTTGTAGCCATTTTCCCACGGTGACCCTGGGTAGATCTGGATCGGTTGGATACCGACCCGTCGGAGCCACTCCTGAAGCGGTGCAGCGATGAACTCCGGGCCGTTGTCTGAACGAATAAACTCGGGCTTACCGTGTTTCATCAGCAGCCGGTGCAGAACGTCCAGAACGTCAGCTGCATTCATTCTGGGTCGCACTGCCACGCAGAGCGCCTCACGGGTGTACTCATCAAGCACAGTCAGCATCTTGTAGCTCCGCCCACTGCTCAGCTTGTCATGGACAAAATCAATCGCCCAGACATGGTTGGGATGCGTGGGCCTGAGCCGGATGACAGAGCTGCCCTTGTGATAGAGCCGCCTTCGTTTCTTATGCCGATGTGGCAGCTGCAAGCCTTCTTCGCCCCATAATCGTTCGATCTTCTTGTGATTGACCTGCCAGCCCTCTATCCGCAAAAGCGCTGTCACTTTCCGATAACCATATCGTCCGTATTGCTTGGCCAGCCGGATCATCGCCAGGCGCAGCGCATCATCACTAGTAGCCTTGGACCGATAGCGATGACTGGACCGCGCCACACCCAACACAGCGCAGGTTCGACGTTCCGATGTATCCAGCTTTTGGCGGGTGTGGATCACGGCCTGACGCAACCCATCAACCGTCAGGCCTTGGGCTTTAAATGATCCAGGCTCTCCTTCAGGATCAGCTTGTCGAGCTGAAGATCAGCCACGATCTTCTTAAGCCGCTCATTCTCTTTCTGAAGCGCTCGCATCTCTGACAACTGCGGCCGCCCCATGCCGCCAAACTTCTTGCGCCAGTAGTAATACGTCTTGTCTGAAATCCCCGCCTTCCGACAAGCGCTCACAACATCCAAACCATCATGCAAATGCACGTCGATCTCGCGCAAAAGCTTCAACGCATCTTCATCCGAATACCGCTTCCGAGCCATCCATCATCCCTTCCGTGACACCAAAATAGTGGCACAGTTTTACGGGGCTAAGACA
>NZ_JBQFPJ010000050.1:0-1063 GCF_056534475.1 Ruegeria sp. D4
TGCCCCAGCCCGTCAGTTCGCGCAGTTCCTTCAAGTGATCGAAGGTTTGGCGGGACAGCGGTATTGTGTGAGGCCGACGCATCTTGGCGCGATGTGCCGGAACGGTCCACGCCATTCTGGCTTCGTCGATCTCATCCCACTCCGCCATTCGCAACTCTCCGGGGCGCAGGGCAGTCAACGCGAGCAGTTGCAACGCGAGGCGCGTAGTTCTTTGACCGGAAAACCCGTCGATAGCCCGGAGCAATGCACCGACCTGCGCCGGATCAGTGATTGCCGCGCGGTGCTGTACCTGGGGCCGGATTAGGGCATCCTTCAAACCATAGGTCGGATCGTTATCCGCGAGTCCTAGGGCGATGGCATAGCGAAAGACAGCCCCGGCAGCAGACCGCATCCGTACGGCGCTTTCGTGATTGCCCTTTTTTTCCATCTTCTGCAGCGGAACCAGAATATCCCGTGCTGTTATTTGCGTGATCGGCATTTTCCCGATGTCTGCGGAAAGTAGCCGGTGAAACCAGGCGGTCTTTGTCAGCGTTGCTTCGGCACGGCCTTCGCTGCGCTTCTTTTCCAGCAGTTCTGCCGCCAACTTGGAGAAGGTAGCGTTGTTCTCTGCCTCTTCTCTGGCTTTTTTGTCTTTGCGAACGCTGGAAGGATCTTCGCCATTTGCGATCAGGCCGCGGGCGTCGTCGCGTTTCCGTCGCGCATCAGCCAGTGTCACTTCAGGATACTTGCCCAGCGCCAGCAGCTTTTCCTTTTGGAGCCAACGATACTTGAAGCGCCAGAGTTTCGAACCGTTCGGCTTTACCAGCAAATATAGTCCGTCAAAATCGGCCTGCTTGTAGGGCTTCTCCTTAGGTTTTAGAGTCCGAATCCGTGCGTCGCTCAAGACAGGCATTGGGGGTACCTTCCAGTCATCGTGTGGCACGTACCCCAATTCGGTACCCCATTTGGGGGTAGATTACAGCGCACGTGGCAGGACAACATCGAACAATCCGACAGTAGAAATCCTGCAACTACAAGCTACTATCAGTCAAAATCGGACGCAACTGGATGTTAAAGTGGTGCC
>NZ_JBQFPJ010000051.1:0-1057 GCF_056534475.1 Ruegeria sp. D4
AATGAACTAGTGACGCGCCATCTGTAGACATGGTGGATAGCTTAATGAAGATTCTGATCACGGGGGGCGCGGGTTTTATCGGGTCGCGGCTGAGCGCTGAACTTGTTCAGCAAGGGCATGACGTCACGATTTTCGACTCTCTGCACCCACAGGTTCATTTCCAGAACGAGACCAATTTCAGGATCGCCAAATCCTCGGGCGCGGAGATGATCGTTGGCGACGTGCGTTCGCGCGACGACATGCAGCGCGCCATGTCGCAGGTCCGGCCCGAGTTCATCTTCCACCTGGCCGCCGAAACCGGCACCGGCCAGTCCTTTGACCACCCGACCCGGTACAACGAGGTCAACATCATTGGCACCACCAACCTGATCGAGGCGGTGCGCGCGGCCGATACCCCGGTGCGCCGCATCATTCTGGCCGGCTCGCGCAGCGTCTATGGCGAGGGCGCCTGCGTGGACGCCAACAAGGTCCTTGTGCCTGCGGTCGCCCGCACCAGCCAGGACATGTCGAACGGAGATTTCCTGCCGAAATCGGCCAGCGGCGAAACCCTGACGCCGGTGCCGACCAATGCCGATACCTGCCCGGTGGCACCCGCCTCGATCTATGCCTCGACCAAGCTGATGCAGGAATACCTGCTGACCCAGGCCTTCTGGGGCACCCCGACCGAGGTCGGCATTCTGCGCCTGCAGAACGTCTATGGCCCGGGGCAGTCCATGTCGAACCCCTATACCGGCGTGATCTCGATCTTTGCCGACCAGATCATGCAGGGCAAGACGCTCAACATCTTCGAGGACGGTGATATCACCCGCGATTTTGTCTATGTCGACGACGTTGTGCGCGCCTTTGCCAGCACCGTCGCGCTGGACAGTTTCTCGGATCAGATCGTGGATATCGGCGCAGGCGAGGCGGCGACCATCATCGACGTGGCCCGGCAACTGATCGACCTTGTCGGGGACGCGCGCAACGGCGTCCAAGTCACCGGCGATTTCCGCGCCGGCGACATTCGCTATGCTCTGGCCGATATCTCGAAGGCACGCCGCCTGCTGAACTGGTCCCC
>NZ_JBQFPJ010000052.1:0-963 GCF_056534475.1 Ruegeria sp. D4
CACGCCAGAGTATTTTACCCCAGTTAGCTTCTCCAGTTTCGATTACTTTGTCGATGAGGTGGCGCAGGTCGATATCTTCTCCAAGCTTTACGAATATGGGTAGTGTCTCGTCTTCAATACGTTCAACCCCTGTCAGGATTTGCTGTCTGTCGATAAACTGTATCCGAAGAATCTGGGGGGTAGCTGAAACCGCGCCAAGCAAAAGGCTAACGAACTCTTCAGAACCCTCCGGTTCAACTTCCCCCGAGGAAATCCTGCCCGCAATGAAGTCGATTTGATCTGCAGCTGCAGACAGATAACGCTCGACCTGTTGTCGTTGTGTGCCAATAATAAGTTGAGCCTTCTGGGTCAGCAGCTCTGAGGTATTTCGATAGCCAACAAGCAGCCCCACACCCAATACGCCTGCAACTGAAGTGAGAACGAAGAAACCAAGCCCAAGCGCCAAGGCGACCGACATTGAAGCATGCCATTCGCCGGCATTCTCGTGAGAATTATTTCCTTTTGGCCCCCCCATGACACGCCCCGTGAACGAGACCATCGATTGGTACAATGCAGCAGATTATATGCAATTTCTTAAGCTTTTTAAAGTTTGGCTTGTTTGAGGGGCCGTGGTATGGGCCTTCAACGACCTCTGGGGTCCCACCCTCAACACCCGTATCACCCGAAACCACTGGGGCATAAACGGGGGCATTTCTCGGAGGGTTTGGCCCCAAGTGCCTAGTCTCGTTCCATGTTCCGATGAACTGGCTGGGGTGGTAGGAATCCTTGCCCACCGATGAAACCTATCAACTTTTCCGACCGGTGACCGGAACTGGGGCGGTTTCGGGGGCATTTCTATCAGTGAGCACGGGGCATTTTGACCGCTGGAGTGACCGTCCACTGGTGCTGACGGCGTCCGTAAGACTGGACCGCTGACGAGTCGTTCCGGGGCGCTGAAGAATGTTCGCTGGTGCTGGCGGGTGG
>NZ_JBQFPJ010000053.1:0-833 GCF_056534475.1 Ruegeria sp. D4
CTCGCCATGAGCCGTTGTCCCAGCAGTTTCACACAATGCATCTTGGTCTCGACGCGGCTCCGGCGGTGGTAACCGCTCCATCTTCGCCAGAGGGCGCGGCCGAGGTATTTCGATGCCCGCAGCGCCTCGTTGCGCGCTACGGCACCAGCGGTGACGGTCTTCCATGGCTTGGCGTTCTTGCCGGGCGGGATGACGGCGCGGGCGCCGCGGTCAGCGATGGCATCGTGGCAATTGCGTGTGTCGTAGGCCCCATCTGCCGTGACGATGCCGATTTCCTGGTCCGCCGGGATCTGGCCGAGCAGGTCGGGCAAAACCGGTGCTTCACCAATGTGGCTCCCGGTGATCTCAACAGCCCGGATCTCCAGCGTTTCCTCGTCAATCCCGAGGTGGACCTTGCGCCAGACGCGATGCTTCGGGCCACCATGTTTGAGGGCGTGCCATTCGCCTTCGCCCTCGACCTTGATGCCGGTGCTGTCGATCAGCAGGTGTAGCGGACCCTTGGAGCCGCAATACGGGATATTGACGGCCAACGTCTTTTGACGGCGCGACAGCGTGCTGAAGTCGGACACCGTCCAGTCGAGGCCAACCAGTCGAAGCAGACTTTCGACGAAGCCAGTTGTCTGCCGGAGCGCCATCCCGAACAGCACCTTCATCGAAAGGCACGTCTGTATAGCGGCGTCGCTGTAGATCTGCTGGCGGCCACGCCTGCCTGTCGGCGCGCCATCCCAGCTCATCTCAGGGTCGAACCAGATCGTCAGCGAACCCCGGCGCTTGAGCGCTTCGTTATAAGCTGGCCAGTTCTTGGTCCTGTAGGTTGGGGGTGTAGGTCTGCT
>NZ_JBQFPJ010000054.1:0-762 GCF_056534475.1 Ruegeria sp. D4
TCCCGTCCTAAAGACGAGAGGCCGACGTCACGGGGGAAGCGATGGCGCATGCGCCAGATGAGCAACCTTGGAACAATAGAGTTCGGACAGTTTGGCATTGATCTGTGGCATCGTGGTGCGCCTCCTTTTGGTTAGAGGCGTTCCGACCCATTTACTGAAGCACAGAAAATGGGTTCAGGGTCTCTACTTGCCAAGCTGAAGTGTGCTCTGCGGTCGCCAGGACAAATTTCCATCGTCTCCACGAAAGCAACGCAGCAACCGTTCTTCTTTTTGAGGAGCTGTAGAAGTTACGGTGTTGGTGCCGACCAATAGTATGAAGGCGTTCTCAGAGTACACGAGACCCTGATAGTAGCAGAACCGTTTTTCCGCGCCATCAGGAATGGGCGACGCGGTCGTCAATTGCGATTGTGCCGCAAGTTCGCCTGCGAGAAATGACATTGATATGCTCAGTAAAAACTTCTTCATTTAGACGCTCCTAAGTCATCGTTGGGATAAAGTGAGTTGGGTCTTCATGTCGCTCGCCCAGATCCAATTGGTCGAACAAAAGCCAAAGTCCGAGAACGGTATCGAATAGGTGATTGAGTTGTACCAAAATGGCAGAATCTCAAAAGATTACTCATCTGACGCAGCCCCTAAAACACGACGACCGATCTCAGAAACCACAACCAGTACTTCGGTTCGTGCGAATTGCGTACTCAGTTTCGCGTTCAATGAAGCAGATAAATTGTCAGCCTGCTTCCCTGAGATCGTGTCTCGCGGGTT
>NZ_JBQFPJ010000055.1:0-731 GCF_056534475.1 Ruegeria sp. D4
AAAAGTAGGCAGGCAAGCGCACTCAGTGCTGACGTTGACCGCTTTGCCGCAATTGATCTGAGATTCAGCATTGCCCTGCAACCACCCCTCGCTGAAGTTTCTTCGTGGAACAAAAAAGAACTCGGCTGAGAACGGTACCGCATTGACACAAGTCAAATTGAATTGAAACGTTGGCTTCGCCGCAACGACAAAGCGGTTCAGGCGTCTGCTTGTGGGTGACCTGATGGTGTCGGCTTAGGGCTGATAGTGTTGAAAAACTTCGTGTCCGAACCGATTAGGCCAAATTGGGGAAACATTTTTCCGCCAAATCTCACTTTTTCAAACATTATCTTCTGAGTGCCAAGTTGGAAGGAATTTGTTCTAAGATTTTGAGGCAAATATAGCGGCATCGAGTTTTTCAACACTATCAGCTCAGAACAGTCATTCGCTGCACTAAACCTGAACGTCCCCCCCAACCGCCAGCGACCACCCGTCAGCCCCCTGAACCAGTCCTACGGACGCCGTCAGCGCCAGTTAGTGGTCACTCTAGCGGCAGTGAACGGGTACTCCAGCGGTCGAGAATGCCCCATGCTGACCCTCTAAATGCTCCCGAAACCGCCCCAGTTTCTCGGGCTTCGCTGACAAGCCCATAGGTTTCATCGGTGGGCAAGGATTCCTACCACCCCAGCCAGGTCATCAGAACATGGAACGAGACTAGGCACTTGGGGCTAAACCCTCCGAGAAATGCCCCC